>CAKNLK010000003.1 GCA_930989535.1 uncultured Clostridia bacterium | reverse complement strand
TCCTGTCAGGGCACAGTCCTGTCAGGGCACAGTCCTGTCAGGGCACAGTCCTGTCGGGATACAGTCCTGTCGGGATACAGTCCTGTCGGGATACAGGCTCGCCAGGGCACAGGCCCGCCGGAGTACAGGCCCACCAGGGGTACAAGCCTGTCGGGGCACAGTCCTGTCGGGATACAGGCCTGCAAGGGTACAGGCCTGCAAGGGCACAGGCCTGCAGGGGTACAGGCCTGTCGGGATACAGGCCCGCAGGGGTACAGGCTTGCAGGGGTACAGGCCTGCAAGGGTACAGGCCTGCAAGGGCACAGGCCTGCAGGGGTACAGGCCTGCAAGGGCACAGGCTTGCAGGGGTACAGACCTGCCGGGGTACAGGCCCGCCGGGGTACAGGCCTGTCGGGATACAGGCCCGCAGGGGTACAGGCCTGCAAGGGTACAGGCCCGCCGGGGTACAGGCTTGCAGGGGTACAAACCCGCAGGGGTACAGGCCTGCAGGGGTACGTGAGAACGGAAGACGATGAGGCAGGGGGGATGCCGCAGAAAACGGGGGGCGGCAAATTTTGTACGGGGAGACGGCAAAAACAACGCTCTGCCTGCCGGAATTGCAGCGAGCATACTGCCCGCTATCCGCGCAAACGCCCGCAAAAGGGCAAGGGAGCCGCGGAAAGTATCCGCGGCTCCCTTTTTATTTGTATCATTTGTTTTAGCGCGTCACGCCGCCGCACAGCGGCCGTTTTCCCGTCAATCGACCATAACGGCCGTGGCCGTACCTATGCCGCCCGGCTCTTCCGGCGGAATCAGCTCAAATGCCTGGCCAATGATCACCCAGTACCCGCTGTCGTTCCGCTCGCCCGTGCAGGACATCACCGGCGCAGGCTCTCCTCCCGCCACGTAATTGGCGAGCACGAATATATTCTCTTCCTCGTACGCGGTAATCATCATGCCCATATATTCCGCCGAATACTGTACGCCTTCCCCGTTCGGGATATAGGCGGAAAGAACCGTCCTGTCCTCTTCCACAGTCTTTCGGAAAATAACTTCGCTGCCCATAAAGGCAAAGCGGAGCAGGTCTCCCTCCTCGGTGTAAGCCGCCTGCATGCTGCCGATAACCAAAACGTTCCCTTCGTACAGCTCCACCTGCTCAGAACCGAGCATCTTGGCGGCATTTTCATCCAGATAGTAAATGGCGATGGGCTCCTTCCCCGCAAGGTCTGCCGACACGCTCACGTTAATCGTGCACGTATACGCTTCCTGCCCGGGCAGGCCGTACGTTAAGCGAATGGCATACATGCCCGTCTGTTCCCCGTTGACGGCGCTCGCGTCGAGCATTTCCCTTGTAATGGAAATGGTTTCGCCCGCCAATCCGTCGACCGGTTCATAGTACGTCACGTAGAACGTCCGCCCGACGACGTTTTCCGCGAGGAATGTCTCCACGTCGGTATTTAAGGGCATCTCTAAATTGTACAGTCCCGCCAAGTCGATATATTTGATGTTGAATACCTCCGGATCGTAGACGGTGACAGCCACCGGCGTCTGTATGCCCTCGTATTCCACGAGAATCGTATACTCGCCGCGCACGCCGAAATCCAATCCGTCGTCGTCCACAATCATCGACTCGTCGAAGGGCACCGTCTCTTGGAAAGAGTATCCTTCCCCCGTGCTGTAATGTACGCGCAGCATCCAGCCGTCATAGCTGCCTTGGCCGACGCCGAAAACCGTCGTGCCGTCGACGGATATGGAATCGACGGTCACGGTATCGGGGTCATATACGCGGATACGCACGGAACCCGCATACGTTCCGAACAGCTTCTCGGAGTCAAAGTAATATTCTCCCTCGCCCGCGGCGGACTTGTCAAAATCCAGCAGCAGTTCGGCGCGCGCGGGGAGCGCATAGGCGCAGGGATATCCGTTCCAATCGCCGTCCAACTGAATAAATTCCCCGTTGACGAACGGCTCTTCGCCGATAGCGCTTGTCAATTCCCATTCGCCCCAATATTGCGCGCCCCAAAACTTCACCGTTTCCCCGTCGTACAGCTGCTCGCTCGTCAGGGGAATCACCTCAAACTGCGTTTCAACGCCCTCGTAGCGCACAAATACGGTAAACATTTCTCCCGCGGCCGTATAGCTGCTCAAATCGATTTCGACGTCGGAAGGGGAGAGCTGCAGCTCGGCGCCGTTCGCCAAAGTCGCGGTAATCTGCAGCCCCGTATAATCCTTGACGAGATTACCTTCTTCCACGAGCGCGATTACCCGCTGTGCGTTAACCCAAATGCCCGTTACGCTCGTATCGGACGGGTCGACGACGGTGACGTTAATGCTCGTTTTGATATCCTTGCCGAACACCTTTTCCGCATCGAAATAGTATGTCTTGGTTCCCGTTGCGGCGCTGTCGAACGGCCCGCCCCATTCGTCGACGAGAAGTTCCGCGGATACGGGCATGTTGTATATGTACGTCTGCCCGCCGACGTTCCCTGCGAAGCGGATATACTCATGCCCGTAGAAGGGCTCGTCGCCCAAATTGACGGTATATCCTTGCTCGCCGTAATATGTGGCGTCCGTCCACGCCACTTCTCCCATGGCGTCGTCGGAAAGCGGAAGCACGTGCAGGATTGCCGAAACGCTGTCTTCCCCCTCGGTATAAGTCACCGTGATATCGAAGGGCACGCCCTCCCCGGTAAATTCGTAGCTCTTTTCCAGGGACGAATCGTCCAACCCCCAGATAGAGACATCGCCGTTCGCCCGCATGGCCGTAAAGGTTATATTTGTGAAATCAACGGCCAATTCTCCGTCCTGCACCCGCATAATCGCGTACGGCTCGGAGATATACGCGGACACGAAAGAATCGTCGCTCCAATCGATGACGCGGATTTCGCCCTCGTATGCCATATACCCTTGGTACACGATTTTCACGCGGTACAATCCGGGGGTGTAGAAATCGACAGCCCTGTATACGCCGTCGACGACGAACATCTCCTCCGTTACGGGTATCTCTTCATACCCGTCCTCGTACTCTACGCGCAGCATCATCTTCGGCGGTTCTTCCCCCTCGCCGATGACTTCGTACTGTTCCCCCCCGAGGTAATTGATATACAATATCTTGCGCGGTACTTCCACCGTTACGGTTTCCACGGTCTCGTCCGTATAATGGATGGTGAACACGATTACCTCGCGCCCCTCTTCGTTGTACGAATATGTTATCTCTATATTCGCTACGCCTCTTCCGTCCTGGCCGTCCTTGCCGTCCTCTCCGTCCGCGCCCGGCGCTCCCGGCGCACCATCCGCACCGTCCTGACCCTCGGCCTTTACGCCCGTGTCCTTGTCGCCAATCCACCAGTTGCCGTTTTCGCCGATGTAGGGCGTCTGTCCGTCCGCACCATCGGCGCCGTCTTTACCGTCCTCTCCGTCCGCGCCCGGCGCTCCCGGCGCACCATCCGCACCGTCCTGCCCCTCGGCCTTCACGCCCGTGTCCTTGTCGCCGATCCACCAGTTGCCGTTCTCGCCGATGTAGGGCGTCTGTCCGTCCGCACCGTTTGCGCCGTCCTGGCCGTCCTCTCCGTCCGCGCCCGGCGCGCCGTCCTGGCCGTCCTGCCCGGCCGCGCCGGTGTCGCCCTTCTGCCCCGCGGCTCCGTCGGCGCCTTTGATGTTTCCGATTAACTCCCAGCCGCTCTCCGTGCGCTTGTAGATATCGAAATCATCTTCGTCCAGGTAAAAATCGCCTACATTTCCCTCCGTCTGCGCCGTCGGCGCGTCCGTTCCGGAATACCACACCGTGCCGCCGCTCCCGTCGCATCCTGCCGCCCCGACGGCGACGGCTGCGCACAGGCAAAGGGACAGCGCGATGAGCAGAATCCGCTTTTTCATGTTGCTTCCTCCTCCCACATAATTGTTTATTCCGAACGGAGGAATGCCGTACGATAGACTGTGCATCCCTTCCGCTGGGTTCCGTTAACGTTAACCGAATAAGTGTATTTCTTTGGCTGTTTGACAGCCAAAGAAAGGGTACCCTTTCTTTGATTATTATATTTTTTGATATTTTTTGATAATATTATATATCTTAACAATATTTTTGTCAAGATAAAATAACATTTTTCTTATGCAAAAATTGCGACAGGGAGAAGAAAAAAAGGGCGCGGTTTTTCCGCCCGCAACCCGAAGGAGCAAAAAACCGCGCACGTGTACGAAAAAAGTGCCTGTTGAATTTTAATTTTTCCGCTCTGCCAAAGTTCCGCAGTAGGGGCAGCGCGCCTGTTCGCCCGCTTTATAATCGAACTTTGCCCCGCAGGAAGGGCACACGGCGGCGTGCTCGCGCTCGCGCAGGGCGCGGTTTTCGTTGAGCACAAGCCCGTCCGCCTCCCGCTTATATCCCACGAGGTAGCGCTTGTTAAAACAGGTGTCGATGCGGTTGCGCACCTCCTTTTCCGAAAGTCCCAGCTGCGAAGCGAGTTCGCGCACCGTATAGATATTCTCCTCCTCAACCGCCTGCACCAGCCGATACAGCGAGCGCTTGCTGCCGTAGCCTACCCAGGCAATCGGGCAGCCGTAAAATCCGGCGACCATCAGCGCGATGCCGACGGCCCATACGGGCGCGAGCCCGAACCCCAGCCCCACGCCGAGCATCGCGCCGCCCAAAGGCAGGCAAAAGGTCAAAATAAGGGCGAGCGTCATCGCCGAACGCAGCGCCTTGCGAATTGGTCCCATAGTCAAACCTCCACAAACTTTCGCTTTTAGTATAGGGCAAAACGCGCGCGTTGTCAACCGTTTGGAAAAATTCGGTCATGCCCGCGCCCCGCCGCCGGGCGAACATTTTGCGCGAACTGTTGACTTTTGCGCGCGTATGTGATACTATTTTATGCGGACAGAACTTTTTTTTCTGCCGCAATTTTCCGATAAGGAAGGTATAGAATATGGCTCTATTGAAGGTCATCGAATGGACGGACAACTCCTCCGACACCATTGTTTACAAGGTGCCTATGTCGGGCAACCAAATCAACCGCGGCTCGGCGCTGACCGTGCGCGACAGCCAGGTCGCCATTTTCTGCGACAAGGGGCGCATGGCGGACGTGTTCCTGCCCGGGTTTTATAAGCTGGATACCGACAGCCTGCCCGTCATCACCAAGCTCCTCTCCTGGAAGTACGGCTTCGAAACGCCGTACAAATCGGACGTCTACTTCGTCAACACCAAGCAGTTTACGGGGCAGAAGTGGGGCACTTCCAACCCCATCATGATTCGCGATGCCGACTACGGCGCCGTGCGCGTGCGCGGGTTCGGCACCTATTCCTTCCGCGTGAAGGACGCGTTCGTGTTCATGCAGGAGCTTTCGGGCACCCATTCCAGCTTCTCCACGCGCGACATCACCGATTATATCCGCAGTATCCTCGTGATGGGCATCTCCGACGCCATCGGCGAGAGCGGCGTGCCCGTTCTGGATATGGCGGCAAACCTCATGGAGCTGAGCGCGGGCGTCAAGCAGTCCCTCTCTTCCCGCTTCGAGGCGATGGGGCTGGAGCTGTGCGCCTTCAACTTTGAAAGCTTTTCCCTCCCGCCCGAGCTGGAAAAGGCGCTCGACGAGAGCACGCGCCTCGGGATGATGCGCAAAAACATCGACGTTTACACCCGCCTCGCGCAGGCGGACGCCCTCAAGGAAGCAGCCAAAAACCCCGGCATGGCGGGCGGCACGATGGGCGCGGGCATGGGCCTGGGAATGGGCATGCAGATGGGCCAGATGTTCGCCAATATGAACCAGCCCGTCGCCGGCAGCGGCGAGCAGGGCGGCGCGCAGGCGGGCGGCAATTTCTGCACCAAGTGCGGCGCCAAAATCCCCGCCAAGGCAAAATTCTGCCCCGAATGCGGCTCTCCCGTGGCGGGCGGCTGCCCCAAATGCGGCGCAAAGGTGCCCTCGGGCGCAAAGTTCTGCCCCGAGTGCGGCGCCAAAATAAACTGACGGAGGAAAGCGTATGATTACGGCAATCGCTGTTTTATCCGTTGCGGCGGGGGTATTCCTCGCGGCGGCGGTCGTGTTCGCCTGCCTGTACTTCCGCGAAAAGGGAAAGAGCGCGGCGGGCGAGCAGTACGCCGAGGGAGTCAAAATCTCCGGCGGCGTGCGCTATTCGAAGGATGCGGCCGTCTTCGACCGGGGCGGCGCGAACATCTCTCTGCAAAAGGGGGATTTCCTGCTCGAAAAGGGCAAAACGTACGTCGCCGAAAAGGGCGGGGCGCTGCTCGCGGGCAAGTATACCGTGCTCGCGGCGAGCCGCGAAGATGCCCCGATAAAACTGCGCATCGGCGGCATCGTGCGCGACTTTGCGCACGGCGATACCCTCGTTCTGGCGGACGGCGAGGAAATCTGCGCCGTTTCCCGCACGGCGATTCTGCGCTGAATCAATCCAAAAAACTGCCGCACGCATCCGCATTTTTGCGGCGCGGCGGTATCCGCAAACTATCCCGATAGGAGGAAAATAAAATGAGCAAAAAACTGTTCGTGCGGCTGTTGGTTGCGCTGTCCTTTTTGGCGGCGGCGGTGTTCTTCTTTTTATCCGTGCTCGAGGTGGAGCCGTTCACCGAATTTTCCGCTTCGTGGGCGGGCGTCATCTTCGCGGGGGTGAGCGGGCTTGCGCTGCTCTTTTCCGCAATCGGCACCAAAAACTCCACGCAGCTGAAAAAGATGCAGATTTTTCTCAGCGCGGGGCTGCTCGTCGTCGCGCTCGTCTGCCTGATTTCCGCGCTCGCCCTGCCCGACAATTGGGTTCTTCCCCTCATCCTTATCTTGTTGGGGGTGATGATTGTTCTCTCCGTTCTCATTACGGGCGGCAAAAAGTGGGACGAAGGGGATAACCACAAGGTCGGCTATAAAAACTACTACCAGCGCAAAGCGGAAGAGGAAAAGAACAAAAAAGACGGCGAATAAAAATCGTACGATGCAAAACAGGGCGAACCGCGGTTCGCCCTGTTTTTTTCTGCCCTGCAATAGGGCGTCAATACTTTTGCTTGCGCATCTTTCCGTCCTTTTTGTGGATGGAAATGCTCCCGTCCTGGTTTTCGGCGAGCTTTTTGGCGTACCCGATGGCCTCCGCCTGCGTCGAAAACAGCTTGATTGCCTTTTCCCCGCCCGCAAACTTCACCTGCCATTTGCCGTCGGGGCGCTTGGCAACGTGGTAGTTGCGCGCGGCAGTCTTTTCTTCCTTAACGGGTGCAGGCGCCGCGCTGTCCGCTTTTGCGGCCGTTTTTGCTTTTTTCTCTTTTGCGGGTGCCTTCTCCTTCGCGGGGGCGCTCTTTGCTTTTTGCTCCGTCTTTGCCGCCGTTTTGGCGGCTTTTTCTTCCTTCACCATACCCGGGCCTCCTTTGTTTTTCTCGATTATAGCACAGCTTTCCGCCGGTTGCAATATCTGCGGCAAATTTTACGGAAAAATTCATCGAAATATCGAAAAAGTTTCTATCCGCTCGCCGATTTGCCCGCGCCGACTATCTTCCTCCGCCGCGCAATCAAAAGCCAGCGAAACAAAAGAGGGACAGCCTTTTGAACGGCTGTCCCTCTTTTGTTTGGTTCTTCCGCTTGGGAGCGGTCTTTATTCTTCGTCCTTGCTTTCGGGCGCTTTGGTCTCCGCTTCGGCGTTCTTCATATCGTTGCTGTTGCCGAGGAAGGTGCCGAAGTAGGGCTGCCGCTTGGAACGGGGCAAACCCGAAGCGCGCGGCCTGTCCTCGCGCCTGTCGCGGTATCCGCCGCGCTTTTCCCTGTCGCCGTAGCGATCTTCACGGCGCTCGCCGTAGGGCCTGTCTTCCCTCTTTTCGCGGTCGTAGGACGCGTTCCTGTCTCGGTTGTACGGCTTTTCGCGCTTGTCGCGGCTGTACGGCCTGCGATCGCGGTTAAACCCGCTGCGGCGCTCGTAGCGCTCCGCGCCGGGCCGCAGATTGTTGGGGATTACGACGATGTAGCGGTTGGGTTCCTTTCCCTCGCTCGCCGTCTTAACTTCCGTGCTGTCGGCAAGGGCCGCGTGGATAATGCGGCGCTCGTAGGGAGTCATCGGCTCGAGGGAGAGCTTTCTGCCCAGGCGCACCGCCTTTTCCGCCAATTTGTTCGCGAGGCGCTTGAGCGTCTCCTCGCGCTTTTCGCGGTAGCCTTCGCAATCGACGACCACGCGCTTGTACTCCTCGCGCCCGGTGTTCGCCACCGCGCCGGCAAGTACCTGCAGCGCGTCGAGCATTTCTCCCCTGTGCCCGATTAACGCGTAGGTGTTGGGGGTCACGACGTTGATTTTCGTGTTTTCGTTTTCGTTGCCCTCTTCCAGCTCCGTCGTCGCCGTGATGCCCAAAAGTTCGAACATCCCGTCGAGGAATTCGACTGCCCGCTCGCCGTCCGTCTTTTTCCTGCTGATGCGCACGCGCGCCTTGACGCCCTTGGTAAACAGTCCGCCCTTCTTTCCTTCGTCCAGAACCTGAATTTCCGCCTCATCGCGCGCGAGGCCGAGCGTCTTCAACCCTTCGTCCACCGCTTCGTCTACCGTTTTGCCGGTAAATTCGTAATCGTTCATTTTTTCTTTCCTCCGCTTTTTCCGTCGGCCGCTCGATTGGCCTGCGGGATTCTCTTGTTATATTTCTCCTGAATTTCCTGCTCCTCAATCTTTTTGAATTTTCTGTCGATGAAGAAGTTGATCAACAGGGTACTCACGATGCCGAAAATATTGCTGACAACCATGTAAATACTGAACGCCGCGCTGTACATGAAGGAGAATACGCCGAAGATAATCGGCATGATTATCATCATCACTTTCTGCGTTTTGGCGCCCTGTCCGTTCGCCGTCTGCAAATCGTTCTGCGCCTTCTGGCTCTTCGCCAGGATAAACTGCGAGAGGAACATGGTGCCGATGGAAATGATAATCAGGATATAGTAGCCGTTCGCCGCGTTCTTTTCCTCGTTGAGGTTATAGGTGATTTCGTCATAGAGATCCTGGTTGTTTATCTCCGTTTCGTACTGCACGGGGTGCGTATAGGAGGTATCGGGGAGCCAGATGTTCTTCACCCACAAAAATCCCATGCGGTGCTCGTTGTACGCGTTTTCCGCGGCGTTGCGCCCGATCTGGCGCATCACCACCATTGCCGTCGCGTCGTCACGGTCGTTTCCGTTCTCTTCGCTGAAGCGGTCGATGAGCTGCTGCACGGTGACGTCCTTCCCGTCCTCCGTCGTAACTACGCGATCGGCGTTGGCGTAAATCGTATCCGTCTTAACCGTAAATTCTTCGGTTACAAGTACTCCCTCGGCGCTCCAATCGACGGTATTTTTATCGATCTGCGTGTCCGAAAGAAAGGTTTTCTGCACGCGTACGCTCAAAAACGAATCCTCGTCGTCGTACGTCTCCACCAGGGTATATTGCCACCGCCCCTCCGTCTGCGTCTCGGTCACCTCGCTCGCGGTCGGCTTTTGGGGGTCGGCGCGGTAGTCTTCGGGGGCGAAGGCAACGACGGATTCGTTGTACGCCACCGACATCTGTCTGTACAAATCGACGTTCGTATACTGCGAATAGGTGGAAAACGCGCCCAACACGACCATAAAGATGACGAGCGTAACAATCATGGGCAGGCACGCCCCGAACATGGAATAGCCGTTCTTCTTGTACAGCTCCATCATCTTCTGGTTGTAGGTGCGCTGGTCGTTCTGGTACTGCTTCTGCAATTTTTCCAATTGCGGGCGCATTTTCTCCATTTTCAGGTTGTTTTTGCGCATCTTCGCCTTGGAATAGATGTCCAGCGGCAGCGTGATGAGCTTCAAAACCAGCGTAAACAGGATAATGCCGACGCCGACGCTGCTCACCAACCCCACGACCCATTGTATTGCCGTGCCCAGCCAATTCAGCGAGTTGCCGAAATCGGTGGGGAGCAGGGTGATAATATTCGCTAACAAATTTGCCATTCTGTGTTCCTAAAAATTCGAATTTTTTTCTGACCGCAGCTCAATACAGCCACCGCGCCTTGAACCAATTTTCGGGCACGGGGTCGTATCCCCCCTTGGAAAAGGGGTTGCAGCGCAGAAGCCGCCAGCTGCCGAGCAGTATCCCCACGATTACGCCGTGGTTATTGATTGCCTCCAGCATATACTGCGAGCAGGTGGGGCGGTACAGGCATGTCCCTTTGGAAAAGTATTTTTGATAGAACACGATTAAGTGCATCAAAAACATCTTGATGTACGGCTTAAACACCGTGCGCCGCAAATAGCGGTACGCGGCGCGCACGTCCTGCCGCGTCATCGGAGCAGTCCTTCCCTCTTCAGTGCGGAAACAAGGCTCTTTTCGAATGCGGAAAGGGAATAGCTCTCCGCCTGTTTGGGCAGCAGGATAAAGGCGTAATTGCCGTTCACGGAAGGGCACACCTTGCGGAACGCCTCGCGCAAAAGCCGCTTGATGCGGTTGCGCTGCACGCTCTTGCCGTGCTTTTTACTCACGGCCACGCCCATCGTCAGCTTCTTCGACGGCATATAGAGTACAATTAAAGCAGGGGAAAAACACTTTTTTCCCCTTGAAAACAATCTCTTAAAATCGTTGTTTTTCTTTAACCTGGTGTACTGCACCGCCTTCGCCGCCTCTTGACCGCTCAATCCTTGCAATTTTTACGCGGTCAGTTTCTTTCTGCCCTTGTCCCTGCGCCTCTTGAGCGTCTTGCGCCCGCCCTGCGTCTTCATGCGTTTACGGAATCCGTGTACTTTGCTCCTCTGCCTCTTTTTGGGCTGATACGTTCTTTTCATTGAGGTATACTCTCCTATTCTAAATTATTGTCTCGAACAATTATACATAAAAAATTGCGCCGCTGTCAACCGTTTTTATGCCGTTGTGCGCACGGGAAGAATCAAATACAGATAAGAATCCCCCTCCACGGGCGTCACGACGCAGGGCGCAACCGCCCCGTTGAACCCGATGCGCACTTTTTCGTCGGAAACGGCGCCCAGGCAATCGCTCACATACTTGCAGTTGAGCGCGATTTTCACGTCCTTTCCTTCCAGGCTCACTTTCAGGCTCTCGTCCACGCGGCCGATTGCCGTCAGGGCGGTGATGTTCATGCCGTCCTCGCGGATGTCGAAGGTAACGACGCTGTTTTTATCCGTGCGCGCCATGACCGCCGCGCGCTCCACGCTCTCGTCGAGCACCGCCTTGTCCGCCACGATTTCGCTGGTAAACTCGCGCGGCACGATGTTCTTCACGTTCACGAAGTCCCCCTCGTACAGCCGGCCGGTCAGAACGGTGTCGTTCACGCTCACCAGCAAAAGGTTCTTCTGCACGTACAGGGTGATGGGCTCCTCGTCCGCGCCGAGCATGCGTCCGATTTCGTTGAGAATCCTGCCCGGGCAGATGATGCGGATATTCCCGCTCACCGAAAGGATATTTTTGCGGCACACCGCCATGCGGTATCCGTCCAGCGCGGTAAAGGAGATGCGCCCGTCCTCCTCCGTCTGCACCAGGCAACCCTTCAAAACGGGGCGCGAATCGTCCTGCGCGCAGCAGAAGGTCGTCTTGGCGATGAGCTCCTTCAAATCTTTGGACAGCAGCTCCACGCGGCTCTCGTTCACCGCCATGTCGATGGAGGGGAAATCTTCGGCGTTGAGCAGCTGCAGGGAGCTCTCCGATTCGCCGTAGCTGATGTCCAGCCTGTCCCCCTCCGTGGCGAGGGTTACCTGGCAGTTTTCCAGCCGCTTGATAAAGTCTGCGAAATATTTGCCCGGAACGCAGATGGCGCCCCCTTCGAGCACTTCCGCGCGCATCTTCTTCTGCATGGCGATTTCTCCGTCCGTCGCCAAAAGTTCCACCGTGTCGTTCTCCGCGGAAATTTTGATGCACTCCAAAATGGGGTTCGTCGTCTTGGTGCTGCACGCCTTGACGACCTTCATGATTGCATCCGACAGTTCGATGCCTTCGCAGATGATTTTCATGCTCTGTTTCCTCCCGATGTATCTTGCTTCGCAAGAATATTCAATAATATATTTTTTCTTAAATAGGATAAATAATAATAGTCTGCGTGGAATTGTGGATAAACTCCCTCCGCCGGCGCAGATATGCTACTATTATATAGAAAACGCGGCAAAAAAGCAAGCTAATCGCACGGAAAAGGATGTGGACAACGCGCGATTTTTTTGTTGAAAAATCTGCGGGTAAAAAGTGGAAATGTTTTTATTTGCCCACAGGCGGCGCCGCAAAAATCCGCTTAGTCTGCCGCCTGCGTGCGGAAAAAGGGGGATAAATCCACAAAAACACAGCGTTTATCCACAGCCATAAACACAATTCACACCGAAAGAGGAAAAAAATATTCGCGCGAAATTGTAGATTTTTGCCTCCGCATATGCTATAATACGGGTATGAAGGACTACTTTGCCGGTATCGGCGGCGGGCAGACGGGGGAAAAGTTCTCCGCGTTCTATGCGCTGCTGTCCGAATACAACCAAAAATTCAACCTGACGCGCATCACCGGGCGGGAGGAATGCGACGTAAAGCACTTTTACGACAGCCTGCTCGGCGAACCGTATTTTCCGCAGGGCGCGGCTTGCCTCGAAGTGGGCTCGGGCGGCGGGTTTCCCTCCGTGCCGCTCATGATTTGGCGCCCCGATTTGTCCTTCACGCTCGTCGAATCGGTGGGAAAAAAGTGCTCGTTTTTGGAAAAGGCCGTCTCCGAGCTGGGGCTGAACGCGCGCGTCGTCAACGGCCGCGCCGAGGAGCTGGCGCGCGACGCAAATTACCGCGAAAAATTCGGCGTCTGCTGTGCGCGCGCGGTCGCGCGGCTGAATACCTTGTCCGAATACTGCGTGCCGTTCGTAAAAACCGGCGGCGTATTCGTCGCCTATAAAGGGGACGCGGCGGAGGAAATCGAGGAGGCGGCGAACGCCTTCCGCGTGCTGGGCGTGCGGCTGCAGAGCGCCGAAACGTTCGAACTTCCGGGCGGCGCGGGGTCGCGCACAATCGTCGTCGCCGAAAAGGTTCGCCCCACGCCCGCGGCGTACCCGCGCGGCAGGGGCAAGGAGAGGAGCAAGCCGCTATGAGAGTCGCCCTCACGGGGCATCGCGTCCTCGGCAGAAATTTTTCCGAAGCAAAGCTCGAAGGAGCGCTGCGCGCTCTCGTCGGGGAGGGGGCGGATACCTTTTACTGCGGCATGGCGCTGGGGTTCGATTCCCTCTGCTGCGAAATTTTGCTGCGCCTGCGGGAGGAATCTCCCGTAAAAATCGTCGCGTGCGTGCCCTGCGCCGACCAGGCCGCCCGCTATTCCCCGCGCGCAAGGGAAAAGTACGATTCCCTGCTTGCCGCGTGCGACGAAAAAATCGTCCTGCACGAAAAATATGAAAACGGCTGCATGTTCGAGCGCAACCGCCGCATGGTCGATAATTGCGACGTGCTGCTCGCGTACCTCGAAAGCGAGCGGGGCGGCACCTTTTATACCGTCAATTACGCGAAAAAGAAGGGGAAGCGCATCGTCTTCCTGTAATTCGGCCGTACCCGATACAGGCGGCGTATGGCCGCGCATTTCCGAAAAAGGAGGAAATTTTGTTATGGAATGGTTCAAAGAGTTCGGCGCGCTGGAGTGGACGTACTTCGTCATCGCCTGCATCGGCACGCTCCTTCTCCTGGTGCAGGTGATTCTCATGCTCATCGGCGCGGGAGACGGCGGGCCGGATTTCGATACGGATACCGACGGCGACGGCGCGTTCGATTCGCATACGGATACGGGGCTTTCCCTCTTCTCCGTCAAGGGAATCACCGCTTTCTTCGCCATCGGCGGCTGGACGGGGCTGGTGATGCTCACGTCGTACGTCAGCCCCGCGATTGCGATTCCCGTCTCCGTAATCGTCGGCGTCGCGGCATACTTTATCGTATGGTTTGCGATTCGCCTGATGCTGCGCTTGCAGGAAGACGGTACCGTAAATTACGATACGGCTGTCGGAAAAACGGCCACCGTCTATGTTTCCGTGCCGCCCGCAAGGGAGGGCAGGGGAAAAATCACCCTCGTTTTGCAGGGGCGCTACACCGAGGCGGACGCCGTCACCGACGACAAGGAGCGCATCCCCGTCGACGCGCAGGTAACCGTCGTGCAGTCGCAGGGAGACGTGTTCGTCGTCTCGCGCAAGGAAGATAAGGCAGAACAGTAAAATTCTGCGCGGGCAAAAAAGAAAAAGCAATAAAAATAATCAAAGTGCGCGTGGCAAAACCACGCTTTTGCCTAAGCGCACCCTATTTGCCAATCCCTTGGCTTAAGGGAAGAGGGTGAATTTGCGCCCATAAATAGTATGCGTGCCCTGAAAAAGGGCGCAAAGAGGGAGAAAACGCCGCAGAAAAGCGCTGAAAGCGTTTGAACGGCGGTGTCGCCTTGCAATTCACGAAATTTTCTTTTGTCAGCTCAAAAGAAAATTTGTGAACTATATATTTTAAGGAGAGAATATTATATGCAACCCTGGATAATCGTACTCATCGTCGTGGCGGTGCTCGTGCTCTTCATGCTGTTTCTGATGGTCGCCACCCGCTACAAAAAGTGCCCGCCCGATAAAATCATGGTCATCTACGGTAAAGTCGGCGCGGATAAAGAGGGCAACACCCGCAGCGCCAAGTGCATCCACGGCGGCGCGGCGTTCATCTGGCCGCTCGTGCAGGCGTTTACCTACCTCGATTTGACGCCGCTGTCCATCTCGGTGGACTTGAAGAGCGCCCTCTCGCGGCAGAACATCCGCATCGACGTTCCGTCCATCTTCACGGTCGGCATCTCCACCGAGCCGACGGTGATGGAAAACGCGGCGGAGCGCCTCCGCAACCTCAAAATGAACGAGATCCAGGAGCTGGCCAAGGACATCATCTTCGGCCAATTGCGCCTGGTCATCGCCACCATGAACATCGAGGAGATCAACACCGACCGCGACAAGTTTTTGGAGGCGATTTCCCGCAACGTCGAGGGAGAGCTGAAAAAAATTGGCCTCCGCCTCATCAACGTCAACGTGACGGATATCTCCGACGAATCCGGCTACATCATCGCCTTGGGGCAGGAAGCGGCCGCAAAAGCCATCAACGATGCGAAGATTTCCGTCGCCGAGGCGAACAAAATCGGCTCCATCGGCGAAGCGAACGCGAAGATGGAGGAGCGCGTGCGCGTGGCGCAGGCGAACAGCGAGGCAATCAAGGGCGAAAACCTCGCCAAGGCGGAAATCGCCAAGGCGCAGGCGGAACTGCGCGAAAAGGAGGCGGAGGCGCTCAAACTCGCCGTCACCGCCGAAAAGGTGCAGGCGGCAAAGGCGCTCGAAGAGAGCTATCAGGCGGAAAAGATCGCCGAACAGTCGCGCGCGGAGAAAGAAAAGGCCTCGCAGGAAGCGGACATCATCGTTAAGCAGGAAATCGAAAAGCGCCGCAAGGAAATCGAAGCGGACGCGGAAGCGGAGCAGATGCGCCGCACCGCCAAGGGCGAAGCGGACGCGATATTCGCCAAGATGGAGGCGGAAGCGCGCGGCGTGCGCGAAAAGCTGTCCAAACAGGCGGAAGGTCTCGACGCCATCGTCAAGGCCGCGGGCGGCGACGCGAACGACGCGGTGCGCCTCATCGTCGCCGATAAAATCGAGCAGCTCGTCGCAGAGCAGGTCGAGGCAATCAAGAACGTCAAAATCGACAAGGTCACCGTCTGGGACGGCGGCGAAGGCAAGGACGGCAAAACGGCTACGGCGGGCTTCTTGAGCGGGCTTTTAAAGAGCCTGCCGCCGCTGGAGGAGATGTACAATATGGCGGGGCTGTCGCTGCCCAAAATCGTAGCCCCGCAGAAGGAAGGGGAGCAAAAAGAGGAAACGGCAGAGGAAAAACCTGCCCCCGCCCCCAAAAAAGCGCCCGATAAAAAGTAAATAAACGGTTACGGTACGGCGGCGGGTTTTTATAGAAAAACCCGCCGCACTTTTGCGCCGTCGCACGCAAATCGGCAGGGATAATAGGAATCGCCCCGCCGCGCGGAATATACCGCCGCGAAAAAATCCGAAAAATATCGGAAATGCCGAAACGATTCGCTTGACAGAACGATTGATTGGTGATAGAATATATTGTGTTAACAAAGGTTAACTCAATTGGAGAAAATACAGCGAGGGCAAGTGCCCGAAAAAAGGAGAGAAATATGCCGTTACCTATTGCGCCTACGGGCGTGGAACTTACGGTAAAAAAAGTGCTCGCCGACGAAAAAAATAAGCGGCATTTTGAAAATTTGGGTATTATTGCGGGGGCGTCGCTCACGGTATTGTCGCAGGTGGGGGGCAGTGTCATCATAAAACTGCACGAAGGCCGCCTCGCGTTGGATCGCAACTTGGCAATGAAGATACTTGTATAAAGAGCAGATTACGATGGTTCTACAATCACAACTATTTTTTAAAAATTACAATAGTTGGGGAGGATAATATGGAAAAAAAGCTGAATGAGTTCGTCCCCGGAGAGCGCGGCATCGTCAAGCGCATCGAAGGGGAGGGAAAAATTCGCAGAAGGCTGTTCGATATGGGTGTTACGCCCGGAGCGGACATAACGCTGCGCAAGCTCGCTCCTCTTGGCGATCCGGTGGAAGTGAACCTGCGCGGATACGAGCTGACGCTGCGCAAAAGCGAGGCTTCCTGCGTCGTGATGGAGGTAAAATAAATGCTCAAATTCGCACTTGCGGGCAACCCGAACTGCGGCAAAACCACGCTGTTCAACACGCTCACGGGCAGCACGGCGCACGTCGGCAACTGGCCGGGCGTCACCGTCGATAAAAGGGAGGGCATATATAAAAAGCTCAGCGTTCCCGTATCCATCGTCGACCTGCCCGGAATCTATTCCCTCTCGCCGTACACACCCGAAGAGGTCATTTCGCGCAATTTCATCATCGATGAAAAGCCGGACTGCGTCGTCAACATCGTCGATGCGACCAACCTTGAGCGTAACCTGTACCTGACTACGCAGCTGATGGAAATAGACGTACCCATCGTCGTCGCCCTCAACATGATGGACGTGGTTAAAAAGAGCGGCGATAAGTTAGACGCAAAAAAGTTGGAATCGGCAATCGGCGTTCCCGTCGTCGAAATATCCGCGCTCAAAGAGGAGGGGATACAGGAGCTGATGGAACGCGCGTTCCGTGCCGCAAGAGAAAAGCGTGCGGGCAAAACGGTGCTCGAAGGTTCCAGACTCTCCCACGTCATAAACGACGTGACCATCGCTCTCCGCGGCAAGGGAGTCGCAAACCCACTCTTCCACGCCATCAAACTCACCGAAGGGGATGAGTTGGAGGTAAAAGACCATCCCGAAGAGGTGGCAATGGTCGAGGAGTTTAAAAAACAGTTCTCCGACGACGTGTTCGCGGGAGATTTCGAGGCTATGGTCGCCGACGAGCGCTACAAGTACATATCCGCGCACTTCTCCACTGCCGTCGTCCACGCGGAAAAGAAGGAAGCCTTTACCAAGTCGGACAAGGCTGACAAGGTGCTCACTCATCGCATCTGGGGTATACCCATCTTTTTGGTGATTTTGTTTGCAATCTTCCACCTTACGTTCGGCGCCGATTTTCTGTATCTGAACACAATAACCGGCTGGTTCAACGGCGGCGCGGGGTTTGCCTCGGACATCGATACCGGCAACGAAGTTCTGAGCGCGTTTGTCGCCGTGTTCTATACGGCGGACGGTATATCCACGCCGGGCGCAATCGTGTTTAACCTGATGGGCTTTATCACCGACCAACTCGGCGGACTTATCGCTACAGGGCTGGAAAACGTGGGCGCCGCGGCATGGGCGCAGGGGCTCATCAACGACGGTATCTGGGCGGGTCTGTCGGGCGTTCTGTCCTTTATCCCTCAAATTCTTGTATTGTTCCTGTTCATCTCCATTCTGGAGGATTCGGGTTATATGGCGCGCGTGGCGTTTATTTTGGACAGGGCGTTCCGCAAATTCGGGCTTTCCGGGCGCGCATTTATTCCGATGATTATGGGGTTTGGTTGTTCTGTCCCTGCGGCGGTCAACACCAGGACGCTCGCCGACGAAAAGGAACGCATCATGACCAACCGCGTCATCCCGTTTTTCACCTGCGGCGCAAAGGCACCGATATTGGCGGCTATCTGCGGCGCGATTGCTGCGCAATACACGGGCGTGAATGCCGATTTACTGGTGTTCGCACTGTATGTGTTCGGTATGGCGATGGCAGTCGTCATGGTCGCGTTCATGCGGCAGACCTCCATGCGCGGCGAAGTGGCTCCCTTTATCATGGAGCTGCCCGCCTATCACGCACCGCAGTTCCACAACCTGATGGTGCACCTGTGGGATAAGCTCAAACATTATCTGAAGAAGGCGTTCACCATAATCGTCGCTTCCGCGATCATCATCTGGTTCCTCTCCAACTTCTCGTGGCAGTGGCAGATGGTCGAAATGGACGAGAGCATTTTGTACGACATCGGTTCCTTCGCCTGCTGGATTTGCACCCCGATGGGATTCGGTGTTCAGTGGGGCGAATACGCTTGGGTGTTCGTCGTGGCGGCGGTCACCGGGCTCATCGCCAAGGAAAACGTCATTTCGACTTTCTTTGTCCTCGGTAATTGTCTTGCGGGGCAGGCATTGCTCGACGAAGACTCCATGGAAGGCTGGCAGGCAGTGCAGTTTCTTGTCCAGCAGACGGGCATTTCCTGGCAGGGGCTGATCGCTTTTACCGTGTTCAACATGCTCACGATCCCGTGCTTTGCGGCGGCTGCAACTGTCAAGGCGGAACTGCCGAAGGGCAAATTTAAGTTTACGGTCGCCTTCTGGCTGATTACTTCCTATTTGACCTCGACGGCGATATATCTTGTGTTTACTTGGTGGTGGACGGTCTTTATCGTCGCGGCGCTCATCGCGCTGGTCGTAACCTATTTTGTCCTGCGCAACAAGGGCAAAATCAATTTGAGCAGAAAGAACAAAAACCGCCCCGCGCGGGAATAAAATAGTAAAAAAGCGCCGTATGCGGCGCAAAGGAGGGAACTATGGCATTGAATCTGCTTTCGGCGGCGGGAACAATCGTCTCCGTTGTCATCGGCGTGCTCGCGGCGGGCTTCGTCGTATTCATGCTCGTGTGGCACTATGTGCGCAAAAAGCAGGGCAAGGGCGGCTGCGGGTGCGGCTGTTCGGGCTGCAGCGGCTGTTCCTCCTGCGTTCCGAAAAAGAAAAAGCCGGACGAAGAAAAATAAGTTTACACAGCTGTAATCTCCAAAATACAGAACGAAACAATCCCCCGCGGAAAATTTCCGCGGGGGATTGTTTTTCCGTAACGCGTCCGCAAAAAAAGCGGAACGCACCGCCTTTTTGCGAACGTACCGCTCCGCTGCGATTTTCCGTGAGTTTTTGGTTTTATAATAATTTTATAATAATAAAATGCGCTTAGGCAAAACCGCGCTTTTGCCTAAGCGCCCGCAATTTGCCGCATACCTGCGGCTTCTGCAGGAAAGGCGAAGCCGCGGCTTTGAATAATTATTCGCGCAAGCAAAACGACGCTTTTGCGTTAGCGCACCCTTATTTGCAAACACCTTTGCTTCTGCAGGAAAGGTGAAGCCGTGCGATTTTGTAATATGCGTGCCCCTAAATCATCGCGCGGCGAGGAAAACTCCGGACGCCGCGCCGCATGCAGAGCGGTGCGCGTCGGGGTTGTCTTCGAAATCACGACTTTTTGTTTCAAGCTGTTGAAACAAAAAGTGTGAGTCAGTTCACTTGCAATATAAACACCTTCAGATAGCTCGTTTCCTCGGCGGCGAGCAGGGCAGGGTGGTCGGGCGCCTGCACGCGCACTTCCAAAATTTTCACGGCGCGGCCGCAGCTTTGCGCGCTCTCGCGCAGCATCCGTTCGAACAGCGGCGCGCTCATGTAGTGCGAGCAGGAGCAGGTGATCAAAAACCCGCCCTTTTCCACCAATTTCATGGCGGAAATGTTGATATCCTTGTATCCGCGGTAGGCGTCTTTCACCTCCGCCGCGCTCTTGCAGAAGGCGGGCGGATCGAGGATGACGCAGTCGAACTTTTTACCCTCGGCGCGGCAGCGGCGCAGCGCGTCGAACACGTCCGCGCACTCCGTTTTGATGTTCGTAAACCCGTTCAGCCGCGCGTTCTCTTCCACGTTTTCCAAAGCAAAGGGGGAGATATCCAACGCCGTCACCTCGCGGGCGACGGTCGCGGCGTTCAGCGAAAACCCGCCGCTGTTGCAAAAGCAGTCCAACACGCTCGCCCCGCGGCAGTAGCGGCGCACGGCGAAGCGGTTCTCCTTCTGGTCGAGGAAGTACCCCGTCTTTTGCCCGTTTTTCACGTCCACGCTCATAAGCAGGCCGTTCTCTTTTATGAGGATTTTGTCGGGAATTTCGCCGTATAAGAGCTCGTTTTCGAGGGGCAGCCCCTCCTTTTTGCGCACCGCCACGTCGCCGCGCATATAGATGCCCTTGGGAGAATAGAGGGAAACGAGCGCGTCCGCAATCATCTTTTTGCGCATGTCCACGCCCAGCGACAGGCATTCGAGCACGAAATAGCCGGCATAGCAATCGATAATCAGGGCGGGCAAATCGTCCGCCTCGGCGAACACGAGACGATAGCAGTTGTTCTGTGCGGAATCGAACAGCTTTTCGCGCAGGGCCTGCGCGGCGGCGATGCGCTCGCGGTAGAGTTCCTCCCCGTCCTCCTCCTGCCCGCGAATGAAGATGCGCACGAGAATTTTGGAGAGGTGGTTGATGTACCCCTTGCCGATATACCGCCCGTCGTGGGCGACGACCTCGGCGAGCGAGCCGTTTTTGTCCTTCCCCTCGATGCGGGCGACCTCGTTGGCATACACCCAGCTGTGCCCCGCGAGCACCCGTTTTTCCTCGTTCTTTTTTAAAATTACGCGATACGCCATCGCCGTTGCTCCTTTTGTGCGATATTTTCGGGCCCTTTGCTCCGGAATACGGAAAACGAAGGGCACATATAGTATAGCAAATCGCGGCGGAAAAGACAACCCGATCGGAGGGGAATCGCGCTGCGGCCGGCCGGCGCGCCAAACGCCTTGACAAATGCGCCGAAACGGTTTACAATAATTGAAATCGAATTCATGATTCGGAAGGGAAACGAGTACAATAAGAGAGCAGAGGAGCGGCGCATGTTGACGGACGAAATCAAAACATACAATAAAAAACAGCTGGAGGAACTCGCGGAGAGTCTGCGCGCGGAGTTGATCCAATCGGTCAAGGAAAACGGCGGGCATCTGTCGTCCAACCTCGGTACGGTCGAGCTCATCCTCGCCCTGCACAAGGTATTCGATTTTCCGCACGATAAACTCGTATTCGACGTGGGGCACCAGGCGTACGTGCACAAACTCCTCACGGGCAGAACCCTGGAAAATCTGCGCGCGCAGGGGGGCGTGAGCGGCTTCCCCGATCCCTTTGAGAGCGAGTACGACGCCTTTATCGCCGGGCACAGCGGAAACTCCGTCGCGGCGGGTATCGGCCTGTGCAACGCGCGCGATTTGCGCGGCGAAAATTACCGCGTCGTCAGCTTTATCGGCGACGCGTCTCTGGGCAACGGCCTGGCGCTCGAGGCGGTGTTCTCCTCCGAGGAAAAGCCGAAAAACTTCCTCGTCGTGCTCAACGACAACGGCATGTCCATCCGCACCAACCACTCCGCGCTGTATCGCTCCATCTCCAAAGTCACGGCGAAAAAGCGGTACCGCCGCTTCAATTCGCGCATGGAGCGCGCATTCAAGGATACGAGCGCCTTCGGCAGGTACCTGCGCAAAATCAAGTACAGCGTCAAGGGCTGGCTGAACAAAAACGACTTTTTCGAGCGGTGCGGCTTCAAGTACGTCGGCCCTGTCGACGGGCACGATTTGAGCGAACTGCTCGGCGTATTGAGCAGTATCCGGCAGATCGACGAACCCGTGCTCCTGCACGTCATCACGCAGAAGGGCAGGGGGTACGAGGCCGCCGAGCAAGACCCCGCCCGCTACCACGGCGTCACGCGCGGCTTTGCAGGCGGCGAAAACTCCTTTTCGGTGGCGCTCGGCAGGCTCTTGTGCGAGCGCGCCGCCGCCGATCCGTCGCTCGTCGCCGTTACCGCGGCAATGACGGACGGCGTCGGGCTTTCCGACTTCGCCGCGAACTTCCCGCAGCGGCTGTTCGACGTGGGCATCTGCGAGGAATACGCCGTCACCATGGCGGCGGGCATGGCGAAGGGCGGGCTTTCCCCCGTCGTGTGCCTGTATTCCACCTTTTTGCAGCGTGCCGCCGACCAGATTATCCACGACGTGTGCCTGCAAAACCTGCCCGTCCTCTTCTGCGTCGACCGCGCGGGGTTTGTCGGAACCGACGGAAAGACGCACCAGGGCCTATTGGATTTGCCCATGCTGCGCGCCGTGCCGAATTTGGATATCTACGCGCCGAAGGACTGCGCCGAGCTGTCCGACCTCTTCGACTATGCCCGTTCGCGCATGCGCCCCGCGCTCCTGCGCTACCCCAACGGCTATTGCCCGAATTTGGGGAGCGTGCATAAAATTTCCGACTTTTACCTGTGGGAAACGCTCTCCGACGGAGACGGGCCGGTCGTACTCGCGTGCGGCGCGAGGGCGGTCGCGCGCGCGCTGGAAGCGAAGAAGATTTCGGGCGTAAAGGGCGCGAAAATCGTCAACTGCCGCACGGTCAATCCCCTCGACGAGCGCTTTTTGGACGCCGTCGACAAGAAAAAGATTATCACCTTCGAGGAGGGGTACGCCGCGGGCGGGTTCGGTTCCGCCGTCGCCGAGTATTACGCGCGGCAGGCGCGCCCGGTGCAGCTGAAAATTATGGGCGCGGACAGCCGCCCCGTCGAACACGCGACGGCGGCGCAGCAGGCGGAAGCGAGCAAGCTCACCGCTGCCGACCTCGCGCGCAAAATACAGGCGTGGAGCTGAAAGAGGAAGACGTATATGGAAAAACAGGACAAAGGCGCGGAGGAACGGGCGGAAAAAACCGCCGTTTCGTGCGAAAACGGAGCATTGGCGCCCGGCGAACCGGAGAATAATGCGCCGCGCGGAGAAAGCGCGGCGGACGGGCGGGAGGCGTCCGTCAAACCCGCGAAGCCCGTCGAAGAGCCGGAAGCGGATTTGCGCTACAAGGACGGCAAAGCGGCGTTCAAGGGCGGCGTGCTCGGGTTTTTCATCGGCCTGGCGGTAATCGTACCGGGCGTGAGCGGCTCCACCGTCGCAATTTTGTTCCGCCTGTACGAAAAGCTGCTGTACGCGCTGGGCAATATCTTTAAAAAATTCAAAAAATGCGCCCGTTTTCTGTTCCCGATAGCCGTCGGGTTGGTCGTGGGGCTGTTAATCGGCTTCTTTGCCGTGCAAAATCTGGTGGAGTTGGTGCCGTTTGCGGTGGTCGGGCTGTTCGCGGGGCTGATGCTCGGCGCATTCCCCGCCGTCTCGCGCGAAATCCGCAGGGAAAAAATCACGCCCTGGCGCGCGGCGCTCTTTGCGCTGGGGCTGGCGCTGCCCGTCGTATTCGGCGCCGTATCCGCCCTGTGCTTTTCGGAAGGGGGCGGGCCGGAGCAATTGCAGGTGTACCATTATATATTGTTTGTCGTATTGGGTGCGGCAATCGCCGTCACGCAATTGGTTCCGGGGTTGTCCGCGTCCGCGCTGCTGATGGCGGCGGGGTATTTTTCGTACCTGCTCGATTCGGTGCATCTGTCCTATTGGGCGGAAAACCCCCTCATCTTTGCGGTGTACGCCTGCCTTGCCGTCGGGTTTATCGCGGGGCTGATTGGCTTTTCCAAGGCCCTTTCGGGGCTCTTGTCTCGCTTCCGCGCGCCCTCCTTTTTTGCCGTTTGCGGGCTGTCTCTCGGTTCGGCGGCGGCGATGTTCTTCAATCCCGAAATGTACGCCGTCTACCAAAGCTGGGCGAGCGGCGGCGTCGCGTGGCTCGATTTGTGCCTCGGCATCGCCCTGTTTGCCGCAGGGTTGTTTGTCGCCTGCAAATTTTCCCGCTATGTCGTCAATAAATAGGGGAATTATTCTATAATAAATAAAAAAGCGCGTAACGCGCGGAAAGGTCTTCGCCTTCGGGCGGAGGCCTTTTTGTTTCTCCTAAAAATCGCAGAAAGTTGTTTTATCAGCTTAAAACAAATTTCGCGAGTCCTTTTTTTACAATTTTGTTACAAAATTCGTGGAAGAATTATACAAGCGGGCGCTATACTGAAAGCACAAAGTTCAAAGGAGTAAAGAAAAAGCAATGAAGAAGATTCTTATGGCAATCGCAAGCGCGGCATTGGCTTGCGGCATCGGTTTCGCAGCAGTCGGCTGCAGCAGCAACGGTGATATCAGCGTTTACAACCGCGAAGACGGCTCGGGCACGCGCGACGCATTTTTGGAACTGCTCGGCATCGAAAGCGACGAACTCAATACGGGCGTAGCGCAGCTGAACTCTACATCTGCGGTCATTCAGGGCGTCGCCGGCGACGTAAAGGCAATCGGGTATGCGTCCCTCGGCTCCGTCGACACCACGGTCAAAGCTCTCTCCGTAGACGGCGTTGCCCCCACGGAAGCGACGGTTGCAGACGGTTCGTATAAAGTTTCCCGTCCGTTCGAGCTCATGTACGACGAAACCGAACTCACGTCCAACGATTTGCTCGCGGAGTTCGTTGAATATTTGAAGAGCGCTGAAGCGCAGACAATCATTGCAGACGAGGGCTATGTGAGCGTCGTTGAAAATGCGCCCGCTTATACGGTTCCCGAGGGAAATCTTACCGTAACGGAAATCGAGGCGAGCGGCTCTACTTCTGTCGGCCCTCTGATGACGAAACTTGCGGCAGGTTTCTCTGCAAAGGTCGAGGAGGCTACCGGGCAGGAAGTTCAGGTTACCGTTTCGGGCGGCGGTTCCGGTCAGGGTATCAAGGACGCGAACGAGGGCAACACCGAAATCGGCATGGCTTCTAAGGAAGTGACAAAAGGGACAGACGTTACCAACGAAAACGTTACGATTTATCAACTCTGCGCCGACGGCATCGCGGTCATCGTCAACACGGCGAACCCTGCGACGGACATCTCGCTTGAAAACCTGAAGAAGATTTACACGGATAAATCTTTGAATTGGAGCGACATCGGCGTGATGTTCCCCGAAGAAAAGTAAAAAAGAGCTTTTCCGCAAGGCGGAAAGGCAGAAACTGAATACAGCAGAGCGGGTTGGGGTGCGAAATGCCGTCAACCCTTTCTGTATGCTTACCGCTTTTTTACGGAGGAATACCTATGCAAAAAAATTCAGAAAACGCAGAAAACGCGGAAATGAGCGAGAGCATCGCCAAAGTGAACACGCGCGCCGTCATAAAAGAAATTTCCATGAAGGTGCTGTTTGCCATTGCGGCGGCACTCTTTGTGCTCGCTGTGCTCACCATATGTATTTACCTGCTCATCGACGCGATTCCCACCATCGGGGAAATCGGCTTCGTCAAATTTCTGACGGACGACCGGTGGCTGATTCGCTCGGAGCGGTTCGGCATCGGCTCGCTCGTCGTCGGAACGGCGCTCTCCACCGTCGGCGCGCTTGTCGTCGGCGTTCCCATCGGGCTTATGACGGCTACGTTCATGGCATTCTATTGCCCCAAGTGGCTGTATAAAATCATCAAGCCGCTCACCAACATTCTGGCGGGCATTCCCTCCATCGTGTACGGATTTTTCGGTCTGACGGTCATCGTGCCCATCTCGCGCGAACTCCTCGGCGGCGGCGGGCTGAATCTGCTTACGACCTCTTTCGTGCTCGGCATCATGATTCTGCCCACCATCATCAGCATCTCCGAAAACTCGCTGCGCGCCGTGCCCAAGCCCTTTTATGAGGGTGCCGTCGCGCTTGGGGCAACCAAGGAGCGCGCCATTTTCCGCACCATGTTCCCCGCGGCAAGCTCGGGCGTGCTGACGGCGATTATCCTCGGCATGGGCAGAGCCATCGGCGAAACGGCGGCAATCACGCTCATCTGCGGCAACATCGACCAGATTCCCGGTTCGCTTGCCGATCCGTTCATCACCCTCGCTTCGGCGATTGCTTCGGGCATGGGTTATGCGAGCACGACCAACCTCGAACGCCCCGCCCTGATAGCGGTCGCAGCGGTGCTGCTCATCATCATCCTGCTCATCACGACAGTCGTCATGCTGCTGAAAAAGAAAAAGTACTGAGGTGAAACCATATGGCAAGAGAACTTGTATTAAAAGAGGGAGAAGTGGACACGAGAGGAATCGTGCCCATCAACCGCCAAACGTTTAAAGATAAACTCAACGCATATCTGCACAAACCCTTTTCGTTTGCCGTGTTTCTGTTCATTTGCCTGGGAACAATCCTGTCGGCGGCGGCGGTAATGTGGGTGCTTATATATACCTTCTACCGCGGGCTCGTCTATATCGATCCCGTATCGGGTGCGGCGAGTTTTAACCTGACGGCGGATTTGTTCGCCTGGCGGTGGACGCTGGAAAACAACTCCATGATGCCCGCGCTCATCAACACGCTCACCATCGCAATTCTTTCGCTGCTGATAGCCGGCGTCATCGGTATCTTTGCGGCCATTTTCATGGTCGAGTACGCAAAATCCACGAACGTATTCGTCAAAATCGTCCGTGTTGCGGCGGAAACGCTTTCGGGTATTCCGTCCGTCGTGTTCGGCATCTTCGGCATGATCTTTTTCGTGGGCCTGTTCGGCTGGGGATATTCGCTGCTCAGCGGCATACTCACGATGACGCTCATGATTATGCCGCTCATCATGCGGACGACGGAGGAGGCGCTGCGCGCTGTGCCCGATTCCTTCCGCGAAGGTTCGTATGCGCTCGGCGCGGGCAAGCTGCGCACCATTTTCGTCATCATCCTGCCCTCCGCGATTCCGGGCATCATTTCCGGCGTGATTTTGGGGCTCGGCCGCGTCGTCGGCGAAACGATGGCGCTCGTGTTTACGGCGGGCTCGCCGATGAACGCGCGCACGGCGTCCGGGCTGATGGACGCGGGGAGCACGCTCACCGTGTATCTGTACAACCTCACCAACGAGAGCGGCGAACTTGCCAACGTCGCGTGGGCGGTCGCGGTCGTGCTCATCATCCTCGTGCTCATCATTAACGGCATAGCGGAATTTATCGGAAACAAGCTGAAAAAGGAGTATTAAACGGTGGAAAACACGAATACGATAGAACGGGCGGATAAATTCAACATCCGCGACCTCAACCTGTATTACGGCAACTTTCACGCGCTCAAGGGCATCAACATGGACATCAAGGAAAAGGAGATCACCGCGTTTATCGGGCCTTCCGGCTGCGGCAAATCGACCTTTTTGAAGACCCTCAATCGCATGAACGACCTCATTCCCGACTGCAAGATCACGGGCGAGGTGCTCATCGACGGCATCGATCTGTACGGCGCAGTGGACATCAACGTCCTGCGCAAGCGGGTGGGCATGGTGTTCCAGAAGCCCAATCCCTTCCCCATGAGCGTGTACGACAACATCGCCTACGGCCCGCGCACCTTCGGCATCAAAAAACGCGCCGTGCTGGACGAAATCGTAGAGCGTTCCCTCAAACAGGCGGCCATGTGGGACGAACTGAAAGACAGACTCAACAAATCGGCTCTCGGGCTTTCAGGCGGGCAGCAGCAGCGCCTCTGCATCGCGCGGGCGCTCGCCGTCGAGCCGGAGGTCATCCTCATGGACGAGCCGACGAGCGCGCTCGACCCCATTTCCACGAGCAAAATCGAGGATTTGGCGCAGGAACTGAAAGACAAATATACAATCGTCATTGTAACGCACAACATGCAGCAGGCGGCGCGCATTTCGGATAAAACGGCGTTTTTTCTGCTCGGCGATCTCATCGAGTTCGGAGAAACGGATCAGATTTTTGACCGCCCGAAGGACAAGAGGACAGAAGACTACATTACCGGGAGGTTCGGTTGATTTTATGGTAAGAAGGCAATTCGACGAACAGCTCTCCGAGCTGAAAGATTTATTGACGAAGATGGGCGAACTCAACTGCGAGGCGATCGGCGACGCAGTTACCGCCCTTGAAACGCAGGATTCGGAGCTCGCGCGCCGCACCAAAGGAGTGGAGCGCCTTGTGGACGAAAAGGAACAGCAGATCGAGCGCCTGTGCCTGAAAATTATTCTCAAGCAGCAGCCGGTCGCGAGCGACTTGCTCTTCGTGACCAGCGCGATGAAGATGATAACCGACATGGAGCGCATTGCCGACCAGGCGGTGGACATTTCTGAACTCGTCATCAAGATGAGCCGCCTCCCTTATGCCGACGCGGTCAAGGAAATCCCCGAAATGGCGGAGCGCGTGCAGGATATGGTGCGGAACGCTGCCAAATCTTTCGTCGAGCGCGACGGCGATCTCGCCAAGGCGGTTTGCCGCGCGGACGACGATGTCGACGATTTGTTTGACGTCATTAAAGCCAATCTGACGAAAATCGTACATAAAAACGTGGACGAGGACGACAACGGCGAACAGGCTTTGGATATGCTCATGGTCGCAAAATATCTCGAAAAAATCGGCGACCACGCCTCGAATATCGCCGAATGGGTGCTGTTCATGATTACGGGCGAGCATAAGAAACTGAACTAAACTGTTCACACTTTTTGTTTCAAGCTGTTGTAACAAAAAGTCGTGAGTATGAGGACAACCCCAACGCGCACCGCTCTACAAGCGGCGCGGCGTTCGGAGTTTTCCTCGCCGCGCGATGATTTAAGGGCACGCATATTGTTGTAATCGCGCGGCTTCACCTTTCCTGCGTAAGCCGAGGTATCGGCAAATAGGGGTGCGCAGCGCAAAAGCGCGGTTTTGCTTGCGCGAGTAAATTGTTAAAAGCCGTAAGTATGCGGCAAATTGGGTGCACTTAGGCAAAAGCGTCGTTTTGCCGCGCGCCACGGATTATTCCAGTTTGTTTTTGAAATATGGGTAGCGAGTCGAAAGCGCGGAATTATTTGTGCGCAAGGTGCGGCGGATAGCATCTAAATATCCGAAATAAAAATTTTATTTAAAATTCTCACGGAAAATCGCAGGCGAAAGCTCGCCGAGATTTTCGTGAACAAAGCGGCGGAGCCGAGGGGAAAAACCGGCCTCGTGCGCAGCCGCGATCAGCCGCAGGGGGAAGGTTCTTCTTGCGGCTTTACCCCCGCTTCCCCCAAACCGAACGCCAAAAAGTCACCGGAATTTACACGATTTTCAAATTTATTACAAATTTATTACAATTTTTACAATTGTATTATACAACTTTCCCGTACAATGAGAGTATAAGGCAAAATTTGCGTAAGATAAAAGTTGTAAGGAGAGAGTTGTCATGGATATCGGTATGGCTTTCGCCCTGCTCGCGGACAGCGTGCAGATGGGCGCGCTGGACTATGTTCTGGCGGTCGTTGCATTGCTTGCGGGGCTCGGGGCGTTCCTGTTCGGGTTTAAGGTGTTGTCCGACAATATTGAAAAACTCGCGACGAATAAATTGCGCCGCTGGTTCGATAAAACGGGCAAAAGCCGCCTCGCGGGCGTCGGCATCGGCGCGGGCGTAACCGCCATCATTCAGAGTTCGTCCGCTACGACCGTCATGGTTGTTGGCTTCGTAAACGTGGGGCTTATGTCGCTGTTCCAGGCGACCACCGTCATCATGGGCGCGAACATCGGCACCACCGTCACCGCCTATTTTTCCGTCATCGCGGATATCCCGTTCATCGAAATCATCACCGTATTCACCTGCGTGGGCATATTCATGGATATGCTCTGCAAAAAGGATAAGTCCAAGACCATCGGCATGATGCTCGCGGGGCTGGGGTTGGTGTTCCTCGGCCTGCAATTCATGGGCATGGCGATGGACGAGTTTGCACAGCAGCAGGTCGTCAAAGACTTCCTTCTCGGCGTGGACAATCGTTTGGTGCTTCTTTTGGCGGGAATCATCATTACGGGAATCGTGCAATCCTCCTCCGCGGTTACGACTCTCATCGTGCAGATGGTCGGCGCGGGGCTGGTCATCGGAAATCCCGCCAACAGCGGCGTGCTGTTTCTGGTGCTCGGCACCAACATCGGCACCTGCGTTACGGCGCTCCTCTCGTCTATCGGCGCGAATACGAATGCCAAGCGTGCGGCGCTCATTCACCTCATGTTCAACGTGTTCGGCACGGTCATCTTTTCGATATTCCTGCTGTGCTGGCCGGGCTTCATGAATGCAACAATCGGCAAGTGGTTTGCAAATGATCCCGGGCTTCAGATCGCGCTCTTCCACACCTTCTTCAACGTGGTGTGCACCTGCCTGTTCCTGCCCTTTGTCAACGTGTTCGTGAAGGTTGCCACAAAGCTCATCCGCCCGCGCAAAAAAGGCGAGCAGGAAGCGGGCGATACGACGCTCTTAGACGAACGTTTCCTCTCCACGCCGTCGGTGGCGGTGGAGCAGGCGAATAAGGCGGCGACGCTCATGGCGGGGCGGGCAATGGAATCGCTGAAAGCCGCGTTCGACGGATTTATAGCCGAAGACGAATCCGCCAAGGAAAAGGTGGACGAGGTCAACGTGCGCGTTGCGGATATGGAGCGCGCCATCGTGGCGTACCTCATCAAGATTTCTTCGCAGGACGTGTCGCTCACGGATGAAAAGCTTATTTCCGCCATTCATCACTCGACGGGGGATATTCTCCGTATCAGCGAGCTGGCGGATAACATCACCAAATATACGCGCAATTGCAAGCGCGACGGCATCGAATTTTCTGCGGGCGTGAAAAAATCGCTGCAGGATATGTACGCAAAAATAGAAGAATTGTACCAAAAAACGCTGGACGTGTTCGATAAAAAGGATATCACCGCCATCAAAGCGGTCGATCGGGTGGAGGACGACGTCGATGCTGCGCGCAAGGACATGATAGCGGATCACATCCGCCGCCTGAATGAGGGCAAGTGTCAGCCGCAGTCGAGCGGGGTGTTTATCAACCTCGTAGGCAACCTCGAGCGCGCGGCAGACCATCTCACCTACGTGGCGCACGCGTTCGATTAAAGATTTTCTTCGGCAACTCTCTTGCCCTTTCGGCGTTTTTGTGGTATACTGATAACAAAGGAAGCAGGCTCTGTAAAGGGCGCGCGCGTCGCGGGAGGCGCGCGGAGGAATTGTTTTGGAAAAGAGAGTTTATTTATTGGAAGACGACAAAAATATCGGCGAGCTGGTCAAATGCGCGCTGGAGATGTCGAATATAGTGATTGAATGTTACGAAACGATTGCCGATTTTACGGCGGCGGTAGAAAAGCAGCCGCCCGCCGCGGCAATCCTCGACATCATGCTGCCCGACGGCAGCGGGCTGGACGTATTGCCCAAACTCAAACAGAAATACCCGTCGATGGGCGTCATCATGCTCTCGGCGCTGGGGCAGGAGACGGACAAGGTGCGCGGCCTGAACCTGGGCGCGGACGACTACATCGCCAAGCCCTTCGGCGTACTGGAGCTGACGGCGCGCGTCAACGCGCTTCTGCGCCGCGCGGGGGGCAACGCCTCGCTCGTGCGCGGCAACCTCTCCCTCGACGAGGAGACGATGACGGCGACGCTGCGCGGCGTCAAACTGGAGCTGAACAACAAGGAATTCAACCTCCTCAAATACCTCATGCAGAAGGAGGGCAAGGCTCTCACGCGCGAAAATATCCTCAACGCGGTGTGGGGGTACGACGAGGGTGAAACGCGCACGGTCGACAACCACGTCGCGCGGCTTCGCAAACTCGGCATCGATTACATAGAGACGGTGTTCGGCGTCGGCTACAAATTTGTATACAGGGAATAGAAAGTGAGAAAAAGAATATTGCTCGTATCGCTGCTCGTTTCGGTGGTGGGGCTCGTGTTGCTGACCGTGCTTTTTACGGAGATGTATTACAGCGGCGCGATTTCCCAGGCGGAAGGGCAGCTTAAAATTTATATGAACGTTTTTGAAGGCGAGTACGATTCTTCCGCCGCCGCGGAAGAAGAGGCGGCTCGGCTGTCCGAACTTTTGGGCGGGGCGCGCATCACCCTCTTTTCGCCCGACGGCTCCGTGCTCGCGGATACGCAGTCGGATACCTCCGAAAACCATGCCGCGCGCGAGGAGGTGGCGGAGGCGCTGGAGAGCGGCGAAGGCTTTGCCGTGCGTTCTTCGTCCACCCTCGGCACAAACATGATTTACTTTTGCCGCGCTTTCCCCGCGGAAGGGGAGGTACAGTATCTCGCGCGCATCGCGCTGCCCGTCTCGTCGGAAGTGGCTGTGTTTACGGACGCAATCCCCACGCTTATCTGGTTTATTTTGGTCGATATTCTCATCTGTCTGCTCATCGCGTGGCTGGCTACTTCCTTTATCCTACGCCCCGTCGAGCGCCTCACCAAGGAAGCGGCGACCAGCGGCGGAGAGGTCAGCACGGAATATTCCGAACTCAAACCCATCGCCAAGATGATGAACGACATGAACGCCGACATCAGCGACAAGATGGCGAAGATGAAGGAGGACAGGCGGCTCGAAAAGCTGATTTTGGGCAGCATGGAGCACGGCATCGTCATTTTCCGCAGCGCGGAGGACGTCATCCTCATCAACAAGACGGCGGCGCGGCTTTTGGATTACGAGCAGAACGAGCCGGTGCGCGCCTTTACGGAGGATCGGGAGATCGCCGATATCCTCGCCGCGCGCGAGCCGGCGTCCGTCTACCGCAAGTTGGAGGGGCGCGACTACAACCTGCGCTTCACCTTCAAGGAGCAGTCGAGCGTCCTGCTCATCACCGACGTCACCGAGTCGATGGCGGCGGCCCGCTCGAAAAACGATTTTATCGCCAACGTTACGCACGAAATGAACACACCGCTCACGAGCATCCGCGGCTTTGCCGAGCTGATTGCGGAGGGGGGCATCCCGCCCGAGCGCATCAAGGGCGTCGCCAAAACAATTATCAAGCAGAGCGACAGGCTGTCCAACCTCATCCGTTCCATCATCAATTTTTCCGCCATCGATTCGGACGAACTGCCCGATTACGAGGTGGATTTGACCGAACTCGTGCGCGAAACGATTTCCTCCTTCGAGCCGAAGCTCTCGCAGAAGAACATCGCGCTCAAACTGGATATCGCAAACGGCGTCAAAGTGATGTCCCGCCGCGAGCGGCTATTGGAAATTTTCAACAACCTCGTGTCCAACGGAATCCGCTACAACAAGGAGGGGGGCACCCTCACCGTAACGCTCACCGGCGGCGAACACCCCGCGCTCTCCGTCGCCGATACGGGCGTCGGCATCGCGGAGGAGGACAAGGAGCGCATTTTCGACCGCTTCTACACGGTGGATAAGTCGCACAACGGCGGGGGCGGCGGCTTCGGTTTGGGGCTCGCCATCGTCAAAAAGCTTTGCAAGCGCGCCGGCTGGAAACTCTCGGTGGAGAGCGAGCTGGGCGTGGGTACGGAGTTTAAGATTGAGTTTTAAAAATATTCACGAAAAAAGTTTTAAGCTGATAAAACTTTTTTCCGTGATTGGAGGGCGACACCGCCGTTCAAACGCTTTCGCGTTTTCTGCGGCGTTTTCTCCCTCTTTGCGCCTTTTTTAGGGCACGCATATTATATAAAGGCGCAAATTCACCCTCTTCCCGTAAGCCGTAAGTATGCGGCAAATGGAGTGCGCTTTTTGAGAAACGCGGTTCTCAAACGCGCAAGATAATTGCTCGCCAATTTCTCGCCGAGCTGACGGCTGCGAAATTGTGCGATTGGAGGGGAAACCCGAGCGGCTTTCCCCTCATGCCTCGTCGCAACAAGGCGACGGAGGGCAGGCGGCGCGCTTTGTTTGCCGCCACGCCCTCGTGCACTTGTTGCTCCTTATCCCCAAAAATCTCACACCGCTGCGCGCGTTGCGATTTTCGGGGGCCCCGTTTATTTAAGGGCACGCATATTATAAAATCGCGCAACTTCACCCCTTCCGTTAGCCGAGGTATCGGCAAATGGAGTGCGCTTTTCCAAAAATGTGATTTTGGAACGCGCAGTTGATTATAATAATATAAAAACCATATTCTCACGGAAAATCGCAGCGCGGCGGCCTGCATAAATTGCGGACAAAAGCGCATACTTGTACCGAAAAGGAGAAAACGTATGCCCGAAATTTTGCAATATATCCTCGTCGGCATTGCGGCAGTCGTGGTGCTGGCAATTGTCTTAAAGCTGTTCAAATTCGGCTTGAAAACTATACTCAAATTCGTCATCAACGCGGCGATCGGCATCGGCGCCATTTTTCTCTTGAATCTCATCCCCGGCGTGGCAATCCCCGTCGAGTGGTGGACGGCGCTCATCACCGGTATCTTCGGTATTCCCGGCGTCATCGTGGTACTCATCATCAGCTTTTTTATTTGACGGAAAAAAGAAAGCGGGGCGGAAAAATCCACCCCGCTTTTGTTTTCTGTCGGTATTTATAACAAAGAGCGGGGCGCATTCGGCGCCCCGCTCTTTGCTTGTGCAAACGTTTTTTTGGGATGAAAAGGCAGGGAATATTAAAAACCTCTCGCGCGGCAAAGGCTGTCGATTTCTCTCCATGTCGAGCCGCGCATAGAATTTGCGGAATTATCGACCGTGCAATTTTCCATCAATAATTTGTGAACGCCGAGGCGTTTTATCCTTTTCCCTAAGCGCGTATGCGCTTTGTTTTCTTCGGACACCATAGCCGTATACAGGATTGTAAAAAGAATGGCGATGCCCGTTTCGTCGCCCCGATACCGCGCCGAAAGATTGCTTATTTCCCGTAACACATTTGCTTCAAGCGTTGTACCGGTTAAATCGTAAATTTGTACAAAGTCTCGGTATAGTGCGTCTGCGCCGTATTTTTCGGCATACTGCTTCAGCTGGCGGAAATTATCCGTATCGCGCGGCGCCGTGCGGGTTCCGCTCGGAGTTACCAGATAAACGCACCAATCGTCGAAATTGCCCTTGTCATATTCCAAATAAGAGCCGTCCTGAAAATCGTTTATTCTCTGTCCCATTTTCCGTATCACGTATTTATAAATTTTTAGCAAGCGGGCGGTCTGCCGCGCCGAAACAAAGAAAAAAGGATTATACGGATAGGGGTATAATCCTTTTTTGGTTGCGAGGGAGCCGTCTCCGCATCCCGCGTTCGCATTGAGCGCGGCTTTTGCGGCGGCGGAACGATTACTGCGCGTCCTTTTCCTCTGCGCGCGCTTTTACGATTTTTTCCGCTTCGGCGGGCGGCACTTCCTCGTAGCGCACGAGCTCGCTCATAAACTTGCCGCGCCCCTGCGTCATGCTGCGCAGGTCGGTCGCGTACTTCTGCAGCTCCGCCTGCGGCGCCTCCGCGTTCACCACCTGCATATCCTCCAGCATGTCGATGCCCAAAATGCGCCCGCGGCGCTTGTTCATGTCGCCCATGATGTCGCCGAGGTAGCTCTCGGGGATGGCGATTTTCAGCTTCATAATCGGCTCTAAAAGCGTGGGTTTGGCGTTTTTCAGCCCCTCTTTAAAGGCGAGCGCCGCCGCCAGCTTGAACGCCATTTCGGAGGAATCGACGTCATGGTAGCTCCCGTCGTAGAGCACCGCGCGCAACCCTGTCACGGGGTATCCTGCCAGCACGCCGTGCGGCAGGCACTCGATGAGCCCCTTTTCCACGGCGGGGATGTACTGCTTGGGCACGCTTCCGCCCACGACCTCCTCCGCAAACTCGAAGTCGCCGTCGAACGGTTCGAAGCGCACCTTGCAGTGCCCGTACTGGCCGTGGCCGCCCGATTGCTTTTTGTGTTTGCCCTCCGCCTCCACCGTCTTGCGGATGGTCTCGCGGTAGGCGATTTTGGGAGTCTTCAAGAGCGCCGAAACGTTGAACTTCGCTTTCAGCTTTTTATTGATGACGTCGAGGTGGGTATCGCCCTGGCCGCCGATGAGCATTTCGCCCGTCTCCGCGTTTTTCGTCACGCAGAAGGTGTAATCCTCCTCCGCGAGGCGGTTGAGCCCCTGGAAAATTTTGTCCTCCTCGCCCTTCTTTTCGGCGTAAATCGCCATATAGAGCACGGGGCGGGGGAAGTGGATGGGGTCGAACTTGATTTTCGCCGCCTCGTCGCACAGCGTGTCGCCCGTGTTGGTCGCGGCGAGCTTATTGACGGCGCCGATGTCGCCCGCGCCCAGCTCGCTGACGGGCTCCTGCTTTTTGCCTTTCAAGAGATAGATTTGGTTGATGCGCTCGGGCTTGCCCGTCGTCGCGTTGTACACCGTGCTGCCCGCTTTGAGGGTGCCGCGGAATACTTTCAACACGTTCAGCTTGCCCACGAAGGGGTCGACGACCGTCTTGAACACCTGCGCGGCAAAGGGCGCGTCCGGCTCGCACGTCACGCCGACGAGGTCGCCCGAATCGACGGCGGTCGCCAGCATCTCCTGCCGCTCCTCCGCGCTGGGCATGTATTTGACGATTTCGTCCATGAGGTTGATGATGCCGCGGTTCTGCAAAGCCGAGCCCGCCATCACGGGGATGGTGTTCACGTTGTAGATGCCCTTGCGGATGCCGTGGATGATTTCGTCCTTGGAGAGGGTTCCCTCCTCGAAATATTTGTCGAGCAGCGCCTCGTCGTTTTCGGCGGCGGTCTCGGTCAGGCTCGCCTGCATGTCGGCGAGGGTGCCTTTCAAATCCTCGGGGATGGGCACCGGCTGCTTTTTCGCCTCGTCCGCAAAGTGGTAGCAGGTCTCTTTCAGGGCGTTGATGTACCCGACCATCTTGTTCCCCTCCATCAGGGGGATTTGAATGGGCGCGATTTTGCCCGCGTACTTTTCCTTGAGCGCCGCCACCGTGCCCGCGTAATCGGCGTTGTCCTTATCCACGCCGTTGATGAACACGACCATCGGTATCTTGTTTTTCAGGCACTTGTCGATTGCCTTTTCCGCGCCGACCGTCAAAGTGCCCGTCGCGCCCGTCACGATTAAGGCTCCGCCCGCCGCGCGAAGAGCCTCGTTTTCCTCTCCCTCGAAGTCGTAAAACCCGGGTACGTCGAGGAGATTCAACTTCACGCCGTCCCACATGGTGTAGGCCATGGAGAGGGAAATAGACATTTTCCGCGCGATTTCCTGCTCATCGTAGTCGGTCACGGTGTTGCCGTCGGTCACTTTTCCCAAACGGTCGGTCGTGCCGCCGTTGAACAAAATCGCCTCCACGACGGAGGTCTTGCCCTCGCCGCTGTGCCCGATGACCGCGATATTCCGAATATCTGCTCCTTTGATGCTCATAGTTCAGCCCCCTTTTCCGCGTTCTGCGGCGCCGGCGGCGGCTTTTGCGCGGCCGCCGCGCCCCTGCGCGGCAGACGAACGCAGCGTTGGATTTTTAGATGAAAAATGCGTTCGTCTCTACCATTATAATATAAAAAATTCCGCTTTTCAATAGGTAATTGAAAATTTTTTGCAAAAATTGCGCTTTCGGCTCGGTTTTGCTTGCCGCCCGCTTGCCGCAAGGGTATAATATGAGGCGAAAGAGGCGATTATGAATCAGACTTTTGTACGCGAAATTTCCCTCATCGGGGAAGAAAATTTTCAAAAATTGCAGAATGCGCGGGTGGCGGTGTTCGGCATCGGCGGGGTAGGTTCGTACGCGGCGGAGGCGCTCGTGCGCGCGGGCGTGGGGCACCTCCTGTTCGTCGACGGCGATGCGGTCGCCGAGTCCAACCTCAACCGCCAGCTCGTGGCGCTCCGCTCCACCCTCGGGCAAAACAAGGCGGCCGTGATGCGTGAGCGCGCTCTGGATATTTCGCCCGAAACGGACATCCAAACGTTCGAGGGCTTTTTCGACGAAAGCACGGCGGACATGTTCGATTTTTCCCGCTTTTCCTACGTAGCGGACTGCATCGACAGCGTAAAATCGAAGGTCTTGCTCCTCTCCCGCGCGCGGGCGGCGGGCGTGCCCGTCATCAGCTGCATGGGGGCGGGGAACAAGCTGCACGCCGGTTTCAAGGTCGCGGACATCGAAAAAACGCGCGAGTGTCCGCTCGCCAAAATCATGCGGCGGGAACTGAAAAAGGCGGGCATTACGGGCGTTAAGGCGGTGTACTCGGAGGAAAAGCCGTACGTTCCCGACAGGAGCGGCGCGGCGGAAGGGGAGCGGTTCATCGGCAGCGTGTCGTTCGTTCCGTCGTCGGCGGGGCTTCTGCTCGCGGGCGAAATCGTGCGCGATATCATAGGTGCGGAAAACGTGTAAAACGGCCCCTTCGGGCGGTATATTTCCCCGTAGAAAAGTCGATTTATGCGCTTGACGGGCGCGGCGTATTTTGCTATACTTGCTTTAAACGGAAAAGCCGGCGCGCCGATAAAAATCGGCGGGAGGCTTTTTTCGGAAAAATAAAAAAAGGTTGCAATGGTTCAAAGCATGCGAAAGGAAACTAAGACAGAAAATTTGTTACAAACGCTGAAAAATACCGATTTGAACGCGTTCCGCCCCGTCGTTTTTTGGAGTGTCAATTCCTGCCTGCAAGAGGACGAACTGCGCCGCCAGCTGCGCGAGATGAAATCGTTCGGCTTGGGCGGAATCGTCTTCCATGCGCGCGCGGGCATGACCACGCAATACCTCTCGGAAGACTGGTTCCGCATGGTCGGCGTGAGCCTCGAGGAGGCGGCGGCGCTGGGCATGCAGGTCTGGATGTACGACGAGTTCGGCTGGCCGAGCGGGTTCGTCGGCGGCAGGCTGCTCGCCGACGAGGCAAACCGCGCGCGGTATTTGGAATACGAGGTGAAGGACAGCTTCGACGCGCAGGCGTACGCCGTGTATTCGCTGGACGAAGGGGTTCCCCGCCTGCTGCGGCAGGGGGAAACGGCGCAAAAATATCATACAATCTATATGCGCAGTTCCGACGCCTACGTCGACATCCTCAACCCCGCGGTGACCGAGCAGTTTATCGCGGCTACATACGAGCCGTATTACGAGCGGTTCGCCCCGCGCTTCGGCAGGGAGTTGGTCGGGTTTTTCACGGACGAGCCGCAATACTACCGCTACGCGACGCCGATTTCCGCCGTCACGGAGGAGGAATTCGAAAAAACGTACGGGGAAGAGCTCAAGAGCGGGCTGCTGTACCTGTTTTTGCAGGACGAGCGTGCGTATCCGTTCCGCGTCAAGTACTACAACCTGATGAACCGCCTGTATTGCGAAAATTTTTATAAAAAACTGTACGACTGGTGCCGGGCGCACGGCTGCAAGCTGACGGGGCACAGCGTCGAAGAGACGTTTTTCTTCACGCAGATGTGGGGCGGTGCGGATTGCGCGACGAGCTATCTGTACGAGGACGTTCCCGCAATCGACAACCTGGCGAAGTATTCGCCCGCCGGCATTTCGGCGAAAAACATCGGTTCGGTGGCGGCGCAGACGGGCAAAAATTTGGTTATGACCGAGACGTTCGGCTGCAGCAGCTATTCCGTGACGCCGCGCGAACTTCGCTTAATCGGCGACAAGCAGTATGTCTTCGGCGTCGACCTCATGTGCCAGCACCTCTACAACTACTCTCTGGCGGGGCAGGGGAAAATCGATCACCCCGTATCCTTCGGGCGCACCCTCCCCTGGATAGAGGGGTATAAGACTCTGAACGATTACTTCGCGGCGCTGGGGTATTTAATCGCCTCTTCGCAGGAAGAGGCGCCCGTGGCCGTCGTCACGCCGATGGAGAGCGTCTATCTGGACTATCTCCGCCTCGACGAGACAGCCGCGCGCGAAAATGTGGACATCGGCTTTGCGGCGGTTGCGGATGAGCTGCGCCGCAACGGCATCGCCTATCACTTCGTAAACGAGAAGGTTTTGGAGAAGCTCGGCGGCACGAGCGACGGAAATTTGACGGTCGGCGGGCGCACGTACAGCGCGGTGCTGTTGGCGAATTGCCGCGAGCTCAAGGGCAACACCGTCCGCTTGCTCGAAGAGATGTGCGCGGCGGGCGGCAAATTGGCCGTCGCCGGGGCAAAGCCCGCGTATGTCGACGGAATCCGTACGGACGTGCCGCTGCGGGCGAACATCGAATGCAAAGACCTCCCCAAGCCTGCCGCCGTGCGCGCGGCGGGGCTGGAATACACGCTGCGCCGCCTGCCCGACGGCAGAAGGTTCTTCTTCGCGGTCAACGAGGGCGACGAGCCCGCGCGCATCGAGCTGAGCGGGGATTTTGCGCCGATAAATTTGGAAACGGGCGAAGGTTTTGCCCCGCAGAGCGTGTTCGAAGTTCCGGCGCACGGCTCGCTGTTGGCGGAGGAAAACGGCAGCTATGCGCAGCCCGCCTTCCGCGCGGCAAAGACGGTGTCGCTCGTGCCGCAGTTTGTCGGCGCGGCGCCCAATTGCCTGACCGTCGAAAACGTGAAAGTCGCGCTGGAGAGCGGCGAAACGCTGCACGGGTACGCCTACGGCGTGTACGAAACGCTTATCAAGCGCGGCTATAAGGGCAAAATGCGCGTAACGTATGCCTTTTTCAGCGACGCCGCGCGCGAAATCGAACTCACGGCGGAAAAGCAGAAGGTGCGCGACGAGCGCTTCAACGGGGAGCCGATTGCCTTTGTGCAGAGCGAAGAGGACATCAATTTCAAAAAGGCGCGCCTGCAGGCGAAAGCGGGGGAAAACGTATACGAGTACGAGGCGGAACTGGCGGACGCGGAGCAGGTGCGCGGCGTGCTGTTCGAGGCGAGCGTGCCGGAGAGCCTGCGCAACTGCTTCAGCTACTCCACCTATATGGAGCCGGTGTACATAGCGGGGGATTTCGACGTCAAAGGGGACGGAATCGCCGCAAAGCAGCCGAAGAGCGCGGGCGATTTGACGGCACAGGGCATGGATAATTTCTGCGGCGCCGTCGAATATTCTTTCACCGCGGAGGCGGAAGGGCGCGTGCGCCTGCGCCCCGTCGGGAACTACTCGATGTGCGAATTTATCTGCGGAGAGAAGCGCGCGGCGGCGCTGTTGGGCGGCTGTGCGGAGATGGAGCTCGGCAAGGGCGCGCACGCCTTTACCGTCCGCTGCTATTCCACGATGCGCAACCGCTTCGGGCCGTTCCACTGGGTGCAGAATGAGGATGGGGGCGTTTCGCCGGACAGCTTCACCCTGCGCGGCGGCTGGACGGACGAGCATACCAACCCCGGCTTTACGCCGGAGCGCCGCCTGGTGCCGTTCGGCCTTTCGGCAGTCGAAATTTCCTTTTAAGCAAAAATAGAGAAAGGAGGGGCAAAACCTTACACAAGGTTTTGCCCCTCCTTTTTTTGTAGAGGATATAGAATTTTCGGTTTTAGTCGGGCTTTTCTTCGAGGGTGAGGGGATAGTCGCCCAGGTGCTTGACCTTGAAGCCGTTCTTCTTGTACTCCTCGTAGTTGAACGCCTCCAGCTCGTCGATGGCAAGTTTGTGGAACTCGTAGAAGTTGTGCCACCACTCGTAGCCCGAGCCGAGCTCCGCGTTCAGGTATGCGTCCGCAATGTCGCAACCCATCTGCGGCGCCACATAGAACGCTCCCATCGCCAGAACGTTTACGCCGTTGCCCGTAATCGCGCGCAGCGCTGCCGGAACGCTCTCCACCACGCCCGCATGCACGTGCGGGCATTTGCTCGCCGCGATGTGGATGCCCATGCCCGTGCCGCAGAAGATGAGTGCGCGCTCAAATTCGCCTTCGGCAATCATGCTGCCTACGCGCAGCCCCACGCGGTGGAACATCAAATCGGTGTCGTTCGGGTCGCTGTCCTTGCGCACGCCGACATCCGTAATCGTCCAGCCCTTCCGCTGCAGATGCGCCACAACTGCTTCCTTCAGCGGGAACCCCGCAAAATCCGCGCCGACCAACAGCTGTTTGTCCTTAATCGTCTTCATAAAACCTCCTAAATCGAGTGTTTTCTTATCATTATAATCCCGGACGGGCGATAAGTCAATGCACGAATTACAGATTTTACTGTCTAAATCGTAGTTTTTAAGCGCCGCGGCGCGCAGGGGCGGCGCGGTTTCGTTCATTGGCCGCGCCGGGCGGGCAGAGATGTTTTCTGTTTCCGCGCCGGGCGGAGGCGCTCAGTTGCCGAGCGGCAGGGCGAGCTTGCGGTATTTTCCCGGGGAAATTCCCATGTATTTATGGAATTGGCGGTTGAAATACGTTTCGCTTTCAAAGCCGCAGTCAAAGGCGATTTCGCGGATGTTTTTGTTGCTTTCAAAGAGCATAATCGCTGCGGAATTGATGCGCTTTTGCAGGATGTACTGCTGCGGGGTGATGCCGAACTGCTTGGTGAACAGGTTGGAAAAGTAGGTGGGGGAGAGGAACATGATTTTGCCCAGGTCTGCGTTGGAAATGTGGGTATTGTAGTTGGCGTCGATGTACTGCAGCACGGGGATAAAGCGCGCGGCCTCGGGTGCGGCGGATATCGTATCCGGCAGGAAAAAGGAGAGGAGATATTTGATTAACCCCTCGCTGGCGATGGCGTCGGCGGGGGAGCCGCTCTTCTGGTAGTCGGCCACGTGCCGCACGAGGTTGCGGAAAATTTCGCCGACGATGGGCGGGGCTTCCGCCTCGCTCTTGGGGTGGTAGATGGTGAGGTAGCTCGCCGTGGTAATGTCGAAGTTGAAGTGTATCCAATAATGCCCCAAAATTTCGTCGCAGTGCGCGTCGAATATGGAAAAGGAGGGGATAAAATACAGCTTCCCCGGTTTTAAAGTCAGCAGATGGTCTTGCAGGTAGATTACCGCGCGCCCGCTCACCACGTAATAAATGCGGTAGTAAGGGAAAAAGGTGATAAAGCGGTTCCACGAGTTGTCGACGCGGTCAAATCCCGCTTCCATAATTTTCAGCTCTATGTGCTCAAAGGGCGTAGGTGTCATTCCGTTGCCTCCCGTCGGCTATATTATTGCATACCACATAGCCGGTTGTCAACAGAAAAAAGTAAAAAAAGGCATTAAAATCCACTAAATTTACACAAAAATCTGTAAATCGTGCAATTATTTCATTAAATCTTATATTGCATTGCGGCAAAAAATGGTTTACTATAGAAATAGGAAAGAATGTAAGAAAAGGAGATGGTTGTCTATATGTTTAAGCGTTTGGCAGCGCTGATTTGCTGCGCCGCTTTGCCGTTGGCGATTTCGGTTGCGGCCGTCAACGCAGAAGTTTTTCAGGGGTATGACAGCGCCGACTTTGTCGCTCAGCCCACCGTTGTAACCAAATTGGACAGCGAGGATTCCATCGAATCTTTGCGCGCGGAACAGGCGCCCAACGTCGTGTGGATGGTCGTCGATTCCTCTCTGCAAATCGTATCCGGCGCGGACGAGTCGCTCGGTTCGTTTGCCGATATCTATGCGGACGAGGTGAGCGGCACCGCTCTGCCCGTCGTACAGCCGCAGGATGCAGCCGCGCTCACCGCGTTGGCGGACTACGTTTCCTCTTCGCCGATTGACGAACTCGCGATCGCCGGCGATTTATCGATACTGACGCAGGCGCAGGAAGAAATTTCTACGGCGCGCCTGTACTACATCGCTTCCGATGCCGCAACCGACGCACTTCGTCAAACGCAGCTGGGGCTTGCAAATACGGCAGGGGCGCAGGTCGTCGTCCTCGAAAGCGAGGAGGCGAGCGCGGAATCCGTCGCATACTACCAGGCGCGGTTCAAGAGCGTGTGGGTAATTACGGACGGCTCCGCCGTGCAGATTGCCGATGCCGTGGGCAGCGGCGCATACGGCGTCATTTCGCCCGACGCGGCGCCCGTGTACGATTTGTACGATAAAATCGGCGCTTCCGCGGAGGACGGCTCGCGCGCGTCCGTTCTCTCCCGGGCGCCCTTCGTCGCGGCGCACCGCGGCTATACGGGGCTGCACGCCGAGAATACGGTCGGCGCCATTGAGGACGCCGCCGCCGTCGGCGCGACGCACGTCGAAATCGATATCCGTTTTTCGGAGGACAAGGAAATCGTCGTCTATCATAACGACAATATCACCTACAACGGCAGCAGCGTGCCGGTCAGCAGCCTCACCCTCTCGGAACTGCAGTCGGTTTCGCTCGCCGGCGGAACGTCGGAGGATGTAATTCCGACCATAGAGGACGTATTCGAAGCCGTCGAGTCCGGCGAAACGGGCGATTTAATCCTGATAATCGAGTTTAAGGGCAGGGAGGCGGAGCTGGTAACCAGCTTTGCGGAAAAGGTTGCAGAATACAATATGCAATCGCGCGTCGTGGTTATTTCCTTCTTCCCCGAGCAGTTGCAGCGCGTGCGCGCGCAGCTGCCCACGATTTCCACCTCGTACCTGCTCAACGCGACGGACGGTTCGGCGGAACGCGCCCTCGCCTCGGCAAAGTCGGTCAACAGCGGAATCGATTTGACGAAGGACGCGTTGACCTCCAATTACGGCGACGGCACGCTCGAATCCGCCTATAACGAAATTTTCCGTACCTTTGCCGACCGGGGGTACGCCCTTTGGATGTGGACGTACGAAACCAACGACACGGCGCGCGCCGCCGCGTCCGGCGTGACCGGCATCACCACCAACGAGGCGGCGATGGGTGCGCAGATTCATTCGCTGTCCCTTTCGGACACCCTGGAAGTGCAGGCGCTGCCCGCCGACGGGGATACGATTGCGGTGCCCGCACGGACATACGCCGGCGACGAGGTGACCGTTTCCGCCCGCGTAATACTCCTGTCGCAGGGCGAAAACGAGGCGCAGGCCGTACTTGTGGCGCAGCCGGAAACGGGCGTGGGGCTCGTGAGCGGCAGCGTTACCCTGCGCGTGGCGGAAAACGGGGGGCAAACGGGCGGCTCCGGCTGCAATTCGACGGCCGGCATTGCGGGCACGGGTGCGGCTTTGTTCCTGCTTTTGGGCGGCGCCGGGCTGGCGGTGAAGAAAAAACGCTGACCGTTTTGCAAAAAGTTTACAATTTCAAGCAAAAAATCGGAAACTTTATTACAACTTGATTCTATAATGTTTTCCGGCAGAAAGGAGATACAGTTCTATGAAAAAGAGATTCAAAATTTTGTCCTGCCTGTTTGCGCTCGTTCTGACCGGCGCGGTATTTGCCGGCTGCCAGCCGCAGGAACCTTCGGGCGGCGACGGCGGAGACGAGATAAATCTCGCGGATTTCCCGCTCTATGACGAGGAGTACGAAACGATGTCTTACAGTCAGGACGATTACGAAGAAAAAATGTCGCAGCCGTATTGGCTGGGCAACGTAATTTACAACGAATTGACGCTACCCATTCAGTACGAAAACGGCCAGGCATACGCCAACCTGCTGTACGCGCCGCTCAAAGTCGTCAGCGTGATGGATCAAACGCTTGGAGTCACCTATACCGAGGGCGTCGATTACACGGTCGATACGGAAAACGGCCGCATCGTCATTCCCGAGGATTCGTCGATCCCGCTCCTCAACGAAAAGGTGATTACCGGTACAACGAAGGAGGAGATTCAGGCGGCGGTTCCCGACGGGTTCGAATATACGGAGGGCATGCCGGACAACCATACGCTCTACACCATTTGGGGTTCCGACATGGGGTGGTACGCTTACACCGAAAGCGCCCTGTTCTACGGCAGATATCTCTCCGTTACCTATGCCTACGATGTGCGCGATTTGCCCGACGGCATCTTTTCGGAATACGATGCAACGGTGCTGAATACTTTGCGTCGCAAGCTGCAAAATAAAGAGGACATCAGCATGGTCGTTTTGGGAGACAGCATCTCCGAGGGCAGTTCCTCCACGGGCGACAACCTGAACGTCGAACCGTATACTCCCTGTTACGCGAATCAGCTTGCAGCGGAAATCGAGCGTGCGTACGGCGTAAACGTGACGCTCACCAACTCCGCGAAGGGCGGTACGGTGAGCGAATGGCCGCTCACGGGCGAGGGCACGGCGGCGCTGAACAATGCGAAGACGGCCGTTCCCGATTTGTGCGTAATCGCTTACGGCATGAACGATTCCACTTCGGGCGTCTCTGCCATCCGCTATCGCGACAACATCGAAAATCTGATTATGGAAATCAAGGCGGCCTCGCCCGACTGCAATTTCATCCTGGTCAATTCCTTCCCCTGCAACCCTCTGTACGAGCGCGAACCGGGCATTTTCGACGAGTATCTCGCGCAGCTGCAGGATATCGTCGCCGACGACGGAAGCGACGGCAGCATGGTCGTCGTGGACATGCAGAAGGTGGGCAATTATTTCTTGGAGAAGAAAAATTACTGCGAAATTTCCTCCAGCAACGTCAACCACCCCAACGACTTTATGCACCGCGTGTATGCGATGAATCTGATGCAGGTCATCTACAACTACAAGGGCTAAAATTTCAAAATTTTGTATTTTTATATAAAAATAATCGGTTTTCGGTTCCCGAAAACCGATGCGATTGACAGCACAAGATATCATTTACAAAAAACGCTTCGTTAATTCAATATTATTGCGCTGAAATCGGCAGGCAACTGCCAATCGAAATAAAGGAGATACAAGCATGAAGAAACTATGGAAACTGATTGCGGCAATCGTTGCGGCGACCGTCCTCTGCGTGGCACTGGTCGGCTGCGGCAATTATCGCGGCCAACCGGGTACCGGCGATGATTCGAATGAAGAAACGAACTACGAAATCGATTTCAATCTTCCCGTGGGCACGTCGGCGGACATCACCGTGATTATACCCGACAACGAATACGAGCGCACGCTGATGAACGCCATGATTGCGGGGTTCAACACCGTTTACCCCAATATCAATGTAACGATTAACACGCTCACCATCGATTCGTACAACACCACGATTTCCCGCCAGTACAACGCGGGCGTGCTCGCCGACGTCATCTGGTGCAACTCGCAGAATTTCTATTTCCTCGTGGGCGGCGGCTATGCGCTGAACCTGAACGGCTTCATCGAACAGGCGGAGACGGCCGGCGAATTCGATTTTGATGTGGATTTCACCGAAGATTTCCGGAACATGGGCGTTCTCGGCGGCGCGCGCTATTCAATTCCCCGCTCCATCGACTCGGTCGTCTGCTTCTACAACAAGGAAATCCTCGCCGATGCGGGCGTGGATACGAGCGTGATTCAAAACGGCTGGACGTGGGATACTTTCCTCTCCGTATGCCAGCAGGTGCGCGATTATTACGACGAAAACGGGGATACGACTTACTTCCCCATCGACGCCAACTTGGGCTGGGAATCGGTCGCGTACCCGGTAATCCGCAGCTTGGGCGGCGATGTTCTGAACGAGAACGGCGAGTTCGCGCTCACCGAATCTGTCAGCGAGCAGATCGTCAGTTTTGTGCAGAACCTCGTGGATAAAGACTTCATCCCCGAAGGGAGCGAGCAGACCTCCAGCTTTGAAAGCGGCACGGGCGCCTTCCTGTTCCAATCGACCAGCATCGAAAACTATCAGTCCCGCGCGACGCTCGCGGATAAGTTCGATATCGTTTCCTTCCCGCTCATCAACGGAGAAAATTCCGCCATCGGCATGGGGTATGCGGGCTATGCGCTCAACAGCACGCTGGACGACGAGGGCACCGATCCCGCGCAGCTGAACGCCGCGGCGGCATTCCTCAACTACATCATGAGCTATGACGGCCAGCAGAAGGCCGCGGCCGACGGCGGGCTGACGCTGCCCTCCATCCGCACCGACCTCTCCGTAGACAACCCGGACGCGAATTGGCACAAAGAGTTCTCGGATACTTTCAACGTCGAGGCGTATACGTGGGGTTCGCAGTATAAAATCCGCGAAGAGTTCCTCGACTATGTCGATTCCATCTATGCAAACGATTTGATTTCCGCGATGAACACCTACGTCGGCAGCTATGCCGTGCGCGACCCCGACAATGCGTACAGTTTATTCCAGAGGGAGGTCGAATATGTATTCGACAGCGTCGTCACCTGATAAAACGAAGAACGGGGAATACAGAGGGGAGGCTGCGCCCTCCCCGGCGGCTCCCCGCAAATATTCGAAGTTGCACAGGTTCTGGCGCGAAAACCGCGAAGGCTGGATGTTTGTTCTGCCGCTGGTGATAGGGTTGGGGCTGTTTACCGCCTATCCCATGGTGCAGTCGCTCATATGGTCGTTTTTCAACTATACGGGTATACGGTATTATTACCCCGTCGGGCTGAATAATTATATTGCCATTTTCACGTCGGATATCAACTTCTGGAAAGTTTTCGGCAACACCTGCTTTTATGCCTTTGTCAGCGTGCCTATCGTGCTGATAAGCGGCTATCTGCTGGCTTGCCTCGCCAACCTGCCGTACAAGGGCATCGGCGCGTTCCGCGTGATATTTTACCTTCCCTGCGTAATTCCGGGCATCGTTTCCGGCCTGCTGTGGAAGGACATGTTCTCCACGAACGGGATTTTTAACCAGTTTTTGGCGCTTTTCGGCGCCCACAGCGACTTTTTCCTGTCGAACAACTCGATGGTTGCGATCAGCTCCATCTTTTTGATGAACCTGTGGAGCATCGGCGGCGGCATGATTTTGTGGCTCTCCGCCTTCAAATCGATTCCCGTGCAGCTGTACGAAGCGGCTAAAATTGACGGCGGCGGCATTTTTGCGCGGTTTTGGTACATCACCATTCCGTGCAGCGCGCCGATGATTTTCTTCAATATCGTCACCATGCTCATCGGCACGTTCCAGTACAACGGCACGCTCATGCTGTACCCGCCCAACGGCGAAGGCTATCAGAATTCCATCAACATGCTCGCCGTGTACATCTATAACGAAGCGTTCCTCGGCCTGCGCTGGGGTTACGGCAGCGCCCTTTCCTGGGTTTTGATGGTCGTAATCGGCATCGTCACCGCGGGGCTGTTCGGCGCGCGGCGCCTGATAGCGGGGAAGGAGGATTGATATGGCAGAAATCGCGCAGAGTTTACAGCCGACGGTCAATTCTGATTCTCTGAACCGCAGCAAAAAGACGAAGGCGAAAATTTTCCGCATCTGCATGTATGCGCTGATGGTTTTAATCGGATTGATTCTCGTCTTCCCGTATCTTTTCATGATTTCCAAGAGCCTTATGTCGCGCGAAGAGATTGCCTCGGCGGAGCTCGTGCTCATTCCGGCGGTGCCGCAGTTCTCCAATTACCTCCAGGTAGTGCAGGACAGCGGCTATATCGAAGCGTTCGGCAATACGATGTTCGTAATTATCTTCAACCTCATCGCCGTGCCGCTGTCGGCAACGTTTATCGCCTTCGGCTTTGCACGGTGCAAGTTCTGGGGCAAGAACGTTTTGTTCGGCTTCATGCTCTCGACGATGATGCTGCCGGCGGTCGTCACGCAGATTCCGCTGTACAGCCTGTACAATTCGCTGGGCTGGCTGAACACCCTGCTCCCGCTCACCATCCCGAACATCACGGGCGGCGGCGCGATCTATATCTTTTTGGCCCGCTCCTTTTTGCAGAGCCTGCCCAAGGAGATTGACGACGCGGCCAAAATCGACGGCGCGGGGCCGCTGCGCAGGTATTTCTTTATCGGCCTGCCGCTGTGCAAACCTATCATAATCTATATCATGATAAATGTTTTCAACTCCAACTGGGGAGATTATTACGGCCCGCTGATTTGGCGGCTGAACGATGATTTCCCCGCAACGCTCGCCTACCGCGTGTTCTACACGCTCACCAACTCGATGGTCAGCAACGATATGATAAATATCCGAATGGCCGCGGGCGTGTTGATGAGCGTCGTGCCCGCCGTGCTGTTCTTCATCTTCCAGAAGCAGCTCATCGAGGGCGTCGCGATGGACGGACTGAAAGGCTGAGAGGAAAAAACGCATGAACAAAGAAAGGTTTGTTAAAATAATGCGCACGGCAGCGATTGCGCTGGCATCGCTGTTCGTGTTCGGTGCCTGTTCGCCGGGCACGGATCCCGACAACGGCGGAGGAGGCACGCAATTGGATTTTGATACGCGCGGGCTTACCCCGCAGGAATACAGCATCGCGAACCTTACCGCCGTCGACGATTACGGCCGCACGATAACGGTGGCCGACCCCACGAATGCGGATAAAAAGTACGTGGGGCTGTTCTACTTCACCTGGCTGGGCTCGCAGGGCATGTCCGGCATCTACGACGTCTCCAAATTGGAAGATTTGGGCGAAGATTCGCCGCTGTACGACACGGACGATACCACCGGCCAGAGCCCGACGCACCAGTTCCATTTTATGAGCGAGCCGCTCTACGGATACTATTCCATGCGCGACGAGTGGGTGATTGCGCGGCACGTCGAACTATTGACGCTCGCCGATATCGACTATATCCTGTTCGACTATACCAATTCGGTCACCTACAACGACGTGGTCACGCTCATTTTGCAGACGCTGGATAAATTTTACCAGCAGGGCTGGGACGTGCCGAAGGTCGGCTTTTACACCAACACGCAGAGCGCCACAACGGTGCGGAATATCTACAATACGTTCTATACTTCCAGCGAGTACAGCCATCTTTGGTTCCGTTTCGACGGCGACGACCGCCCCGTAATCGTGGGTGTGTCCACCGCCAACGGCGGCGCGAGCGACCAGACTGACGGAGCGCTCTCCACGAGCGATTCGCTGTACGAGTTTTTCAACTTTTACGAGGCACAGTGGCCCTCCACGGGCAAAGTGAACGACGAAAAAGGCCTGCCCTGGCTGCAGTGGGGCACCCCTGTTCCCAACCTGAACGGCAACATCTCCGTGTCCGTGGCGCAGCATTCGTCCGAAAGCCCGTACTTTTCCGAGCAGAGGCCTTCCTCTTCGCGCGGATATGACGGCTCTTCCGTACAGGAGGACTGGTGGCTGGGGCAGAACTTCGAATGGCAGTGGGACAACGCCCTCGCCTATGCGGAGGCGGACATGGTGCAGAATATCTTTGTGACCGGCTGGAATGAATGGACGGCAATCAAATACGTCACCGGCGACGGGCAGGGCGGTGCTGGCAGCACCAGCGGCTGGACGGGCAGAGACGTGTTCTTCGTCGACGGTTACAACGCCGAATATTCGAGGGACATCGAGATGGGCAAAGAATTCGGCGACAGCTTCTACCTGCAGATGGTCTCCAACGTGCGCGACTTTAAAACGAACGAGGCGACGAAATACCGCATGGCGACCAAGACCATCGAGGATATTTCCGATTTGACGCAGTGGAACAACGTGTTCGTGGAATATGCCGACTTTGCCGGAGACGCGATGGCGCGCGACGGCGAAAACGCGGCAAACGTGGCGCATTCGTACATCGACAACTCCAACCGCAACGACATCGTTTCCATCAAGGTGATTCACGACGATACCTACGTGTATTTCTATGTGGAAACGCAGGACGACATCACCGCCCACGAGGACGGGGACGAGGGGTGGATGAACCTTTTGATTTCCGCGGGCGATACGAGCAACTCGTTTGCGGGCTTTAACTACATCGTCAACCGCCACCCCGGCGAAAACGGCGCGACTTCCGTCGAAAAATACAGCGGGAGCGACTACAATTGGGCGAGCGCCGGCGAAGCGGAAACGTACGTTTCGGGGAATGTCATCGTGTATAAAATCCCGCTCTCTGCAATTGGTCTCACGGCGGATAACGTCAGTTTTTCCTTTAAGGTTGCAGACAACGTGCAGTTTGATATGCAGGAAGAACTCGGGAAGCATATTCTCGACTTCTATATCTCGGGCGACAGCGCGCCGATAGGAAGATTCGGCTACGCTTACAACAAATAGAATTCTATAGAGGAGGAAATCATATGAGCAAAACAAGAAAATTGCTTCTTGTGCTGTTGTCTCTGTGCTTTGCTGTCTCGCTCTGCCTGGGCGTGACGGTCGTAAGCTTCGCAGAGGGAGAAACGGCTGTGGAAATCACCGGAGCAACGACGGCAGAATCGCCTTTTTCGGGCTTTCCGACAAGAGTCGATGTGGCAACAAATGCTACAAATCTCGGCAACGGGTCGGAAAATCTTAGCTACGGTGCAGGTACGCATAGAAATGTGACGTATATGCGCGATGGTGTCGCAACCGTTGTCGGAGCGATTCATGGCGGCGGTTCAAATGTTATTCTGTATTTTAACATGGGAGACGGAACTTCTTTGGAAGGGGATATCCTTACGATTGGCGCGGGGTTTGTCTTTACGAATAAGGACGGCACGAGCTATATCGTCGAGGAAACGGTCGCTTATGAATACGACGGCTCCGCTTGGCAGGTTACGGAAGTTTCCGAAGAACCTGCGGAAGGAACGCAAATTTCCTGGCCGGATATCTTTACCGCGGACGATTGGCACGGGGATATGGAGCTGCGTCTGCCTTCCAATTTGGAAAACAATAACCAGGGGCCGCTGACGTATGATTCGAGCATGCTCAGTTTGGTAAAAATCACGCGCGGCGATACGACGTATGCCTGCTCGCATATTTACGAGTGGGGCGGAGAAATTACCTTCTACTTCAACGGTTCGGGTTATACCGGCAAAACCGCCCCGCAGGACGGAGACGTGCTGAGCGTAGATGCAGGCTTGACCGTAACAAACCGTAACGGGGTTGCTTATGTCAACAACGAAGCCGTTTCGTGGACGTATGATTCCACCAGCGAGCGTTGGATGAAAGACGGCGTAACGGTGGAAGCAACCGAAATCGAATTGGCTGATATCATCGAAACGTCCGATTGGAACAGCAACACCGAGGTTCGCATTCCCTCCAATCTGCAGAATCTGAATAACCAGCAGTTGACCTATGATGCAAGCATGCTCGATTTAATCGAAATCACGCGCGGCGATACGGCGTATGCCTGCACGCATATCTACGAGTGGAACGGCGACCTTACTTTCTACTTCAACGGTTCGGGCTATACGGGGCTGACTCCGCAGACGGGCGATAAACTCACGATTGGCGCGGGTTTGCTCGTCACAAACAGGAATAATATTGATTATACGACTTCGGAAGACATTTCTTTCACGTATGATGGCGTTCGGTGGATAAAGGACGGTGTTACCGTTACGGAGATATCGTGGCCCTCTTCGATTGCCGCTTCCGATTGGAACAGCGATACGGAGGTTCGTATCCCCTCGAACTTGGAAAACAATAACGAACAGCAGCTGACTTACAGCTCGAGCATGCTCGGTTTGGTAGAGATAACGCGCGGCGACACGACGTTTGCCTGCTCGCATATCTACGAATGGGGCGGAGAAATTACCTTCTACTTCAACGGTTCGGGTTATACCGGTAAATCGGCGCCGATGGCCGGCGACGTGCTCACCATCGGGGCTGGGTTGATTGTGACCAATAAAAACGGCATCACCTATTATAATCCGGAAACGATTTCGTATGTATGCGACGGCGTCGGCTGGATACAGCCGCGCGAAATTCCCGACCGCGACTATGAAAGCCTTACGCCCATCACCATCGAGTCGATTACCACGACGGACATCGTAGGCAATAAAACGGACTCCGTATTTTATATCAATACGACCTCTTCCAACACGCAGGACTTCGGCGACGCCGACTATGACGAAACCTACACCATGCTGCCGTACATCTCCTTCGTGTATCCGAACGGCAACATCGGCGACGTTTGGTGCGTGCGCGTAAACGGCAGTGTCGCGCGGCTGTTCATCCATGAACCCGGCTCGCAGACCAACCTCAATGCCAATACCATTCCCGAGGGCGGCGTTCTCACCATCCGCGCCGGCTTCGGTATCCTCGCAACGGAAGCGCTCCAGGAGGATATATCCTTTGTATATAACGGTGAAGAGTTCGTCGAGCTGGTCGCGCCCGATTCCGCGGACGATTACACGATTGCAACGCCGAACAACACGACCGTCAAAGTGGGCGAGGACTTGCAGATTGTCGTTGACGACGGCGACACCATCAATGCTTACTATCGGTATTCGGTCAGCGATACGAGCATCGCTACGATTTCTTCCCTCGGCGTCCTGCGCGGTGTAAAGGCCGGTACGGTCACCGTCTCCGTCTGGTACGGCGATTTCGAGGCAAAAACGGTCGATATTGTCGTCGAGGCTTTGGAACAGAACGACATCGCGAGCTTCGAAGTCGTCTCGGATATCGACACGTTCCGCATCCCCGTGGCGTCCTCCGATTGGACGGGCGGCAACTACTTCTGGGAGATTGTCGTCGAGCAGGGCGGCTATGTGCTGATGGGGCAGTATACCCTGAACAGCGGCACGATTATCAACGTCGAAATCCTCGAGGATGAAATCGCAGACATCGATTTCTCGGTGGCGGGCACCTATGCTTTACTGGTTACAGACGACTTGAGCGGGCTCACCTATGAATTGGAAATCGAAATCTTTACCCCGCGCGAAGTGGGCACGTACAGCTCCCTGGGCGTGAGCGGCTACGACGTTTCCGACGACCGCAATGCTTCCGGCACGTGGAACGGCCACATGATGGTCGGAATGAACCAGTATTCCACCAACACCCGCAACATGACGGGCAGCGGCACTGCCGAGCTGAATGCGCTCAAGGATATCGCGAGCTACATCGTCTACGAGCGCGCGGACGGTACGACCTACCAAAATACAAACGACGATTCCCCTATTTCTGTATGGCAGGTTTCCTCGAACTTGCTTATCATGATTCGCCCCGATGGCTACACCGGAACCAAGGGCTACGGCGTTGACAGCGCCACGGGCGAGGATATCCCCATCTATCAACAGGGCGATACGATTACCTTCAAGGCGGGCATGCCCATCTACCTGTACGTCGGCAACAGCACCAACACCGAGGGCTACTACGTTGTCGAGGGCGTGCGCACGGAAGACGTAACCTATTATTGCTATGAAGATAACGGCGAAAGCAGCTTGTGGCAGCTCTATATCGAGTACACCGATTTCACGGTGGACGAAACGATGGAAATCGAAGTCAATTCGGCCGTTCCCGTGGGCGCAACCCGCGTTCCCGCAGATGCAACGACGGGCACCTTCTCCTATAAATCGTCCGATACCAGTGTCGTAACCATCAATTCGACGGGCACGATGGTCGGCATGAAGGCGGGCACGGCGACGATTACGATTACGCTGACCGGCGGCAAGGACGCGGAGGGCAATGACCTCGCGCCCATCACGAAGACGGTGCAGGTGACCGTCGTGCGCGGTATCGACAGCGTGAGCGGTTCGATTACCTTGACGCAAAATTCCACGCCCGACCTTTCGCAGTACAATATCACCGTCACTTATACCGACGGCACGACGGAGGAAATTCCGCTGAACGACGAGAGAGTCGTACTGCAGCAGGACATCGATACGAGCGAATTGGGCGAAACGACCTATAACGTCCTCGTAACCGTCGGCGACACGCAGGCCCGTGGTACCCTTACCGTGACAATCGTCGCCGAAAGCGGCGGATGCAGCGGTTCGGCGATCGGCGCCGCTTCCGTCGGAATCGGGGTTGCGCTTCTCCTCTCCGCGGGCGCGCTCCTCGTTGTTCGTAAGAAAAAGCAGAAATAATACAGTAAAATAACACGGCATAGCAGCGGGCGTCTGCACGGTTGTGCGGGCGCTCGCATTGCAAAAAGCTGTCTTGGCGTTTTATCCTATGTTTAAGATTACAGAAATTCAATGTGAATATCGCAACGATCCCATCGGGCTGGGGTGCGCTTCGCCCCGCCTGATGTGGAAACTTTCGTCCGACCGCGCCGCGCAGACGGCATATCGCGTCATCGTCTGCTCCACGAGGGCCGCCGCGCTGCAGGGTAAGGGCGATTTGTGGGATAGCGGCGTCGTATTTTCCCCCGCCGCGTTTTATGCGGAATACGCGGGCAAAAAGCTCGCTTCGCGCGCGCAGTGCTGGTGGCGTGTTACCGTGTATTCCGGCGAGGAGTGCGCGGAGAGCGACATCGGCTACTTTGAAATCGGGCTGCTGCGCGGCGAGGATTGGAAGGGGACATGGACGGCGATGCCCGCCCAAAGTTCGGGCGCCACGATGCTCCTGCGCAGGGAGTTCGAGCTGCCTTCCGCCGCGGTGCGCGCGCGCGTCTATGTCTGCGGCATCGGCTTTCACGAGCTGTTCGTCAACGGGAAAAAGGCGGGAGACGCCCTCCTGAATCCATCGCTGACCGACTTCTCCCGCCGCGTACCCTGCTGCGCCTACGACGTCACATCCGCCGTGCGCGCGGGGAAGAACGTGCTCGGGCTGGAAGTCGCGCATGGCTGGAACGGCGCCAAACAGGCGCTCGTGCAGGCGTATTTCGAGTGCGAAAACGGCGAGGAAAAGGAAATTCATTCCTCGGTGAACGGCGGTTGGTATGTCGCCGCGGGGCCTACGGTGGAAACCAGCATTTACGACGGCGAAATCTACGACGCCCGCCTCGAAGACTCCGTTCCGCGCAATTGGGCGTCCGCCGAGTACGACGCCGCCCCCGAGAAGGGCTGGATGCCCGCCGTGTACAATCCCGGCCCGGCGGGAAAAATCGAAATGCAGTCCGTCGAGCCGGAGCGGGCGCTCCGCACATACAAACCCCGCGCACTGCACGAACTTGCCGACGGCAGTCTGGTGGCGGATATCGGCCGAAACATCGCCGGCCGGGCGCGCGTGCGCGTGCGCGGCCCGCGCGGCAGCCGCATCGTGCTGGAGTTCGGCGAGCGGCTGAAAGGGGACGGAAGCGTAGATCGGTGCAACCTGCGCAGCGCCAAGGCGAGGGATATCTATATCCTCAAGGGCGACGGCGAGGAAGAATTTGCGCCGCGCTTTACCTTCCACGGCTTTCAGTATGTGCAGATTTTCCTGCAAGGGGGCTGCGAATTGCTGTCCTTGCGCGGGGAGCTCGTGTGCAACGCCACGCGCGCGGCGGGCGCCTTTGAGTGTTCGGACGGCGCGCTCAACGCGCTGCACGCCATGGCGGAAATCACCGAGCGCAACAACCAGCAGGGCGTTTTGACAGACTGCCCCCAGCGCGACGAGCGCTTCGGCTGGCTGAACGACCTCTCTTCCCGCCTGTATCAGACGGTTTACAACTGCGGCATGGAGCGCTTTTTCCCGAAGTTTACGCGCGATATTGCCGATACGCAGCTGAAAAACGGCGCCATTGCGGATACCGCTCCGTATTATACGGGCGGCAGACCGGCAGACCCCGTCTGCATCGCCTATGTTTTAATGCCCGCGCTTTCCTATGCGCTGTACGGCGATGTCCGCTTCGTGCGGGAAAGTTACGACGGGTGCAAAAAATGGGTGGAATTTCTCCTGTCCAAGTCGGAGAACTATATCGTCGATTATTCCTATTATGCCGACTGGGTGGAGCCCGCCTGTTACGACGAGCACACCGACAATCTGTATGTTTCCTCGGTGTTTTTGTTCTGGCATCTGAAGCTGCTCGCCCGCCTCGCGCGCATCGCGGGGAGGGAGGAGGACGTGCCCGTCTACGAGCGGCACGCCCGCGCCAGCGCGGCGGCGATTCGCGAAAAGTATTTTGACGCGCGCGCCGGTCATTTTGCGGGCGGAACGCAGGCGGCAGACGCCTTGGCGCTCTCGCTGGGGCTTGTGCCGGAGGGCGAGCGCGCGGCGGTCGCAAAAAATCTCGAGGCGAACGTGCGCAGGCGCGGTTACCATTCGACCTGCGGCAATATCGGGTACCGCCATCTGTTCTATGCCCTCGCCGACAACGGATATATCGATACGGCTTTGAAGATGCTGAAGAATCCCGAATATCCCGGCTGGGGCTATATGCTCGCGAACGGCGCCACTTCCGTATGGGAGCGCTGGGAGAGCGAAATGAGCAGTGAAATGGACTCCTTCAATCATCCCATGTTCGGCAGTTACGACGCGTTTTTGTATCACTATCTGGGCGGCATCCGCATCGAAGAGAACGCGTTCGGGTGCGATTGCGTTACGATTGCGCCCGTGCTCGCGCAGGGCATCGATGCCGTGCGCACCGCCTTCAATACCGTCCGCGGCGAAATCCGCTCGGAATGGCGGCGCGAAGGGGATACCGTGTATCTGCATGCGGAAATCCCGCAGGGCGTCGCGGCGAAGATAATTTTCGGCGGCAAAACCGTTTCCGTCGGTTGCGGCAGTTACGACTTTTCCGCCGCAAGCGAAGCGGCCCCCGCATACGCGGCGGCAAAATAAGCGCCGTTCGGCATCGAATCAAAAAAATTGCGGAGGCAAGCGCAATCGCGCTTGCCTCCGTTGCTGGTTTTGGCGGCTTTATATCCGTGCGGCGCGAAAACAATTTATTTGCATATAAACGGCCGCGCCGCGCGGAAATCAGCACAAAATTGCTGAAAAAAAGGGTTTGTTTGTCAATCTTCGGCGCGGCAAAATTTTTATGAAAAAATAACTTGACGGGCAAATCAAAAAGTATTAAACTGTATCCGTAAATAAACAAGCGGCTCGAGTGCCTTGCGAAGGCAAGGGTAAAAGGGAAACCGGTGCAAATCCGGTGCAACAGCCATTACTGTAAGCGGTCAAACGCTGCGCACAGCCATTGAACGAAAGTTTGAGAAGGCGCGCACAGCCTCTGTTCAAGGGGCCCGCAAGCCAGGAAACCTGCTCGAATCGCTACGGGAAACATTCTTGGGCAATTGAAGAATGCGGCCGACATACCTTTTTCGAGCTCATTTTCGGGAAAGTCTGCGTCCGCATGCCGTTTTGCGGGCGCGTTTTTTGTTGCCATCTTCTCCGTTTATTTGCAAAATTTTTTCTCAAAGGGAGAAACAGACATGAAGAGAAGGCTGGCACTTTTGCTCATCGCCCTTTTGGCGCTGAGCACCGTTCTGTTCGTTGCCGCGTGCGACGACGGGCAGAGAGATGAAACGCAGGGGAGCACTGTCGCCTACGACGACTTGACGAGCACGGGCAAGGAACAGAACACCTATGCCGAATTGTTTTCCATCGAACATTTCAAGGACGAGGATAACAACGAATATTCCAAAATCGACGTATTCGATAAAAATAAGGAGTTGAATACTTCCTGGTTCCTTCTCCCCGAAGGCGTCGACAGTGTTACGGACGTGCCCGGCTCGCCGTATATGATGACCTGGCAGGACAGGCAGAACATCATGGTCTCTTCGGCGAGCACGATGGCGCTTATCAATGCGATGGGCGCGCTCGGCAGAGTTCCTATGACTACCGCCGATACCACGTGGTACATACAGGAAATTAAGGATGCCATAGCCGACGGCACGATCAAAGAAGTGGACAAATACAGTTCGCCCGACTATGAACAGATTCTGACCATCGGTGAAGAAAAGAATGTAACGTTTGCGGTTTTTTCGACCATGATTGATTATGTTCCCGAAGTGTACGACCAATTGACGGGCACTTGCGGGCTGCGCATCATGCGGGATCAATCCTCGTCGGAAAGCCATCCTCTCGCGCGAACCGAATGGATTAAAATATACGGCGAAATCTTCGATATGCGCGAGGAGTCGGACGCGGTTTTCAACGAACAGGTCGCGATTCTCAACGAAACGGCCGCCAAAATCGATGTTCCGGAAGCGGAACGCAAAACCGTCCTCATTTTTTACACCGCCCAAGACGGGGTATTCAACGTACGCAACGCGGCGGACTATGTTACGGAGCTTGTCAGCCTCGCGGGCGGCAGGCAGGTCGCGGAAATCGGCGCGGGCAAATCGGGGAACACCAAGATGACGCAGGAAGAGTTCATCGAGCTGTGTTCGGAAGCGGATTATATCCTCTACAACTGGACGAGCGGCGCTTCGGGCGTTGCCGGCGAAACGCTGGACGCTCTCATCGAAGCGCGCCTCGGCGACTGGTTCAGGGACTTCAAGGCGTGCAAGGACGGCAACGTTTGGCGCACCTCCAACGATTTTTATCAAAAGATGGACAAGATGGGCGAGATGGTTGCAGACATCTACGAGATGCTGTACGGCGAAAACGTGTCCGACAATCTCACCTATGTAAACAGACTGAAATAAGATGAAGGAAAAGAGCAAGAGATATCTGCGGACGGAGATTTGCTTTATCGCGCTGGCCGTCGCCCTGTTCGTTGCAATCATCCTCAACATATGGATCGGCAGCGCGGACATCTCCGTCGGGGACGTCTTTAAAATTTTATTCACGAATCAATTCGCGGGCAAGGCGGCGCACACCATCGTGTGGAGCGTCCGTCTGCCGCGCCTGTGCGCCGCCGCGCTTTTGGGCGGCGCTCTCGGCGTTTCGGGGTACCTCATCCAAACGTATTTCCGCAACCCCATCTGCAGCCCCTTCGAACTGGGTATCTCCTCGGGCGCGAAGATGGTTCTCGCCCTTTTTACCGTCGTCATTACCAATTACTTCGGCGCCATCAGCAACGTGAGCATGGTCGCGGTGGCGTTTGTCGGCTCGCTCGCCTCGATGGGCGTGGTGCTCCTGTGCGCGGGCAAAACGAAAAACATGGCGATTTTGCTCATCATCGGCATCATGATCGGCTACATCTGCTCGGCGGTGACGGATCTTATCATCACCTTCGCGGAGGAGGAGGAGATCGTCAACCTCACCTTCTGGTCGATGGGCAGCTTTTCGGGCAAGGACTGGAACGACGTGCTCGTCATCGCCTGCTTTGTTCTGGCGTGCTTTGCGGGAACGCTTTTGCTCATTAAACCGATTACCGCGTTTCAGCTGGGCGAGGGCTACGCGCAGAGCATGGGCATGAACGTCAAGCTCTTCCGCGTGCTCATCATCCTGCTGTCCAGCCTGCTGTCGGCGTGCGTGGTCGCGTTTGCTGGGCCGGTGTCCTTCGTCGGCATCGCGGTGCCGCATCTGACGAAATTGATGTTCAATTCCTCCAAACCCGCCGTCGTATTGCCGGGCACCTTTCTATTGGGGGCGGTGTTCTGTTTGGTGTGCGACCTCATCGCGCGCACTCTGTTCGCCCCCACGGAACTCGCGATCGGCACGGTCACGGCGATTTTCGGCGCGCCCGTCGTCATCGCCATGCTCTTGAAGAGCCGGAGGAAGAGCGCATGACCCGCCTTTCCACCCAAAATTTATCCGTCGGCTACAACAAAAAGGTGCTCATCGGCGGCATCGATATCAGCATCGCCCCCGGCGAAGTCGTCTCCCTCATCGGCCCCAACGGCGCGGGCAAATCGACCGTACTGAAGAGCATCACCCGCCAGCTCGAAAAGCTGGGCGGGGAAATCTACGTCGACGGCGAAAACGCCGCGGCGCTCTCGTACAAGAGCTTTGCCACCCGCTTTTCCGTCGTTCTCACCGAGCGGCTGAAGACGGAGCGCATGACCTGCGAGGAGGTCGTGGAGGCGGGGCGCTACCCGTACACGGGCTTTTTCGGGCGGCTCACGGAGGAGGACAGGCGCATCGTGCGCGAGAGCCTCTCCATGGTCGGCGGGGAACGGCTCGCCGAGCTTCCCTTCGACGCCGTTTCCGACGGCCAGCGCCAGCGCATCCTGCTCGCGCGCGCCATCTGCCAGCAGCCGCAGATTATGGTGCTCGACGAGCCGACCTCCTTTCTGGATATCCGCTATAAAATCGAACTGCTGAGCATCCTGCGCAGGCTCGCCGCCGAGCGGGGCATGAGCGTGCTTTTATCCCTGCACGAGATCGACCTCGCCGCCAAAATTTCCGATAAGATCGTGTGCGTGGACGGCGACAAGATCTCCGCCGTCGGCGCGCCCGAGGAGATTTTTCAGGGCGATACCATCCGCAGCCTGTACGGCATCGCGCGGGGGGATTACAACCTCCTGTTCGGCAGCGTGGAATTGGAAAAACCGCAGGGCGCGCCCCGCGTGTTCGTGCTCGCGGGCGGCGGCAGCGGCATCCCCGCGTATCGCGCTTTGCAGCGGAAAAATATCCCCTTTTCCACGGGCATTCTGTGCGAAAACGACGTCGATTTCCAAGTCGCCTGCTCGCTGGCGGCGGAAATTGTTTCCGTTCCCGCCTTCGCCGTTCTGACGGAGCAGGACGCGGCGCGCGGCGCGGAGGCGATGCTGCGCGCGGGCGCCCTCCTTGCCGTATGCGAGCGATTCGGCGAGGCGAACGGTGCGGCAAAACCGCTCATCGCGCTCGCAAAGGAGAAAAATATCCCCGTGTATACCGACGTTGCGCAGGTTCCCGCGGCGCCGGCCGCACAGACGTCCGAATCTTCCGCGGGGGAGGGCAGCGAGGCTATGGCGCAGAAAGAGCGCGCCGCGGAAGGCGCCGCCGGCGCGGCAGGGGAGGCAAAGCATGAAAGGTAACTTTTCGCGCCTCCTTCTCTCGGGCACGCACAGCGGGTGCGGCAAAACGACCATTTTTTGTGCGCTGTTGCAGGCTCTGCAAAACCGCGGTGAGGACGCGGCGGCGTTCAAATGCGGGCCGGACTATATCGATCCCATGTTCCACCGCTCGGTCATCGGCGCCGCGAGCGGAAATTTAGACAGCTTTTTCTGCGGCGAGTATCTCCCCGCCGTGTTCGCCGATTCGGCGCGCCAAATCAACCTCATCGAGGGCGCGATGGGCTATTACGACGGCATGGGCTTCACGAGCGAGCACAGCGCCTACGAAATCGGCAGGCGCTTAAACGCCCCCGCCGTGCTCGTCGTGGATGGGCGGGGCAGTTCCCTCTCCGTCCTCGCGCAGTTGCAGGGCTTTCTGCATTTCCGCGAGGAGAGCAACATCCGCGGTTTCATCCTCAACCGCGTCTCCCGCGGCGTCTACGAGGGGTTGAAGGCGGTCTGGAATGAAGCGGGCGGCGCTAAGCTGTACGGGTATTTCCCCGTTTTGGGCGAGGAACTCACCTTGCAGAGCCGCCACTTGGGGCTCGTCACGGCGGGCGAGGTGGAAAACCTGCGCGAAAAGCTCGCAAAACTCGCCCGAACCGCCGAGGAATGCGTGGACATCGCGGGGCTTTTATCGCTCGCGGCATCCGCGCCCGCGCTCGAATACGAGCCGCCCGCTCTGCCGCAGTTCCCCGAACTGCACATCGCCGTCGCCAAGGACGCGGCGTTCTGCTTCTATTATGCGGAGGAATTGAAGCTGTTTGAAAAGATGGGCGCGCGGCTCTCCTATTTCTCCCCGTTGGAGGACTCCGCCCCGCCCGCGGATGCCGACTGCCTGTACTTCGGCGGCGGCTACCCCGAACTGTACGCGGAAAAACTGGCCGCCAACCATTCCATGCTGCGGGCGGTGCGCGCGGCGCACGCGCGGGGCGTGCCCGTCTTCGCCGAGTGCGGCGGGTTCCTGTACCTGAACCGCCTTTTGGACGGGCATCCCATGGTCGGCATCCTCAGCGGGGAGAGCGAAAACAAGCGTAAACCCGTGCGCTTCGGCTACGTCGAGCTGGAGGCGGGGGAGGATACGCTGATTGCGAGCAAGGGCGCGCGCCTGCGCGGGCACGAATTTCATTACTACGACTGCACCGAAAACGGCGCAGCGTTCACCGCCCGCCGCAAGGGGAGCGAGTACTGCTGTTTCGCGGTAAAGTCGGCGGATAAAAATGCCGCAAAAAGGAGGGAACGGTATGCAGTTTTCTGTCAAACAATACGACGAAGAGGCGCGGGCGCGCGCCTATAAACGATGGGATTCCATCGCCAAGCCGCTCAAGGGTATGGGGCTCTTTGAGGACATGGTCGCGCAAATCGAGGGGATGCCCGAGGCGCACGTCGGCGGCAAGCGCTGCGTGCTTACGTTCTGCGCGGATAACGGCGTGGTCGCCGAGGGCGTCACGCAGACGGGCAGCGAGGTCACCGCAACGGTCGCGGGGAACATGGCGGCGGGGGGCGCCACCGTGTGCAAGATGGCAAAAATCGCGGGGGCGGACGTGTTCCCCGTCGATATCGGCATGCTCCGCCCCGTCGAGGGGGTGCGCGACGTGCACGTTTTGCGCGGAACGGGCAACTTTTTCCGCACCCGAGCCATGTCCCGCGAGGACTGCGAGCGCGCGATTCTGACGGGCGCATCCCTCGTCAAAGAACTGCACCAAAAGGGATATTCGATGATCGCCACGGGCGAAATGGGCATCGGCAACACCACCACGGCGAGCGCGGTGGCGTGCGCCCTGCTCGCCGCCGAGCCGCGCTTCCTCACGGGCAAGGGCGCGGGGCTGTCCGACGCGGGCTTAAAGCGGAAAATCGAGGTCATCGAGCAGTCGCTCGCGCGGCTCAGACCCGATGCAAACGACGCGGTCGACGTCCTCTCCAAGGTCGGAGGCCTGGACATCGCGGGCATGTGCGGCGCCTTTATCGGCGGCGCGGAGGCGGGCATCCCCGTCCTCATCGACGGCGTCATCTCGGCGGTGGCGGCGCTGTGCGCCGTCAGCATCTGCCCCGAAAGCAAGAACTACATGCTCGCCAGCCACATGTCGGGCGAGCCCGCGGCGAGGTTCGTATTTGAAAAACTCGGCATGCGCGCGCCCGTCTGTGCGAACATGGCGCTGGGCGAGGGCACGGGCGCGGTGGCGCTCATGCCGCTGTTGGATATGGCGTACGCCGTCTACGGCGGGATGCTCGCCTTTGCGGAGGCGGGCATCGAGGAGTACAAGCCGCTGTGATCGCGCTGTTCACGGGCGGGAGCGGCAGCGGCAAGTCGGAAATGGCGGAGTCGTACGCCTGCCGCCTCGCCTCCAATAAGAAGCCGCTGTACTACTTCGCCACTATGCGCGTGTGGGGCGAAGAGGGGCGCGCGCGGGTGGAAAAGCACCGCCGCCAGCGGGAGGGGAAGGGCTTTGCCACCGTCGAGTGCCCCTCCCGCCTGCCTCTCGGCGTCGCGGGCGGGGTTATCCTCCTCGAATGCCTGTCAAACCGCCTCGCCAACGCCATGTTCGGGGACAAGGATTCCGCCCCCGTCGGACTCATTTTGTCGGAGCTTGATGCCCTCGCGGAGAAGAACGACCTCGTCGTCGTCACCAACGAAATTTTTTCCGACGGCGCACGCTACGACGCGGAAACGGCGCAATATATCGGAAATCTGGGACTTTTGAACCAAAAACTCGCGCGGCGGGCGCAGCTCTTTGTCGAGAGCGTGTATTCCATTCCCGTCGTGCACAAAGGAACACTGCAATGAAAGGGGTATTCAACGGGCTGCTCATCGCCCTGTCCATGTATTCCAAAATACCCGTGCCGCAGGCGGAGTGGAACGAGCGGAACATGCGCTACGCGCTCTGCTTTTTCCCGCTCGTGGGCGCCATCATCGGCGGCATCGGCTGCGGACTGTACTATCTCTTCGATTGGCTCGGCCTGCCGCCCCTGCTCATCGCGGCGTTCGTCGTGCTCCTCCCCGTGCTCGTCACGGGCGGCATCCATCTGGACGGATTCTGCGACACGGTGGACGCCATCTCCTCCCGCCAGCCGCGCGAACGCAAGCTGGAAATTTTGAAGGATTCGCACGCGGGCGCCTTCGCCATCATCTGGTGCGCCGTGTATTTCGTCGCCTACTTTGCGGCGGCGGGCACGCTTACGCTGCAAACGTATGCGGTTTTTGCGCTCGCCTACACCTTCGAGCGGACTTTGAGCGCTCTCTCGATCATCAATTTCCGCTCGGCGAAGGAGGGGCTGGCATCCACCTTCAAAAACTCGGGCAGCCGCGCGGCGGTCAACGTTGTGTGCGTTCTGTGGCTCCTCGCAGCGGCGGCGGGGTGCATTCTCCTCTCCCCCGTGCTCGGCGCCGTCGTCGTCGGGTGCGGCATCGCGGCGTATCTGCTGTGCGTCGCCGTCATTTTCAAAACGTTCGGCGGCATGTCGGGCGATCTGGCTGGCTGGCTGTTGCAGGGCATCGAGCTAATCATGCTGCTCGCCGCCGCGATTGGAGGTTTTTATCTGTGCTGAAAGAGAACAAATAGGAGGTGTGCGTATGCTGACGCTCGTCATCGGCGGAAGGGCGCAGGGCAAAACGGAATACCTGCGGGAGCAGTTCGGGCTGAAAGCCTCCGAAATCGCCCCCGCGGCAGCGTTTGCGGGCGAGGAGTCGCAATTCGCGGGCGGCGCGGAGGGAAAGGCATCCCCGCGCGCGCTCGTGCATTTGGAGGAACTCGTCCGTTTGCGCGGCGCGAAGGAAGCGCTCGCCGCTTTGGAAGGATGGCTCTCCGCGGGCGAAAGGTATATCTGCTGCGACGAGGTCGGGCTGGGCGTCGTTCCCGTCGATTTCGCCGAGCGGGAGTTTCGCGACGAGGTGGGCAGAACGCTTTGCGCGCTCGCAAAGCGGGCGGAGCGCGTCTGCCGCGTCATCGCGGGCATCGGGCAGAGGATCAAATGAACAGACTGTATTTCATCCGCCACGGCAAAACGGCGGGCAACGAATTAAAGCGCTACATCGGCCGCACCGACGAGCCCCTCTCGCCCGCGGGCAGGGGAGAGCTCGCGGGCAAAACCGCCCCGCAGGCGGACATCGTCGCAATTTCCCCCCTCCGCCGCTGCCGCGAGAGCGCGCAGATTTTGTATCCGCAAGCGGCGCCGCTCGTCGTCGATGGCCTGCGCGAGTGCGACTTCGGCGATTTCGAGGGCAAAAACTACCTCGAACTTGCGGGCAATGCCGACTATCAGGCGTGGATCGACTCGAACGGAACGCTCCCCTTCCCGCATGGGGAGGAGCCGCTCGCCTTCCGCGCCCGCTGCGTGCGGGCGTTCGAAGAATTTGCGGGCGGCTTGCAAGAGGGGCAGAGCGCGGCGCTCGTCGTGCACGGCGGCACCATCATGGCGATCTTCGCGGCGCTCGCGCTTCCGAAGAGAGAATTTTACGATTGGCAGATCGAAAACGGGCAGGGTTTTGGCGCCGTATGGGACGGAAAAGCGCTCGCCTTCGAGGGAAAGTTATGGCAGTAACGCTGTTGCAGTTTACCTTTTATTCCATACTCATCGGCTTCGTCATCGATCTGTTGGTCGGCGACCCGCGCTGGTTTCCGCACCCCGTCGTCGGCATCGGCAAGCTCATCTCGCTGTTGGAAAGGGCGTTCCGCAGGATATTCCCCAAAACGCCCGCGGGCGAAACGGCGGGCGGCGCTTTTTTGGTCGTAAGCGTGTGCATCGTGTCGGCGGGCGTGCCCGCGGGATTGCTTGCGCTGTGCTTTTGGCTCAGCCCGTACGCCTACCTCGCCCTCTCATCGCTCCTGTGCTGGCTCGCGTTGGCGACGCACAGCCTGCGCAAGGAGAGCATGAAGGTGTATAAAAAGTTCCGCGAGGGGGATACCGAGGGCGCGCGGTATGCCGTTTCGATGATCGTCGGCAGGGATACGAGCGTGCTGGACGAGGCGGGCATCGCCCGCGCGGCGGTGGAAACGGTCGCTGAAAACACATCCGACGGCGTCATCGCCCCGCTCTTGTACCTCTTTTTGGGCGGCGCGGTCGGCGGATTTTTGTACAAGGCGGTCAACACCATGGATTCCATGGTCGGTTATAAGGAGAACGGCTACCTGTATTTCGGAAAGGTCGCCGCCCGCACCGACGACGTGTTCAACTATATCCCCGCCCGCCTTTCGGCGCTGTTCATGCTTCTCGCGTCCGTCATCCTGCAGTATCGCCCCCGCAACGCGTGGAAAATTTGGCGGCGGGATCGCCGCAACCACGCCTCGCCCAACTCCGCGCAGACGGAGTCGGTGTGTGCGGGCGCCCTGGGGCTGCGGCTGGCGGGGGATGCGATTTACCACGGCGTCCTGCACAAAAAGCCGTACATCGGCGACGCCCTGCGCGAGGTCGAACCGTTCGACATCGTGCGCGCAAACCGCCTGATGGTCTGCACGGTGCTTATCGCGCTCGTTCTCCTTTCGGCGATCGCCGCGCCTATTCTTTTCTGCGTTCTGTAAGGGAAAGGACGCCGATTTCGGGTATTTTTGGGCTTTTTTGCCCGCATTTTTGCATTTTTCAGGAGTTACCTATGCGTTTTTCGGAGGATAAACACGGCGGCGACCCGCGTGCCGAATACGACTTTTCCGTCAACATCAGCCCCCTCGGCATGAGCGGGGCGGTGTTCGACGCCTGCGTTTCCGCGTTGCAGCGCGCCGACCGCTACCCCGACCCGTACTGCACCGCCCTCCGCGCCGCACTCTCGGCAAAGGAGGGTGTGCCGGCTGAAAACATTCTCGCGGGCAACGGCGCGGCGGAGCTCATCTATGCCTACGCGGCGGCGCACGCGGGCGAGCAGGCGGCGGTGCTTTCGCCCACCTTCTCCGAGTACGCGAACGCCGTGCGGGCCTTCGGCGGAAAAGCGGAACACGTGTACGGCTTTTCGGCGGCGGAACGGGCGGTGCGCGGCGGCGCAAGCACGGTGTTCGTCTGCGCGCCCAACAACCCCGACGGCGGCATGCCTTCGCGCAAGGAGATCTTTTCCCTCGCCTGCACCTGCGCGGAATACGGCGCCGCTCTCTTTGTCGACGCCTGCTTTTACGACTTTGTCGACGACCCCGCATATACCCTTCCCGAGCTTCTCGCCCTGCAAAACGTGCTCGTTCTGCAGGCGCTCACCAAAAGCTGCGAGCTCGCGGGGGTGCGGCTGGGGTATCTGATGGGCGATGCGGCGGCGCTCAGGGAAATTTCCGAAAAACTGCAGCCGTGGAACGTATCCTCGCTCGCGCAGGCGGCGGGCGTTGCGGCGGCGGGGGATACGAAATACTTCGAACGTATGCGCGAAATCGTGCGCACCGAGCGCGCGTTTTTGGAGCAAACGCTCCGCCGCGCGGGGTATGCGCCCCGTCCCTCCTGTGCGAACTTTTTGCTGTTCGAGGGGGAGGAAGACCTCGCCGCGCGGCTGAAAGAGCGGGGCATCGCCATCCGCACCTGCACCGACTTTGTCGGGCTTACGCCCGCGGAGGGCAAACAGTATTACCGTATCGGCGTGCGGCCGCACGCGGAGAACGAGGCGCTCGCGGCGGCGCTTTCGGAGGAGAAAAAGAGATGAAAGCAAAACCCATCATGATCCAGGGCACCATGTCCAACGCGGGCAAAAGCCTCACGGCGGCGGCGCTGTGCCGCGCCTTAAAGCAGGAGGGATACCGCGTTGCGCCCTTCAAATCGCAGAACATGGCGCTCAATTCCTACGTCACCAAGGACGGATTCGAAATGGGCCGCGCGCAGGTCGTGCAGGCGGAGGCGGCGGGAAAAGAGGCGGACGTGCGCATGAATCCCGTCCTCTTAAAGCCCACGACCGACGTCGGCTCGCAGGTCATCGTGCTCGGCAAGTCGGTCGGCAACATGTCCGCGCGCGAGTATTTTGCCTATAAAAAACAGCTCTTCCCCGCAATCATGGAGGCGTACGAGGGGCTGGCGGCGGAGAACGACGTCATCGTCATCGAGGGCGCGGGCAGCCCCGTCGAGCTGAACCTGAACGACAACGACATCGTGAACATGGGCCTCGCGGAAAAGCTCTCCGCCCCCGTTGTGCTGGTGGGGGACATCGACCGCGGCGGCATCTTCGCGCAACTGTGCGGCACCGTTTCGCTCCTGTCCGACAAGGAGCGCGCGCTCGTAAAGGGGCTTCTCGTCAACAAATTCCGCGGCGACGTTTCCCTCTTTGCGGAGGGGGCAAAGATGCTCGAACGGCTCTCGGGCAAGCCCGTCCTCGGCGTCGTTCCCTATTTTTCGCTGGACATCGACGATGAGGACAGCCTCTCCGAGCGGCTTTCTGCCAAGGGCAGGGGCGAGGGCGTCGACGTCGCCGTCATGCGGCTGCCCAAACTTTCGAACTTCACCGACTTTGCGCCCTTCGAGCGGGCGAAGGGTTGTTCGGTGCGCTACGTTTCCCGCGTTTCCGAGTTCGGCGCGCCCGACCTCATCATCCTCCCCGGCACCAAGAGCACGATCGAGGACTTGCGGTTTTTGAAGTCGGGCGGGCTCGCCGAGCAGATCGTGGCGGCGGCGCACCGCGGCGTGCCCGTGTTCGGCGTGTGCGGCGGGTTCCAGATGCTCGGCAAAAAGGTCAGCGACCCCTTCGGCTGCGAATGCGGCGGCGAGGAGGCGGGGCTGGGGCTTCTGCCCCTCGAAACGGTGTTCGGCAGGGAAAAGTGCCTGCGCGAAACGCAAGGTACCATCGGCGGGCTTTCGGGCGTGTTCTCCTGCCTGAACGGGCAGAACTATACGGGCTATGAGATACACATGGGGCAGTCGGGCGAGCACGCGGCGGTCGTGAACAGCGGCTGCGTGTACGGCACCTATGTGCACGGCATCTTCGACGATGCGGGCGTCGCCGCGAAGATGATTGCGGCGCTGGGCGGCGCCCCCGCCGAAAACGAGGACGCGCGCGCCGTCAAGGAACGCAATTATGAGGAACTCGCGCGGCTGTTCCGCGCGAGCGTCGATATGCAAAAAATCAAGGAGATCATCGAGCATGGCGTTTGATTCGCAGGCATCGGAAGGGTTGGTTCATCTCTATTGCGGCGAGGGCAAGGGCAAAACCACGGCTGCGGTGGGGCTGTGCGCCCGCGCCGCGGGCAGCGGCAAAAGGGTGCTGTTCGTGCAGTTTTTCAAGGACGGCACCTCGTCGGAGAATGCCTCCCTGCGCCTGCTGCCGAATGTGCATACGATGCACGAGCCACGCTACTTCGGCCGCGTTTCCAACATGGGCAAAGAGGAGTTCGAGAAGTGCAAGCGGGCGTATTCCGCTCTGTTTGAGGCGGCAATTTCCCGCGCCGCCGCGGAAGAATTCGATTTGTTGGTGCTGGACGAGGCGGTTTCCTCCTGCAACCACGGCGTGATCAGCGAAGGGGCGCTTTTGCGTTTTTTGAAGAGCCGCCCCGCGCGGCTGGAGGTGGTGCTCACGGGCAGGGAGCCCTCCGCGGCGCTCGTGGATGCTGCCGATTACGTCACGGAGATGAAAAAAATTAAACACCCCTTCGACGCGGGCATCGTCGCCCGCCGAGGCATCGAGTTTTAATGGGGAATAATTCACAAAAGCGGAGCGGAAAGCCGAATTGTTCGGCTTTCCGCTCCGCTTTTTTATGGCGTGCGCCCTTCGTCCGCCGCGCTTGTTGTTTTCCCCCAATCGGGCGCGCTCGCCGTTGCCTCATACTCTTGTGTGTACTCGCTCCGATTGAGTTCTCACACTGCTTCTCGTTTTATGTGACCGACAAATATTGTAAAGGGTATTGCAAAGCGCAAAAACGTGTGCTATAATGGCGGCAAAGAAAGGGGGAGAAAGCAATGAAAGCGAAAAAGTTGTCGGCACTCATGCTGGTGCTTATGGTTGCGTTTATTTTGTGCTCCTGCCAAAAGGAGGAAAAGATAGTCGCGTATATCAATTATGCGGAGGAGCTGGAGGAATCGCGGCCGGATGTTTATTCGATAGCCGCCGCAGATAAATATTTGGCAGAGCAAGGGTATTCGCAGGAATTCCTTGAAAGTGCGGGCGGTGTTACGAAAATCTATCTCCGCGGTGCCGGCGCGGTGTTCGAGGCGCAGTCGGAGCTCTCAGCGGAGGTCGCGGGCGTTTCGGCGCGGCTTACGGTGAGCGACGTGCCCACGGAAGACGAAAATATCTCCGTCAAAATATTTACGCTAAATTGGTCTTGGAGCGGCGAGCGGACGGAGGAGGAGTGCGTTTCCTTCGCATGGGATAACGATGTCTATTGGGACTACAATGAATTTTCGGCGCTTTCCGGCGGTTCGCTGTTCGAAATCCACGGCTCGGGCACGCTCGATATGGCGGAAACGCCCCTCCCCGCAGGGGGTATGCCCGTATTGCCCGAAAGGGCGAGCGGCACGATTTTCCGCTCTACGAGCATATCGTCCTTGACGGATGGGTACGACGATATGCGGCAGTTCGTCGAGGGCAGCGGGCATCATCCCGTGTCAGGCGATGCGCGCATAGGATATACGTTTACGGTGAATAAAAACTGGATGTTCGGCAAGTGGTTTCCGCAGGAGTCGGGCGGAGAGGGCTACGGCGTGTACGCCATGGATGCGGATAACGGCCGCGGCTCCTATTCGGCTACCCTCGTGCGGTTTATCAATGGGGAGGATATAAATTACGGTGCGGAGCACGTCGCGGAGGCGTCCTATTCGCACGGGAACGGCGGCGAACCTGTTACCGTCCGCTGTAAATTTAACGACTGAAAGCGAATAATAAACAGCCCCGCCGGGCTCGCCCGGCGGGGCTTAAAATTTGATTACGTTGTATAAAAAATTATCCTTCTAAACTCTCCAGATACAGCGAAGCGTTCGTCGCGGCAATCGCGCCGTCGGAAACGGCGGTGGAAACCTGCCGCACCGCCTTCGTGCGGCAATCGCCCGCCACGAAAACGCCGGGCGTGCGCGTCTTGCAGTTTTCGTCCGCGATAATGTAGCCCGCCTCGTCCAAATCGGCGACGTTCGCAAACGCCCCGTTGTCCGGCACCTGCCCGATCGCCACGAACACCGCGGGGATCTCCTGCCGGCAGAGGTTGCCGTCCTTGTCCGTATATTCGATGGCTTTCAGCTCCTCTTCGCCGATAAAATCGACGACGTTTGTATCGGGGCGCACCTCGATGTTTTCCTTGGAGCGCACCGCCTTCACAAGGTTCGCGTCCCCGAAAAATTTATCGAAGAGAGTGTACATGTACACTTTTTTACAGTAGCCCGAAAGAAGCAGCGCGTATTGCAGGGCGGTGTTGGCGTCGCCGACGAGCGCGACCTCCTGCCCCTTATAGAACGGCCCGTCGCACACGGCGCAGTAGTAGACGCCCTTGCCGACCAAATCTTCGCGCTTGTGCCTGGTTTTTAAGTGCTTGTGCTTCACGCCCGCGGCGATAATCACGCTCCTGCCCTCGTACTGCCCGTATTCGGTGTGTACGGCAAAGTCGCCCTCCGCCCGCTTTTCGATGCGCACCGCCTTTTCGATCTCTACCTCCGCGCCCAGCGCGTCGATCTGCTCGTACAGATTGTCCGCAAACGCCTCGCCGCTGATCTCCTTGATGGAGGGGAAGTTCTCCAGGCGGGGCGACGTGGCGATCTGCCCGCCCAGGCTCTCTCCCTCCAGAACCAATACCTTTTTTCCGTTGCGCAAAGCGTAGAGCGCGGAGGTCATGCCTGCCGCGCCCGCGCCGATGATGATGATGTCGTACATATCAGCCGATGCTCTCGATGTATCTGCGTATTTCGCTCGCGTTGTCGTACGTCTTGAATCCGTCGCCGTCGGGTACCAGCAGGGAAGGCGCTTTCTTCACGCCGTACTTGCGCGTCACCGCCGCATCCTGTTCGGCGTTGACGATTTTGTATTTCACGCCCGCCTTGTCGAGCATCATCTTGCTCGTCTTGCAGTTGGGGCATCCGTCGCGCGTGAACAGCACGGGGCCGTCCAGCGCGGGCGACGCCGCTTCGGCGCACGCCTCCGCGTGCAGGGCGTGCGAGTGTTTGAGGGTGGAGTGCGCGATGTCGTATACCTTCCTGTCCTTGAACTCCTGCGCTTTGCCGTCGTTCCAGTTCTGTACGGGGCGGTAGTAGCCGGTGATGCGGCTGTACACTTCCGTCTTTGCGCCGCAGTGCGGGCAGGTGAACTGCTCGCCCGCAAGATATCCGTGCTCCTTGCAGATGGAATAGGTGGGCGAAAGGGTGTAGTAGGGCAGCTTGTAGTTGTCCGCGATCTTCTTGACGAGCGAGGCCGCCGCCTTCCAGTCGGGCAGCTTTTCGCCGAGGAAGGCGTGGAACACCGTGCCCGAGGTGTACAGCGTCTGCAAATCGTCCTGAATATCCAGCGCGTCGAACACGTCCTCGGTGTAGCCGACGGGCAGGTGCGAGCTGTTCGTGTAGTAGGGGGTGCCGTTCTCGTTGGCGGTGATGATGCCGGGGAACTGCTCCTTGTCGTGCTTGGCGAAGCGGTAGGTCGTCGATTCGGCGGGCGTCGCTTCGAGGTTGTACAAATCGCCGTACTGCTCCTGGTAGTCGGAGAGCCGCTCGCGCATGTGGTTGAGCACGCGCTTGGTGAACTCCTGCGCCTCGGGGTGCGTCATGTCCTTGGCAATCCACTTCGCGTTGAGCGCCGCCTCGTTCATGCCGACCAAACCGATGGTGGAGAAATGGTTGGCAAACGTGCCGAGGTACCGCTTGGTGTAGGGGTACAGCCCCTCGTCGAGCAGTTTTGTGATGACCGTGCGCTTGGTTTTGAGCGAGCGCGCGGAGATGTCCATCAGCCTATCGAGGCGGCGGAAAAATTCCGCTTCGTCTGCCGACTGATAGGCGATGCGCGGCATGTTGATGGTCACGACGCCGACGGAGCCCGTCGATTCGCCGCTGCCGAAGTACCCGCCCGACTTCTTGCGCAGTTCGCGCAAATCGAGGCGCAGGCGGCAGCACATGCTGCGGATGTCGCTCGGCTCCATGTCCGAATTCACGTAGTTGGAAAAGTAGGGGGTGCCGTACTTGGAGGTCATCTCAAACAGCAGGCGGTTGTTTTCGCTGTCCGCCCAGTTGAAATCTCTGGTGATGGAATAGGTGGGGATGGGGTACTGGAAGCCGCGGCCGTTCGCGTCGCCCTCGATCATCACCTCGATGAACGCCTTGTTCACCATGTCCATTTCCTTCTGGCAGTCCTTATATTTGAAGTTCTGCGGCTTGCCGCCCACGATGGCGGGCAGCTCGGCGAGGTCGTTCGGCACCGTCCAGTCGAGCGTGATGTTGGAGAACGGCGCCTGCGTGCCCCAGCGGCTGGGGGTGTTCACGCCGTAGATAAAGCTCTCGATGCACTTTTTCACCTGCTCGTAGTCGAGGTTGTCCGTCTTTACGAAGGGCGCGAGGTAGGTATCGAAGGAGCTGAACGCCTGCGCGCCCGCCCATTCGTTTTGCATGATTCCCAAAAAGTTGACCATCTGGTTGCACAGCGTCGCAAGGTGCTTGGCGGGGGCGGAGGTAATCTTGCCCGAAATGCCGCCCAAGCCCTCCTGGATGAGCTGTTTGAGTGACCAGCCCGCGCAGTAGCCCGTCAGCATGGACAAATCGTGGATGTGGATTTCCGCGTTGCGGTGCGCGTTCGCCACTTCCTCGTCGTAAATTTCCGAAAGCCAGTAGTTGGCGGTGATGGCGCCGCTGTTGGAGAGGATGAGCCCGCCCACCGAATAGGTCACGGTCGAATTCTCCTTCACGCGCCAGTCGGTCGCCTTTACATAACTGTTCACGAGCGCCTTGTAGTCGAGCATGGTCGAGTTCATATTGCGGATTTTCTCGCGCTGCTTGCGGTAGAGGATGTAGCATTTCGCCACGTCCGCATACCCCGCCTCGGAGAGCACCGCCTCCACGCTGTCCTGAATGTCCTCGACGGCGATTTTCCCCTCTTTAATCTTCGGCTCAAAATCCGCAGTCACCTTCAGCGCGAGCATGTCGATGATGCTCGGGTGGTACTGCTTTTGCACCGCGTCGAACGCTTTCGTGATTGCCAGGGCAATCTTTTTGATGTCAAATTCTGCAATTTGTCCGTCCCGTTTGATAACCTGATACATAAGTCTCTCCTGTCGCTAAATATATCTCTGGAAGAAAGCGTTTCCGTCGGGAGCGCTTTCTGAATTCCCTTACCATAGCGGCTCCGCCGCGGCGCCGTTTTTGCGCCGGCGTTGCCGAAATTTCTGTTGCGTCACTCCAAAATATTGGTCGTGATGTAGTCTACACCCCACGATATCAATTCTTCCGCTTCCGCCTTATCGTCGCACGTCCAGCAGTTGACGCGAATTCCCGCCGCATGCATGGCCGCGACGCGCTCCTTCGTCAGCGCCTTGTAATAGATATCCAAATCGAAGCGGTGCTCTTTCAGCCGCGGCAGCAAATCTTCCGTGTATTCGCCGCACAAAAACTGCACCGTCTGCTCCGGCTTAATCTTGCGCACCTCCACGAGGTTTTCGAAGCAAAAGGAAATAAAGACGACGTCGGCAAGGCTGTACCCTTCCTCGCAGATTCGCACGATATTCGCGATGTGTTCCGCCGTCATCGGGTTTTTCAGTTCGACGACTGCCGTCTTCCCGTAGCGCGCGCATACCGCGATATACTCGGAAAGATAAGGGAGCTTGAGCGAATCCGTGTACGCTTCGCTGCCCGAATCTTTGATGCGCAGCGCGCGCAGCTGTGCCTCCGTGCTCTCTTCGAGCGCCATATCCCGCTCGCACAGCCGGTTCGTCCTGTCGTCGTGGTATACGAGGTACTTTCCGTCCTTCGTCACGTGCACGTCGCACTCGATGCCGAAGTAGCTGCGGTTCCCCGCCGCCACGAACGCGGGCAGCGTGTTTTCCCGCTCGATGCCGGACAGCCCGCGGTGCGCCACCATCCTCGTCGCCTTTTTGTCCGCAATCATTCCTGTCGTCAACATTGTTTCACCTCTCCTTTGCGAGCAAATCGTTCACCGCTGTTCGGTGCAATGGTTTTCGCTTGATTTTTCGGTAGGGTTCTATTATAGCACCGGCGGCGGCGCTTGTCAATATGTTGGGGCAAATATTTTTTGTGAAACACAATATCTTGTATGTTCCACAATTATCGACATTTTTTAAGGAAATGTGCGGAAAGGGCGCGCGGCACAAGTTACAAAAATTTTACAATTGCAGGATAAAATTATTACAAAGGAGGATTATTATAGAATTGCCGAAGGGAGGAAAGGGGCAAAACCTCTTTTTTGGGGAACTTCGTGAGAGGAGAAATGAAAAGAAGAAGATTGGGGTTTTATCAGGCGATAACCGTACTCGGCTATATTGTCGGTACAATCGTCTGTCTTGTTTTAGGAGTTTGTACGCACCTGCATCCTGCATTATGCATTGTCATCGCGGTTGCTATCGGGGGTATTACAAATTTTGTCTGTTGGGCTTGCCACCGCTGCCCGTATTGCAATGTGCCGCTGGGCATCTATCGGCGGATGGCGTTCAAAAAGTGTCCGCATTGCGGGCATCCGCTGGACGACAATATGTAAAAAAAACAGATTAGACAGAGCAATCGAGGGAGAGGAAACCGTTCTGCGTTTCCTCTCCCTCTTTTTGCGGCGCGGGGCAAAAAACTTCCTTGCAAAGGGGCGCAAATTGTGGTACAATGGCGGCAAGGAGAAAAAGCAATGTCTGAAAAAAAGAGCAAAAAGGGGCGCATCGCCCTGTGCATCGTCGGGGCGGCCGTGCTCGCCCTCGGCATTTTTTTGGTTGTCTGGTACTGCGGCGCGTCCTACCCGCAGTTCGATTCGCTCGCGCGGCGGGAGTTCGCCATCCCCGGGCTTTCCGACGGCGTGTGCCCGCAGGGGCTTACAGCCCTGCCCGAAAACGAGGAAGGGTATACCTTTGCGATGAGCGGATATCTGTCCAAGGGCCCCTCGCGCGTGTACCTCATCGACGAGGACGGCGAAGGGACGGAAAAGTATATCACCCTGATTGAAAAGGGCGCGGCGGACGAGTCGCACTTCGGCGGTGTCGCCTGCTCGGAGGAATTTTTGTACGTCGCGAGCGGAAACCGCATCGCGCGCGTTTCCCTTGCCGGGGCGCTCGCGGCGGAAAGCGGCGGGGCGGTCGAGGCGGACTATTTCGAAGCGGGGCTGAACGCTGCCTTCTGCCAATATACCGAAAATATGCTGTACGTGGGCGAATTTTATCGCCCCGGCAACTACGAAACGCCCGAAAGCCACCACCTGCAGACGGCGGACGGCTCCATGAATTGCGCCGTCGTATACGCGTACGAAGTGGACGAAGCGGGCGCGCCCGCGGGCGAGCCGAGCTTTGCGGTTTCCGTGCGCGAACAGGTGCAGGGCATCGCGGTGTACGAGGGCGGCATCGCGCTCTCCTGCTCCTACGGCCTGCCCGATTCGACGATTTGGGTATATGAAAACGTATTGGGAGGGCAGGCGGATAAATCGCTCGAGGTCGGCGGCGCGAGCGTGCCGCTGTACATGCTCGATTCGTCCAACCTCAAAACGACAATCACGGCGCCCTGCATGAGCGAGGAAATCGCCGTCAAGGATGGCAGGCTGTACATTTTATTCGAGTCGCTGAGCAACAAATACAAGCTGTTCACGCGCACGCGCATGTCGCACGTGTACTCGATTGCGCTCGGAGAGTTGGTTTAAATCAAAGCGGGGCGCGCGGCAGTTTTGCCGCGCGCCCCGCTTTAAATTATAAAATGTTTCCGTCCGTCGAAATCGTCGTGATGTGCCAGGGGATAAATTTTCCGCTCGCCTGCAATGCGCGCTTGGCGGCGTTTACAATGCCGCCGCAGCAGGGCACCTCCATGCGCACGATGTGCACGCTTTGGATGTCGTTATTTTTGAGGATTTCCGTCAGCTTGTCTGCGTAATCCCCCTCGTCCAGCTTGGGGCACCCGACGAGCACGACCTTGTTGCGCATAAATTTGCGGTGGAAATCGCCGTACGCGTAGGCGGTGCAGTCGGCGGCAATCAGCAAATCCGCCCCGTCCATCCACGGCGCGCGGACGGGCACCAGCTTGATTTGCACCGGCCACTGCCGCAATTCGCTCTCCGTTTCGCACGCGGGCGCGCCGCTTTGCGCGCTCTTGCGCTCGATGCGCTTCGCCTGCGAGCCGGGGCAGCCGCAGGGCAGGGGAGCTTGCTCGCTTTTGGCTTTTTCCGCCTTTGCGGCAAGCACCGCTTGCTCGTCGTAGGCGGGCGCCTCCCGCACCTCAAAGGAAATCGCACCCGTCGGGCAGGCGGGCAGGCAGTCTCCTAAACCGTCGCAGTAGTCCTCGCGCAGCAGCTTCGCCTTGCCGTTTACCATGCCGATGGCGCCCTCGTGGCACGCCGCCGCGCACAAACCGCACCCGTTGCACTTTTCTTCGTCTATTGTAATAATCTTGCGTATCATATCGCTTTCTCCTTTTTCCTTGACTTTGCTCTCCGATTATAGTACAATCTTCGCAACAATTCCGTTGTAATTACAACATTTCGGAGGGCGTATGGATAGTCTGTCCGCAATTGCAAAGCTGCCCCTCTTTGCGGGGGTAGATGCCTCCGCGGCGTTGCGGGATTTGAACGCGCGGGAGGGGAATTACGCGGCGGGGGAAACCCTCCTGCGCGCGGGCGAGCGGTGCGAAAGCGTCGGAATCCTGCTTTCGGGCGGGGCGGACGTAGTGCGCGAGGACGCGGGCGGCAATCCGGTATTGGTCGCGCACCTTTCGGCGGGGGAACTGTTCGCGGAGGCGTTCGCCTTTTCGGGCGCGCCGCTTGCAGTCAGTGTGCGCGCGGCGGAGGATTCGCGCGTTCTGTGGCTTTCGGCGGAGCGCATCGCGGTTTCGCCGCGTTATCCGCGCCTTGCGGCGAACGCCCTGCGGCTGTTCGCGCGCAAAAATCTGTTCCTCACCGAGCGCATCGAACACCTCACGCGGCACACGCTTGCGGAAAAGGTGCTCTCCTACCTGTATTCGCTCGCGCGTTCGCAGGGCAGGCCGCTCGTGAGCGTTCCGTTCGGGCGGCAGGGCATGGCGGACTACCTCGGGTGCGACCGGAGCGCCCTCTGTGCGGTGCTCGCCAAATTGAAAAAAGAGGGAAAACTCGATTATCATAAAAATGTTTTCCGCATCCTGTGAGCGGGCGTTTGTTGCGCAGCGCAGGGCGGCGGGCAATTCTTTTTGCGATTTTGCGGCGAAAATTGACAAAGCGCCGCCGGTATGGTACAATAGGGGCCGAGAGAATAACGCGCCGCGGGCGCAGAACGGAGGTTATTGCGATGGATACAAAAATCACCCCCGAAGAGGTCAAGCGGGTTAAGGCGCTCGGCTGCCTGCAGGATAAGCGGTACGGAGACGTGTTCAACGTGCGCGTCATCACCGTCAACGGCAAAATCACGGCCGCCCAGCACCGCGCGATTATCGAGGCGAGCGAAAAGTTCGGCTCGGGCGAAGTCGCCATGACGGTGCGCCTCACGCTGGAAATCCAGGGCGTCAAGTACGAAAATATCCAGCCGCTCATCGCCTTTTTGGCGGAGCACGGGCTGGAAACGGGCGGCACGGGCAAAAAGGTGCGCCCCGTCGTCTCCTGCAAGGGCACGACCTGCCAATACGGGCTCATCGATACGTTCGCCCTCTCCAAAAAGATTCACGAAAAATTCTATAAGGGCATGCGCGACGTGGCGCTGCCGCACAAATTCAAAATTGCCGTGGGCGGCTGCCCGAACAACTGCGTCAAGCCCGACCTGAACGACGTCGGCGTCATCGGCCAGCGCGTTCCGACCGTCGACGCCGAAAAGTGCCGCGGCTGCAAAAAGTGTCAGGTTGAACTGAATTGCCCCGTCAAGGCGGCGCGGCTGGAAAACGGCAAGGCGGTCATCCCGCCCGAGGCATGCAACCACTGCGGCCGCTGTAAAAACCGCTGTCCCTTCGGCGCGGTCAGCTATGAGGACGGCTACAAGATTTACATCGGCGGGCGCTGGGGCAAGCGCGTGGCGCAGGGGCGCGCTTTGTCCAAAATTTTCACGGGCGAGGAGGAAGTCCTTGCCGTCATCGAGCGGGCGATTTACTTGTTCCGCGACGAGGGCATCGACGGCGAGCGCTTCTCCGACACGGTGGCGCGGCTGGGCTTTGAAAACGTCGAGCGCAGGCTCACGAAAAATTAAATCGACGGAGCGGAAGGGGCGTTGCCGCCCCTTCTTTTTCGAAAAGGACATGAATTGTTTGTATTTGGACGGCGCCGCGGCGGGCGTGGAGGAACGCAAACGATACGCCTTCACCGCGCGCGAGCGGGAGGAGTTGTGCCGCCGCTTTCTGCCTTTGGGAGGGGCGGTTCCCGTCGTCACCTGCGGCAGAACGGAACTGTATTTTCCCTGCCCGCGCGCGGAAGCCGAGCGGGCGTTTTCCGCATTTTTAAAGGAGCGGGCGGCTTGCTCGCGCGAAGATAATGCCCAAGGGAGCGGCGCGGCAGGCTTTTTTTTCTGCGGCGGCAGGGAGGCCGTTTTGCGGCTGTTCCGCCTCGCGGCGGGGTTGCTGTCCATGCTCAAAGGGGAGGACGAGATCCTCGGGCAGGTGCGGCACTGCTACGAGTTTTCCCGCGCGCTGGGCGCTTCGGCCGGAATGGACGCGGCGTTTCAGGCGGCGCTCTCCTGCGGCAAGCGGGTGCGCGCGGAAACGAAAATTTCCTCCCTCGCCTGCTCGATCGCCACGCTCGCGGCGAACGCCGCCTTCCGCTTTTGCGCGGGCGGCAGCGCGCTCATCGTGGGCGCCACGGGCAAAATGGGCGGCGCGGTGCTCAAAAACATCGCCTCGAAAGGCGGATGGAGGATCGTCGCCACCTCCCGCCGCCACGCTTTTACGGCGAGCGCGGAAGGGGTCACGGCGGCGGATTACGCCGAACGCTACGCGTTTTTGGAGGATGCGGACGTCATCATAAGCGCCACGGCATCCCCGCACACGGTGTTCGCGGCGGAAAGGGCCGCGGCTGCGCTGCGCACGCAAAAGCCGCGGCTGTTTATCGACCTGTCCGTCCCGCCCGATATCGAGGCGGGCGTAGCCGATATCTCCGGCTGTACCTTTTTGGGGATTGACGGCTTCCGCGCGGCGGCGGAGGAGAACAACGCGAAAAAACGCTCTGCCATTGCCGCCGCCGAAAAAATCGCGGAGAATCGCGCCGAACAGTTCTTTGCGGACGAGGCGGCGCGCAAGTGCGCCCCCGCGCTCGCGGCATTGCCCGAAATGGAACGGAAAAGCCTGTACGTTCTGCGAAAAAGCGACGCGGCGGCGTTCTGCGCGCGGGCAGAGGCGCTGCTTGCGGGAAAGGAAAATCCGTAAAACGTGCTCGTTGCGGGGTTATATGTTGCGTGCGTGGGAGAGATAAAAAGGAGATAGGATGGCTTGTTTTCCATTCATGGCGGATATATGCGGCAAAACCTGCCTGTTGGTCGGCGGGGGAATGGTCGCCCTGCGCAAGGCGCAAACGCTCGCCGCGTACGGCGCGCGCGTCGTCGCCTGCGCGGAAACGTTCGTTGCGGAGCTTCCGCCCCTGTGCGCGCGGGTCGCGGAGGCATATTCGCCCGCGCTTCTGGAGGGCGCCGATTTTGTTGTCGCCGCGACGGACGACGGGGCGTTCAACGCGCGCGTGGCGAAGGACTGCCGCGCGCGGCATATCCCCGTCAACTGCGTGGACGACGCGGAAAACTGCGATTTCTTTTTCCCCGCCCAAATTCTGCGCGGAGGGGTGAGCGTGGGCATCTCCACGGGCGGAGCGTCCCCCGCTCTCGCAAAAATTTTGCGGGAATATCTGGAGCGGGTTTTACCCGAAAACCTCGCGGAACTCGCCGAAAATGCGGAAAAAATGCGCAAAACTTTGCCCGAACGCGAATATATTGCGGCGGTACGGGAAGAATTTACTGCGGCGGCGCGCGGTGCGCTCTGCCGCCTCGGGGAGGAAGAAGGGTGCAAACGGTAAAAATCGGCACGCGCGGCTCCCGCCTCGCGCTCGCGCAGGCGGAACTGGCGGCAGGGGCGTTCCGCGCGGCGGGCTTTGCTGCGGAAATCAAAATCGTCCGCACCCGCGGCGACGAGGACATCCGCTCCTCCCTCGCCGAAATCGGGCGCGGCGCGTTCACCGACGTGTTTTCCGAATTGATTGCGCGGGGCGAAATCGACGTCGCCGTGCATTCGGCGAAGGATTTGCCCGCGGGCGAGGAAAAGGACGGCTTTTTTTGCCTTCCCCGCGCCGACGCGCGCGACGCGCTCGTACGCGTCCTCGGGCGGGAAATCCGCACCGTCGGCACGGGGTCGCCCCGCCGCGCGGCGGCCGTATCGCGGCTTTGCCCGGGCGCAAAAGTGCTGCCCGTGCGCGGAAACGTGGATACGCGCATCGAAAAGATGCTCCGCGGCGAGTTCGACGCGCTCATCCTCGCCCGGGCTGGGCTGGACAGGCTGGGCTTTACCGACGAACGGGTGAAAATTGAGCCGATTCCGCCCGAACTCCTCGTACCCGCGGCGTGCCAGGGAATCATCGCCGTCGAGGGCGAGGCGGGCAGGTTTGTCGCGGACGAGGCGGCGGGCAGGGCGGCGCAAATCGAGCGGGCGTGCCAGCGCGCGCTGGGCGGCAGCTGCACGGGCGGCGCGGGCGCGTATTTCGACGGCGCGGTTTTATACGCCCAGCTCGAGGGGCGCATCGCCAAAACCGAGTACGGTGGCGCGGAGAGCATCGCCCTGCTCGCGGGGAGGCTCGCATGAATAAAGTATATCTCGTCGGCGCGGGCACGGGCAGGGGAATGCTCACCCTGCGCGGCGCCGAACTCTTAAAAAACTGCAGTTGCGTCGTGTACGACAGCCTTCTGCGCGAGGAACTTTTGGATTTCTGCCCGCCCGATTGCGAGCGGATTTTCGTGGGCAAGCGCGCGGGCGAACACAGCGCCGAGCAGAGCGAAATCAATCGGATTTTAATTGAATGCGGCAAAAAATACCCCGTCACGGTGCGGCTGAAAGGGGGCGACCCGTTCGTGTTCGGCCGCGGCGGCGAGGAGCTGCTCGCCCTGCGGGCGGCGGGCATCGCGTGCGAGGCGGTGCCGGGGGTCACCAGCGCAATCGCGGCGGCGGAACTTGCGGGCATCCCCGTCACCCACCGCGGCGCCGCGCGCGGGTTTACCGTGCTCGCGGCGCATTCGGCGGAGGGCGCGCCCGACTTTTCCAAGTACGCAAGGGCGGAGGAAACGCTCGTGTTTTTGATGGCGAAGGCGGCCGCGGGGGACATCATGCGCGGGTTGCTTGCCGGCGGTATGGCGGCGGATATGCCCGCCGCGCTCCTGTCCGCGGCGGGGGCGGAAAACTCCGTCTGCGTGCAATGCCCTCTGTGCGAGCTGGAGGAGCGGGCCGCTTCCCTTCCCGCGCCGCTCACCGTCGTGGTGGGCAAAGTCTGTTCGCCCGCGCTGTTTCCCGCCATGGCGGGCGCGGAAAACGGCGGTACGTGTGCAAAAAATTGCACCGAAAGCGCGCCGAAAAACGGGGCTGAACTATGCGAGGGCGGCGCGGAGAAACGCCGCGCGAAGATATGCGTCACGGGCACGCCCGCGCACGTTTCGCGCGTGTGCGGTATTCTGCGGGAAAGGGGCGTTTCGGCGGAAAACTGCGCCTTTTTGTTGCCCATCCCCCTCGATTTGAGCGGTTTTTTTGCGAAAATGCAAAACTATGAGTGGCTGGTTTTCACCTCCGAAAACGGCGTGCGGCTGTTCTTCGAACAGGTCAAAGAAATGGGTATCGATTTGCGCGCGTTCGGCGGCAAAAAGTTCGCCGCCATCGGCCCGCACACGGCGCAAACGCTGCAAAGTTTCGGCTTTATTCCCGACCTCATACCCGAGGTTTACACCGCGGACGCCCTCGCTCTAGCGCTCGCCGCGCGGGGCGCCAAAAGGGAAAAAACGGCGCTCCTGCGCGCCAAACAGGGCGCGGGGCGGCTTTCGGGAGCGGGAGAACAATTCGCCGTGTACGAACTCTCGCCCGACCCCGCTTTGCTCGAACGGGCGGCGGAACGGGTATCGGCGGCGGAGGTCGTCACCTTCGGTTCGGCGTTCGGGGCAAAGTGCCTGCTCGAAAAATGCGCCTTAAAGGCGGGAGCTGCCGCCGTGTGCATCGGCGAAGAGGCGGCAAAGGAACTGCGCTTGCGCGGCTATGCGCCCGCCGTGTGCAGGAGCGCGCGGGCGGAGGAGCTGGCGGAGGCGGCAGAGCGAGCCGCAAAGGAGAGGCCATGAACGAAAAATTTGCAAGGCTGCGCCGCCTGCGGCAGAGCGAGGGGATGCGCGCGCTCGTCGCGGAAACGGCGGTGCGCACCGATAAACTCATCTATCCGATTTTCGTGCGCTATGGCGAAAACGTCAAGGAAGAAATCGAATCCATGCCCGGCGTGTACCGCTATTCCGTCGACCGTCTGGGCGAAATTGCGGACGAGGTGCTGGCGGCGGGCATCGGCGGCGTTCTGCTGTTCGGTATCCCCGAGCACAAGGACGCGTGCGGCAGCGGCGCGTGGGACGAGGATGGCGTCGTGCCCCGCGCGGTGCGGTTTTTGAAGGAATATTGCGCGAAGCGGGGCAAAAATCTGCTCATCATCGCGGATATCTGCCTGTGCGAATACACATCGCACGGCCACTGCGGAATGCTTGAAGGGGGCGGGGTCGATAACGACAAGTCACTCCCCCTGCACGCCAAGGCGGCGCTCGCGGCGGCAAAAGCGGGGGCGGATATCGTCGCCCCCTCGTCGATGATGGACGGCGTCGTCGCCGCAATCCGCGCCGCGCTGGACGGAGCGGGGTATGCGAACACCCCAATTTTGGGGTACAGCGCCAAGTTTGCCTCCGCATTCTACGGCCCCTTCCGCGACGCGGCCGATTCCGCCCCGCAGTCGGGCGACCGCAAGGGGTATCAGATGGATTTCCGCAACGGGCGGGAGGCCCTGCGCGAACTCGCGGCGGACGAGGCGGAGGGCGCGGATATGCTCATGGTCAAGCCGGGGCTCGCGTATCTCGATGTGTTGTCGGAGGCGCGGAAAAACACTTTGCTGCCCCTCGCCGTGTATAACGTGAGCGGGGAGTATTCCATGGTCAAGGCGGCGGCCGCCGCAGGGATGCTCGACGAGCGGAAAATCGTAACCGAAATCCTCACCGCATTCTTCCGCGCGGGCGCGGATATCGTCATCACCTATCACGCGCTCGACTTCGCGCAATGGAGCAGGGGCGAGTGATTCGGTAAAAGGAGCCCGACAGGATAAACGGAGCAAAAAAGCATGAACGATTCGCAAAAAAGTGTACATTTCGGCAAAAATACCGCGCAAAGGCGCACCGATAATTCGGCGGCGCTGTTTGAGCGCGCAAAGGCGGTCATCCCCGGCGGAGTCAATTCGCCCGTGCGGGCGTACCGCGCCGTCGGCGGAACGCCGCCCTTCATCGCCCGCGGCGAGGGGGATACGATTTACGACGCGGACGGCAATGCCTACACCGACTATGTGATGAGCTGGGGCCCGCTGGTATTGGGGCACGCGCGGCGGGAAGTCGTCGCGGCGGTGCAGGCCGCGGCGGAGCGCGGCACCTCGTTCGGCGCACCCACGGCGGCGGAGGTCGAACTTGCGGAGGAAATCCGCGCCGCCTGCCCGCACATGGAGCTGGTGCGGCTGGTCAATTCGGGCACGGAGGCGACCATGTCCGCCATCCGCGCTGCGCGCGGGTTCACGGGGCGCGATTTAGTCGTCAAATTTGCGGGCTGTTATCACGGCCATTCGGACGGGCTCCTCGTCAAAGCGGGCTCGGGCTGCCTCACGGGCGCCTCACCCGATTCGGCGGGCGTTCCCGCGGCGTATGCGAATTGTACCCTCGTCGCCGAATATAATAGTGCGGAGAGCGTTTCGCGGCTGTTTGCGGCGAACCCGAATCAAATCGCCTGCGTCATCGTCGAGCCGGTCGCGGCGAATATGGGTGTGGTGCCGCCGCAGGGGAACTTTCTGCGGGAACTGCGCCGCCTGTGCGATGAAAACGGGGCGCTCCTCATCTTCGACGAGGTCATCACGGGCTTCCGCGTCGCCCGGGGCGGCGCGGCGGAATTGTACGGCGTCAAACCCGACCTCGCCGCGTACGGCAAAATCGTGGGCGGGGGCCTGCCCCTCGCCGCCTACGGCGGCCGGCGTGACGTCATGGAATTTGTGGCGCCGCTCGGGCCGGTGTACCAGGCAGGCACCCTGTCGGGCAACCCCGTCGCCACCGCCGCGGGGCTGGCGGCCCTCCGAATTCTGCGCAAAGGCAAGGCGGAAATCTACCCCGCCCTGGAGGAAAAGGGCGCGTTTTTGGAGAAGGCGTTCGCCGAGGCGGGCGTGCCGTGCGGGCGCGTCGGCTCGGTGCTGACCCCGTTTTTTGCCGAACGCGCGCCGCAAAACTATGCCGAAGCGGCGAAGTGCGATACAAAGAAATTCGCCGCCTATTTCCGCGCCATGCTGGACGCGGGCGAATACGTCGCCCCCTCGCAGTTCGAGGGGATGTTCGTATCCTTCGCGCACACGCGGGAGCATCTGGAGCGCACGCGCGAACATATCCTCGCCGCCGCCGAGGCGGCGCGCAGGGGTTAAACTTCGCAACAATATTCCCGTAAATCGCCGCAAGGGGAGCGGCAAAAAAGGAGGAAAAATATGGATTTTTCGGCCGAAACGAGCAAGCGCCTGCAAAACGGGGCGCAGCTGATATCCTTCCGCGCGCCGCAGCTGAATACAATCGCCTTTTCCGTCGTCCTGCCCTTCGTGCCCGAAGCGACGCCCGGGGTGTACCACCTCGTCGAGCATATGTTCTTCGAGCGGGCGGGCGAGCGCCGCGCGCCCGAAATCAACGCCGAAATGACCTCGCGCGGCTCCGAAATCAACGGCTACACAGCCGTCAATTATATGTGCTTTAACTTCTGCTGCCGCCGGGAGGTGTTCCTGCCCCAGCTCGAACTCCTGCACTCCATGCTCACCCAAACGGACTACGAGCGGGAGGATTTTGACAGGGTTCTCCCCGTCATCCGCAACGAAATTTTTGAAAACGCCTTCTACGACGGCCGCGCGGGGGATATTCTGCGCGAACTGTGGTTCGATTCCCGCTATATCAACTCCATCCTCGGCAGCTGGCACGTTCTGGAGGGGCTGGATATGGCCGAGGTGAACGAGGTTCGCGCAAAACTTTTGTCCAGGGAAATGTGCCTGTTTCTGGCGGGCGCCTTTTCGGCGGAGGACGAGCGCGCCGTCGAACAGACCTTCGGCGAGATACCCCTGTGCCCGCTCGAGCGCACGCCCGCGCGCGCGGAGGAAAAGGAGACGCGCGAATACAACAAGTGCGGCCGGGGCAGGGAATTGCAGGTGCTCGTCACCTACCACGTCGAGCGGGCGGGCAAGGAACTCAAACTCGCGGCGCATTGGCTGCGCAGCGGGCTGTTCGACGGGCTGGACGCCGCCTTCTTCCGCTTTTTCGACGAAAAGGGGTTTCAGTTTTATTCGGTGGACGGCAACTACGCCGTGCGCGGCGACGAGCTCGTCTTTTCCTACCTCATGCACATCGAAAAGAAGGACAAAAAGGCGATCGAATACCTCATCGACGAGTTCGAGGAGGAAGCGGAAAAGACGGATTTTCTCGCCCTCGTCAAGCCGTATTTGTACGACAACCTCGTGTTTTTGTTCGACAGCCCCGAGCGGCTGTGCGCGCACTACGTCGACGCCTGGGCGGATTTGTCCGCGCCGCTCACCCTGCGCGAGGAGGCGGAAATGGGCGCCAAGTTCACCAACGAGGCGCTCGCCAAGTGCTGGCGCAAAATTTATACCTCCCTGCGCCGCATCTTTTTCATCGGCAGATAGGGGCGGCAATCAAATGTAATTCGACGGAATATCCTTTTAACGCAAACGGAGCAACCTCTAATCGAGATCGCTCCGTTTTTTTGTTTTTATCGTTTTATTGCTGCTGCGGTGCGGGCGGCGCGGCCTCCCTCTTTTTCAATATCTTCGGGAATACGATTAAAAAGAGGACGGTGCTCAGAATTGCGGAAAAGATGTCCGCGGCGGGCTCGGCAAAGAACACCGCCTGCGCGCCCCAAAAGACGGGCAATACGATGAGGCAGCCGAGGAACACGACGAGCTTGCGCGTCAGCGACAGGGTGATGGCGTACTGCGGCTGCCCGAGCGCGGTCAGCCCGTCCACGAATGCGTACTGGAAGGAGAGGGGGATCACGCCGAGCATGAACACGCGGATGCCCCAAACGCTGCGTTCGGCGATTTCCGCGTTCGAGGTGAACAGCGAAACGAAGGGGCCCGCCGCGAACAGGGATAGAACGGTCATCGCCGTCGTGAACAGCAGGCACAGCCCCACGATGTACTTTTCCGCCCGTTTGATGAGCGCCGTGTTCTTCGCGCCGTAGTTGTAGCTTATAACGGGCTGCGAGCCGGTGCTGATGCCCATCATCGGCATGGTGATGAGCTGGAAAAACGCCTGCACGATTGTCGAAACGGTAATCCACAAATCCCCCTCCGCGCCCCCGCGCGCCTGCAAAATTGCGTTCGATACGATGATGATGGCGCTGTCCGTCGCCATAATGAGAAAGGGGGAAATGCCGAGTTTGATAATTTTTCCGATGAGCTTAAAGTCGCATTTGCCGAGGGCGAGGCGAATCTTCGTATTCTTCCACAGCAGAAAGGTTATGACGAACGCGAAGGATAAAAACTGCGACAGGACGGTCGCCAGCGCCGCGCCCGCCACGTCCATGCGGAAAACGAAGATGAACAGCGGGTCGAGCGCGATGTTCGCCGCCGCGCCGATTACGGTGGTCAGCATCCCCATGCCCGAATACCCCTGCGCGGTGATGTACTGGTTCAGCCCCGTCGCCGTGATGGAAAAAACCGCCCCCGCCGTGTAGATTAAGAGGTACTGCTTCGCGTAGGCAAAGGTCGTTTCGCTCGCGCCGAAGGTGTTCAGGAGCGGCCGGTGCAATGCGAATACGAGCGCCGTCACAATGAGCGCGAGCGCGGCGAGCGAATACAGCGCGTTGGTGAGGATTTTTTTGGAGTTATCCTCCTTTCCCTCGCCGAGCGCCATCGCAAACAGCGGCGCGCCGCCCGTGCCGATGAGGAAGGCGAAGGAGGATATGAGCGTCGTTACCGGCGCGCAAACGCCCACGGCGGCGAGCGCTGTATCGCCGATGCCCGCGATGTTGCCGACGTACATGCGGTCGACGATGGAATACAAAACATTGATAAACTGCGCAATCATCGCGGGAATCACAAGTTTCAAAACGGTGGGCAGCACCCGCGGGCTGCCTAAATCGAGCGCCTTCATCCTACTCTCTCCGAAAGCGAAATTCTTACTTTTTTGCGTGCCCGCCTATCATAGCAATTTGCGCGGAAAATGTCAATGCTTCTCCGTCCGCCGCGGCGCAAATTTTTGTATTTTGCCGCACTTTTTATTGGATATTTGCGCCGATATGGTGTATAATAGTGGAAAATCATACGGAGAATGATATGGATAAAACGAACGCCATGCGCCTTCTGGACGCGAAAAAGATACCTTATACCCCCTTTACCTACCCGCCCGAAATTACCGACGGCATGCTCGTCACCGAGCAGCTGGGGGAGGACGTGCACCGCGTGTTCAAAACGCTGGTCACGGTGTCGGATAAGGGGGAGCATTTCGTGTTCTGCGTACCCGTGTGCGCCTCGCTCGATTTAAAGCTGGCGGCAAAGGCGGCGGGCGCCAAGTCGGTCGCCATGATTAAGCAAAAGGAGCTCGAGCCGCTCACCGGCTATATTCACGGCGGGTGCTCGCCCGTGGGCATGAAAAAGCGCTTCCGCACCTTTATCGACGAAAGCGCGCAGACTTTCGAGGAAATTTACGTCAGTGCGGGCAGGGTGGGGCACCAGATGCGCCTCTCGCCGCAGAGTTTGGCGGCGTTCGTCGGCGCGAGGTTCGCGCCGCTCACATCGGGCGAAAATGAATAGAAAAACATCGATAAAAAAATAAAAAAGGCGCACTCGCACGGGTGCGCCTTTGCGTTACGAATTATTAAATACGTTTTGAAAAATTATGCGCTTTTCAGCAGTTCTGCATGGCAAAGCGCGCCGCGCCGACGAGCCCCGCATCGTTGCCGAGCGTTGCAACCGTCAGAACGACGGGCGCATACTTGGTTCCGCCGTACAGCAGGCGGTTTACCTTGCGGCGCAGGGGTACGAGCAGGGTGTCTCCCTCCGCGCACACGCCGCCGCCGAGCACCACCGCGTTGGGGCGGAAGATGTTCGCCAGGTTCGCGATTCCCTCCGCGAGGTAGGATATGTAATTTTTGACGACCTTTTCCGCCGTTTTATCCCCCGCGCGCAGGCCGTCGAACGCCGTTTTTCCGTCTACGTCCTCCAAATTCGGGCAAATTTTCCAAAGCTGCGACGCCCTGTCCTTGTCCATGGCGCGCTTGGTCTGGCGTATGAGCGCCGTCGCGGAGGCGTACGCTTCGAAGCACCCCCTGCGCCCGCAGGCGCACTTTTCGCCGCCCGCGCGGATGACCATGTGCCCGATTTCCGCGCCCGCCGAGCGATTCCCTTCGAACAGAACGCCGTCGAGGATGATGCCGCCGCCCACCCCCGTGCCGAGGGTGATGAAGATGCTGCTCGGATAATTTTTTGCCGCGCCGGCAAAGCTCTCGCCCAGCGCCGCCGCGTTTGCGTCGTTGGTCACAAATACGGGAACGCCGAGGTGTTTTTGCATCTCTTTGCTCAGCGGAACTTTATCCCAATTGAGGTTGCAGCTGTACACGATAACTCCGTTTTTGCTGTCGGCAATGCCGGGCGAGCCGACGCCTGCCGCCTTGATGTCGGCGGGGGAGATGCCCGCCCTTTCGGCAAGGTCGGTAACGAGCCGCGCCATGTCGGCGGCGATTTCCGCATACGGCCGCCCCGCGCCCGTCGGTATTTTGCCCTTGATGAGAATGTTGCCGACCTCGTCGATAATGCCGCATTTTACGAATGTGCCGCCCAAATCGATGCCCGCATAGTAATTCATTTTCCGTTCCTCCGTTCCTTTTCCGGCGCTTCCGCGCGAGCGCGGCGCCCGCCGTACGGGCTGCCGGGTGCGCCTGCAATTTTCGGCCGATATAGTTTAAGTATACCATAGACTGCGCGGATATGCAATAAAAAGCTCCCATTCTGCGCCCGAAAATTTTTTCAGCGCGGCGCCCGCCGCCCGCGGAATAACTTGCTTTTTGCATGCGAATCGTATACAATAGGGAATGATTTTCGGAAGGGAAAGAGATATGAACAAAGTCGTTAAAAAGGAGATAGCGCTCGGGCTTCAGCCCTTTATCTACGCACTGCTCGGCACAGCGGTGGGGCTGGGCGTCGGCGCGGCGGGCGGCATCTTCGGCAGGGGAGTCGATTTTTTCAGCTCCTTCGGCATGGAGCACTTCGGGCTGTATGTGTGGTTTTTGCCCGCCGTCGGCATTCTGACCGCCTTTATGCTCCGCCGCTGGGGCAATTCCGCGTCGGATATGCGCGGCGTATTTCAGGTCAGCCGCGGCGAAAAACAGCGCTTCCCCCTGCGCAGCGCCTTTTTCCAATACGCGGGCGGGTGGACGGCGCACCTCTTCTGCGCGAGCGTGGGCAGGGAGGGCGCCGGCATCCAGATCGGCGCCGCCATCGGCTGCAACATCGGCCGACGCATCCCCATCAAAAACGCGGATAAAATTCTGCTCGTCGCGGGCATGGCGGCGGGCTTTTCCGCCCTGTTCGGCACGCCCGCCTGTGCGCTGTTCTTTGCGCTGGAAGTTACCGTCGTCGGCGGCCTGCACCTGCGCGCGCTCATCGCCTCCTTCTTCGCCTCCTACGCCTCCTACTTTACGGCGGGGCTGTGCGGACTGGAGCATTTTACGGCGGAATTTGTTTTTTCCGCTTCGCTGTCTCTGCCCCTCAATTTGCGCCTCATCGCGCTCGGCGCGGCGTGCGGCCTGGCGGGGCTGTTCTTCTGCATCGCGCGCGAATATATCGGCAAATTTTTGCGCGCGTCCTTAAAAAACGCATACGTCCGCGCCTTTTTCGGCGCAGTGCTGCTTTCCTGCCTGCTCTATATGTCGGAGGGCAGGTATTCGGGGCTCGGCACCAACCTCATCGGCTTCGCCGTTTCGGGCGGGCAGGTGTACTGGTACGATTGGCTCGTGAAGATGCTCTTCACCGCCGCGTTCCTCTCCGTCGGCTTTTTGGGCGGCGAGGTGACCACGCTGTTCGCGGCGGGCGCCTGCCTCGGCGCGGTTTTGGGCGGCGCTCTGGGCCTGCCGCCGGAGGCCGCGGCGTGCCTCGGCTATGCCGCCGTGTTCGGCGCGGCGACCAACACACTCATCGCGCCCGTCATCCTCGGCTGCGAGCTGTTCGGCACGAACGCTCTGCCGTACATGGCAATCGTGTGCGTGGCGGCGTACCTGTTCAACTTCGGCAAATCGGTGTACGACCAAAAGGTGCGCGAAGACGTCGCCGCCAAAATTCTGCACCGCCTGCAAAGAAAGCCGCGCCGCCTGCCCCTGCCAGAGCCGCTGTACAAGCGCGCGCACCTGCCGCACTACGAACCGCTGCGGTAATTGCCGAACCGCCCGCGCGCGGTGTGCGGTTTTTGCATTTGGCGCCCGCAGCTCCGCTCCGGCGCCCTTTTTGGCGCCGAACCCGTATTTATCCCCGCGCGGCGCCGCTTTTGCGGAAAAGCGATTGCTTTTTCCGCATTTTTGGTTTATACTGTTGGCATGAAGCTTTCCCTCTCCCCGAAAACCTATCGGAACAAGCGCATCTGCGTCGCCCTGTCGGGCGGCGGCGATTCGGTCGCCCTTTTCTACGCGCTCCAAGAGAGGGCGGGGGAGTGGAACATGTCGCTTTCGGCAATCAACGTGGAGCACGGCATCCGCGGCGAAAGTTCGCGCGCCGACACCGAATTCGTCAAAAAGCTGTGCGAACGGGAGAATATCCCGCTCTACTGCTATTCGGAGAATGTTCCCCGCCTCGCCGAAGAGTGGGGCATGAGCGCGGAGGCGGCGGCGCGCGCCGTCCGCTACCGCATCTTCCTGGATATTTTGCGGCAGGATAAGGCGGACTATATCGCCACCGCCCACCACGCGGGCGACAATGCGGAGAGCGTTCTCTTCAATTTATTCCGCGGCAGCGCGCTCACGGGCGCGGGCGGCATCCGCGGATTTGTAAACGCCCGGGAGCTTGCGGCGGCAATTTCGCCCGAAACGCGCGCCGAGGATGCGGACATCCTGCGCGGCAAGGGCATCATCCGCCCGCTGCTCAGCGTTCCGAAATCGGAGATCCTCGCCTGTCTGCGCGAAAACAAGCTCGAATGGCGGGAGGACGAGAGCAATGCCGACTCTTCCTACACCCGCAACTTTCTGCGGCGGGAGGTGCTCGCGCCCGCGCGCGAACGTTTCCCCGCGCTCGATAAGGCGCTGTACAATTTTTCCCGCGCCGCCCGCGAGGACGACGAGTTCCTGTACACATTGGCGGAAGAATATTTTACGGCGGGCGAGGTGTGCTTCGTTTCGGAAAATGCGCCCAAGCCGCTGTTTCTGCGCGCGTGCGTGCTCGCCTTGCGGCATTTCGGGGTAGAAAAGGACTATACATTGCAGAACCTGCGCGATATCTGCGATATCGCGGAGGGCGAAAACGGCAAGGCGGCCGATCTGCCGCAGGGCATCGTCGCCCGCCGCGAGTACGGAGCCGTTTCCTTTTACAGGAAAGAGCCGCCCCGAACCGCGCCCGAATATCCCTTCGGCGAGGGGGAGTTCGCGTTCGGCAAGCTCTGCGTGCGCGTCGTTCAGGGGAAGCATCCCGCCGAATCCTCATCGCTTCGCCGCACGCTGTATATCGACGGCGCACGCCTGCCCGAAAACTGCGTCCTTCGTACCCGAAAAGAGGGGGACGTGTTCCAAAAATTCGGCTCGGGCACGAAAAAACTGAAGGAGTATTTCATCGACGAAAAGATCCCGCAGCGGCTGCGGGGCGGCATTCCGCTCGTCGCCTGCGGCAAAGAGGTGTTCGCCGTGTGCGGCGTGGAAATTTCCGAAAAGGTGAAAATCGGCGAAAACGCCGACGTCTATACCATATTACTGACAGAAAAAGGAGAATAAAAATGCATCAGGACGTAGAGAGCATCATGTTTACCAAGGAGCAGATCGCGGCGCGCATCGGCGAGCTCGCGGCCCAGCTCGACAAGGAGTACGCGGGCAAAACCCCGCTGATGGTGGGCATCTTAAAGGGGAGCGTCATGTTCTATGCCGACCTCCTGCGCGCCATGACCATCCCCGTGGAGATGGACTTCATCGCCATTTCCTCCTACGGTTCGGGCGCCAAGTCCTCGGGCGAGGTCAAGCTCATCAAAGACCTCGACCGCAAAATCGAGGGCAAGGACGTCATCATCGTCGAGGACATCATCGACTCGGGCTATACCCTTTCCTATCTGAAGCGCAACCTGTACGCGCGCAAGCCCGAATCGGTCAAAATCTGCGCCCTTCTGGATAAGTACAGCCGCCGCGTGGTGCCCATCGAGGCGGACTACAAGGGGTTCGACTGCGAGGACGAATTCGTCGTCGGCTTCGGCTTGGACTACGCCGAGCGCTACCGCAATCTCCCGTACATAGGCGTGCTGAAGAGGAGCGTATACGAGAAGTGAGTTGATTCACGAAAATCTCGGCGAGCTGTCGCCTGCGATTTTCCGTGAGTTAAAAGACAACCCGCCGTCGGCGTAAGCCGAACGGCGGGATTTTCTCTCTTTGCGGCATTTTTAAGGGCACACATATTATAAAATGCCGCAAATTCACTCTTTCCGCAAAAGGCGAAAGCATTCGCCAAATTGAGTGCGCTTTTTCAAAGGCGCGGCTTTGAAACGCGCATTTGATTATAATAAAGATAAAACCAAACACTCACGGAAAATCACGGGCAGAGAGATTTTCCGTGAATAAAGGGGCGGAGAAAAGCGGGCAGAAGAATCTGCCCGCTTTTCCCGGTTTAGCTATTATCTTGACGGCGTTCCCATAGGAACGCTCTGTAAAATGAAATTCAAAATTCTGTTTCCGCCGCGGCCGGCAAAAGTTTGTGCGGTAGCGGGTTTGCTGTGCGTCCCGTTTGCGCCGCTCTATTGCGTGTCCACGCCGTCGGGGGTAAAGATGAACATATCCTTCTGCAGCTGCGCCATGCCGCCGCCCAGAGCGTAAATCGCGCCGCTCAAAATGTCCGTCACGCGCTCCGCGGTGCTTGCCGAAAGTTCGTTCAGGTACACGATTACCGTCAGGTTATCCTTCAGGCGGTCGATGATTTCCTCCACGTCGGCAAAGGAACGGGGGTGGCGTATCTGCATCGGCTTGCCGTCCGCGCCCGTATAGGAGCGCCGCTCGGGTATTTCTCCGGGAATCGGGCGCCGCTTTGCGCCGTTCTTTTCTTTGAAGTTGTCGAACAGCCCCATGCGCTCCCTCCCGTATCGTTTTTTGCAGAATTATTCCTTCGCGGGGTAATTGCGCGGCCCGAACAGGCTCGTGCCCAGGCGAATCATGTTGCTGCCGCACTCCGCGCACAGCCGCCAGTCTCCGCTCATCCCCATGGATAGATATGCCGCGTTTGTATCGCTTATTCTTATTGTATCATAAATTTGCCGCATAGACAAGCATAATTCGCGCAAATATTGCGTATCGTCCGAAAGGGGCAGCATTGCCATCAGTCCGCGCATGCGGATGTTGGGGTAGGCGCGCATCTTTTCGTAGGCGGAAAGCGCCTCCTCGCGCGAAAATCCGCTCTTGGAAAGTTCGCTGCCGATGTTCACCTCCAACAGGCAGTCGGCAACCCAGCCCACCTTTTCGGCGCGCTTTTGTATCTCGTCCGCGAGCTCAAAGCGGTCGAGCGAGTGGATGAGGTAGGTTTTGCCGATGAGGTACTTGACCTTGTTCGTCTGCAGATGCCCGATAAAATGGCGGTTCGCGCCGTGCACGAGGTCGAATTTTTCGGTGAATTCCTGCACCTTGTTTTCGCCGATGTCGGTGATACCCGCCTCGATTGCCTCGTTGATTTCGTCCGCCGTGCGCGTCTTTGTCGCGGCGACGAGCGTGATTTTTTCGCCCAAATTGTTCCCGCCCGCAATCTCCGCGAGCGTCTTTTTTACGTTTTCCGCTATCAAAGCAGTCCACCTCCGCGCGTTTGTCCGCACCCGCCGTATACAACTTCTATTATAATACCTTTGCGCCGGAATGTCAACGTCTGCGTTTTTTTCGGCTGAATATTTTTTAAAATTACTTTACGGCGGACGGTCTATATGGTATACTGTCATCGTAATTCCATGTTCAGGGGGATAGATATGGAAAAGAAAGAAAAAAGTAAACGGCTGGACAGGCTGTATCGGATATTTTTTCTGTGTTTTGCCATTTGTAACTTAGTTGGTGGAGGGTTGAATATTTCGGCTTTAACGGTTGCAAAAGATATGGAAACGTTGCGTTTGGTGCTGGGGTGTTTAATGGGCTTTTTCTTGGCGGCGGATATCGTATTGTTTGTACTTTCTATGGTTTTTCTCGCCCGGAGCAGACGTTTAAAAAAGACGGAGGAAAGGGAAAAGAAGGAATCAGAGCAGGATGACTCCGACGGAAAATTTGAATCAAAATAATGTGAAAAGGGGCGCTGCCATATGGCAGCGCCCCTTATTATCACAAAATAAGGCGGCGGAGCCGAAGCTCCGCCGCCGCAATAGTATTGCAATTAAATTCGTTCGACGATGAGTTTGGTCATCTCGCTGCCCTTGACCTGCTTCATGCCCTCGCTCATGATGTCCGCGGTGCGGTAGCCCTCGTCGAGCACCTTGTTTACCGCATCTTCCACCGCCTTCGCCTCTTCCGTCAAATCGAAGGAGTCGCGCAGCATCATCGCCGCGGAGAGGATGGTTGCGATGGGGTTTGCGAGGTCTTTGCCCGCAATGTCGGGCGCGGAGCCGTGGATGGGTTCATACAGGCCGCGCTTGGTCGCGCCGAGGGAGGAGGAGGCGAGCATGCCGATGCTCCCCGTGATTTGCGCCGCCTCGTCGGAGAGGATATCGCCGAAGATGTTCGAGGTGAGCACCACGTCGAACTGCGCGGGGTTTTTCACGAGCTGCATCGCCGTGTTGTCCACGAGCATGTCGGTCAGCTCCACGTCGGGGTAGTCCTTGGCGACCTCGTGCACGACTTCCCTCCACAGGCGGGAGGATTCCAGAACGTTCGCTTTATCGATAGACGTAACGTGTTTTCTGCGCTTTCTCGCAAGCTCGAAGGCGATCTTCGCGATGCGCGTCACCTCCGAAACGTTGTATTTTTCGGTATCGTAGGCGTATTCGCCGCCCTCTTCGGTGCCTCTGCCGCGCTCGCCGAAGTAGATGCCGCCGATGAGTTCGCGCACGACCACGAGGTCGATGCCCTTCTCCGCGATGTCCTTGCGCAGGGGGCAGGCGCCCGCCAGGGCGGGGAACAGTTTTGCGGGGCGCAGGTTGGAATAGAGCCCCAGCGCCGAGCGGATTTTCAACAGGCCCGCCTCGGGGCGCAGGTGCCCGGGCAGCTTTTCGATGCGCTTATCGCCCACGGCGCCGCCCACCGCGCCGAGCAGAACGCTGTCGGAAGCGAGGCAGCGGTCGATGGTGTACTGGGGCAGGGGCTCGCCCGTCTCTTCGATGGCGCAAACGCCCATCAAAAGGTGCTCAAATTCGAACTCGTGCCCGAATTTTTCGCCCACTTTGTTGAGGACGGCGATCGCGCCGTCCGTGATCTCGGGGCCGATTCCGTCGCCCGCGAGGACTGCGATATGTTTTTTCATGGTTATTACCTCTCAGTTTTTTGACCCGAAACGGGGCTTGTTAGAATTACGATAGCATAATGCGGCGATTTCCGCTCACTCGTCCGCGATGAGCGGAGGTTGTGCGGCAAATACCCCGCAATAGTCGAAAACGGCGCGGTTTTCCGCATACGTCTTGCGCAAAAGAACGCATTTTTTGTTTTGCAGCGCCGCAAGGTCGGCAGGGCAAACGGCGGGGTAGGAAACAGTCTGCGCATCCCCGAGCGTGCGCGCCCTGATATCCTTGGCGGTATCGCTCCGCTCTGACCACTGCTCGCGCGTGTACCGCTTGGGCAGGGGAGGGAGTGCGGCGCCTTCGCGCAGGTACGCCGCCGCCTTTTCGGGGGATACGGCGCAAAAAGTCACGGTCAGCCCCTCGCCGATAATTGCGCAGGGGTAATCGGGGGAGACCGCCGCCGCGTAAAAGCGCTTGGCATATTTTATCCAGCTGCCCGACAAAATCCCCGTAAACAGGAGCACGAATGCCGCAACGCCCGTCAGAACCGCGCCGACGGGGAAGGGCGCCGCAATCCAGCCCGCAATGGCCGCGCCCGCGAACACCAAAAAGACGATTGCGCACAGCGCGCAGACCATATTCCGCTCCGCCCGCAGGGTGTGTTTTTTGAGCTTTTTCATTAGTTTTCTAAAATCCGTTATTCAATAATATGCAATTTATTACCCTTTGTTTGAAGCTTATCAATATCAATAAACAGGCTTAAAAAATCAAAAGTTGCTTGATCGGCAATTATTTCTTTATTTAGCAGAATCAATATATCTTCGGGTGGAAGCAAAAATTGGGCAACGGGAGAACCTAATTCCGAAGAAAGTTTATAATTTTCTTCGTATAAGCCGATTTCATTTTGCTGGGTAAGATTTTTCGAGAGTTCATTGATTGCTTTTTCATTTTCTGCAAATGCAATTAAAGTACTCTTTTTTTGTGCGTAAAAATCGATCCATAACGTTGAGCTACTTCTTGCGCTGTCGGAAGGAATTGACAAGTGCCAATCGTGCAAATAAACGAATGGTAAATTTGCATTTTTGGCGTTGTTGCAGTAACGTTGCTTTTGTATTAGTTTCAAGACGAAAATAATTATTAAAGCAATAGCAAAACAACAGGCAACGCAAGTTGCGACTATTTTACTTGCAAAGTTACCGCTTCTAAGCCAAATATATGGGATAAACGCAATAAAAATAAGTATGCCGGCAATTATGAGTATATCGACCAATAAACGCTCGAACTTTCTCACGCTAAACTATTTCCCCGCTTTGATGGAGGCGATGAGGCCGCCCTTGTCGATGATGTTCTGGATAAATTCGGGGAAGGGCTCCGCCTGAAATTTCTGCCCCGTCGTCTCGTTCACGATTTCGCCCTTGGAGAGGTCGCAGGACACGACGTCGCCCGCCTTGATGTTCTTTACCGCCTCGGGGCACTCCAAGATGGGCAGCCCGATGTTGATGGAGTTGCGGTAGAAGATGCGCGCGAACGAGTTGGCGATGACGAGCGAAATGCCGCTCGCCTTGATGGCGATGGGCGCGTGCTCGCGCGAAGAGCCGCAGCCGAAGTTATCCTCCGCCACGATGATGTCGCCCTTTTTAACCTTTTTGACGAAATCTTTGTCGATATCCTCCATGCAGTGGGAGGCGAGCTCCGCCTCGGAGGTGGTGTTGAGATAGCGCGCGGGGATAATAACGTCCGTATCCACGTCGCTCTTGTATCTGAAAACAGTTCCTTTGACAGTCATAGCATTCTCCTTCGCGCGTTTTCTTTCAAAAGAGATGAAAGAAAACGCTTGATTTTCAGAGAAAACCCAATGCGCAATGTATGCGTCATTCGGTTTTCTCTCTGCGGCGATTTGTTACGGCTCTATTATTATAACAATCGCCGCATTCACTCTTTCCGCCAAAGCCAAAGCATTGGCAAATTGAGTGCGCTCGCAAAAAGTGCGATTTTTGCTCTCGCGAGCAATTATTTTAGTGCTTTGCCGCGGCAAAAGCAGAGATACGCTTGCCGGGCAACAGGTTACAGGCGGCAGCCCGCCGAGATTTGCGTGAATCAGATTTGGTCAGGCGTTGCGATTTTGCCTGCAACGGCGCTCGCCGCCGCAACGTAGGGGGAAGCGAGGTATACTTCGCTGTCCACGTGCCCCATGCGCCCGACGAAATTACGGTTGGTCGTGGCGACAGCGCGCTCGCCCGCCGCGAGGATGCCCATGTGTCCGCCCAGGCAAGGGCCGCAGGTCGGGGTGGATACCACCGCGCCCGCGTCGATGAACACGTCGAACAATCCCTCGTGCATCGCCTGCTTCCAGATGGTGTTGGTCGCGGGGATGACGATGCAGCGCACGCCCTTGGCGACCTTTTTGCCGCGCAGGATATCCGCCGCGATGCGCAAATCGGAAATGTGCCCGTTCGTGCAGGAGCCGATGACGACCTGGTCGATTTTCACGTCGCCCCATTCGGCGGGGGTGCGGGTGTTTTCGGGCAGGTGGGGGAAGGAAACGGTCGGCTCGAGTTTGGAGAGGTCGACCTCGACGGTGCGCTCGTATTCGGCGTCCGCATCCGCTTCGAATACGCGGATTTCGCGCTGGAAGCGTCCGTTGAGGTATTCGCGCGTCACGTCGTCGACGGGGAAGATGCCGTTCTTCGCGCCCGCCTCGATCGCCATGTTGCAGATGGTGAAGCGGTCGTCGATGGACAGGTATCGGATTCCGTCGCCGACGAATTCCATCGATTTATACAGCGCGCCGTCCACGCCGATGAGCCCGATGATGTGCAGGATGATGTCCTTGCCGCAGATGTACTTCGCGGGTTTGTTTTTCAGCACGAATTTGATGGCGGAGGGGACTTTGAACCAGCATTGCTCGCTCATCATGCCGGCTGCCATGTCCGTCGAGCCGACGCCCGTCGAAAAGGCGCCGAGCGCGCCGTAGGTGCAGGTGTGGCTGTCCGCGCCGATGACCAAATCTCCCGCGCCGACCAGCCCCTGTTCGGGCAGAAGCGCGTGCTCGATGCCCATGCGCCCCACGTCGAAGAAGTTTTCCACGCCGTATTTATTGGCGAAAGTGCGCACCGTTTTCACCTGTTCGGCGGCCTTGATGTCCTTGTTCGGGGTAAAGTGGTCCATCACCATGCTCACCCGCTCGGGGCATTGGATGCAGGAAAATCCTGCCTTTTCAAACTCCTTTACGGCGACGGGCGAGGTGATGTCGTTGCCCAGCACCATGTCCAGCTCGGCGTTGATTAACTGCCCCGCCTTGACGCTTGCGAGCCCCGCATGCGCCGCGAGGATTTTTTGCGACATTGTCATTCCCATAACGTCTGTTATCTCCTTGTAACTTTCGGTTTTTTGTTTGACAGTATTATATCACATATGCTATAATTTGTAAACGATTTATAAAATAGATTATTTTAATTGCTTTTATCGAAAAAATGAATCGCTGACCGCGCGGCGGAAAGGGTTTACGCGCGCGGGGCCGCCGGAGGGCGGTGCGATTGTGAGGCAGGGTATGAACAGCGAAGGAATCAAGACGTTTATCATGCTGTCGAAGCTGAAAAACTTCACGCGGACGGCGGAGCGCATGTATGTGGCGCAGTCCACCGTCACCAACCGAATCGCCGAATTGGAGAGCGAAACGGGGCAAAAACTTTTCATCCGCCGGCAGGGCGGGGTGGAGCTGACGGAGGAAGGGCAGCTGTTTTTGAGCTATGCCCTGCGCATCAACGAGCTGGAGGAGAGCTTCGTGCGGGAGGTCAACGCGGCGGCGCGCTACGAGCGCACGCTGCGCATCGGCGCCATCAACGCCGTCTACGAGAGCAGCCTGTACCCGCTCGTCGCCCGCTTTTTTTCCGAAAAAAAGGACGTCGCCGTCAAAGTGACGCTCGGCCACTCCGTCGACCTCTTGCAGATGCTGCAGGACGGGCTCATCGATATGGCGTTCTCCTATCTCCCCCTCAAAAAGGCGGGGTACGAGAGCAAAAAGTTTTCCTCGGATAAGCTGGCGCTCCTCGCCGCGCCCGCGCGCAACGAGTACAAGGCGGGCATCCGCAAGGCGGAGCTTTGCCGCTGCGAATACTTGATGTGCAATTTCGCGTTCGGCGAGGCGGGCGAGTTCGTGCGCAGCCTCTTTCCGCCGCGGCACGCCTTCCGCTTCGAAATCGACAACAGCGGCAAGGTCGTGCAGTACCTTTTGGACGGGCACGGGTACAGCTTTTTGCCCTATAAAATGGCGGAAAAGGAAATTAAGGAGGGGAGGCTGGAGGTTATCCGGCCGCTCGATTTTGCCGTTCCCGAAATTACGAGCTATTGCGCGTACAAGCGCGGCAACGCCCTCGCCGAGGCGTTCGCCGGATAGGTTCGCCGCAGGGCGAAAAGGGGGCGCGGACAGATTTCTGTCCGCGCCCCCCTTCGTTATGTTCGGGCGGCGCGCCGCGGTTTTTTCCGCCGCGCGCATCCTATAATTTGTTATAGGCCGAAGCGCCTGTTCCATTCCTCGCCGCTGCACACGCGGCCGCGGTTTTCGCGGTAGTCGCGCGCAAATTTGCCGAACCCGAACAGCAGCTTGAAAAAGTATTTCCACGCCCGCCGCCGTATCTTGGCGCGCCGCTTGGTATCCAGCGTGCAGGCGTAGCCCAGCCCCCGCGAGCTGTCGCAGTGGACAATCGTCCTGCACCGCATAGGCTTCGGTGTCAGCGTCTCGTTCGCGTCGCACGCCGCGGCGCCCTTTTTACAGAACAGCGCCGGCAGGTATCCCGCCCCGAACAGCGCGAGCGCGCGGGAGAGCGGGCGCTTTTTTTCGCTTCGGCGCGTCGGCGCGTTCGCCGCGGAAACGCCGCAGCGCGCTTCCAGCTCCTTTAAATCTTCGTATTCCGGCTTGTGCGCCATGATTTCGGCGTTGAGCGCCTCCGCATCGATTTGATTCAGGTATTCGCTTCCGCGGAAGAAATCCTCATAGGCGCGCAGGATGAGTTCCGCGCAGTCGTACCGCCTGAGCGCGAGCTGCAAAAATACGGCGTACAGCAGCCGCACGCAGCTCTTGATTCGGCCGTGCGAAATGTGCATGGCGGTCAGAATCTGCTCGTTGCGCTTCAGGTAGTATTCGAGCGCGTAGTTGTATTTCGAAGAGAAATCCTGGTGCCAAATTCCGATACCGTTGAGCAAAATCGAATCCCGCACACAGCGCAGGCCGTATTCGATGTCGTCGCCCTTGATGAAGAAGGGCATCGGCAGCCCGTAATCTTGTACGAAGGAGACGGGCATGCAGGCGTACCACCAGGCCAGAAAATTGGGCGCGGGCACCCGCTCGTTGGCGAGCAGGCTGTTCGCGTCGGCGAGGCCGTAGCGGCTGTTGTGCGAGTGAAGGCTCAGCCCCGTAAAGCGTGCGCCAAATTCGTATTGCTCGGTCGGCCTCTCCAGCACCAGCATCGCTCCGCCCACGGCGGCGCTCTTATGTGCGGGTGAGAGGGCGCACAGGAGATGATATGTCCGCTCCAATGTGGCAAATTCGAAGGAGATATCGTCGTCCATCAGCAAAAAGTGGGTGAACGAAGCATCCCCGCACACTTCCACGATGCCGCGCGTAAACCCACCCGAACCGCCGAGGTTTTTGTTCGGAATCACCGTATACAGCGGGCTTTCGGGCAGGTTTAACGTCTTTGCGTTGTCCGCAATGAAAAAGTGCAGCCTGTCCGCCCATTCGGGCGCGGCGGAAATCGCCTTTTGCACCCGTTCCATGTTCCGCGCGACGAAAGCCTCCCGCTTATAGGTGCAGATGACGACGCCGAGCTTTACCTCGTTCGGCGCGGGAATATCCGCCTCGAACGCGCCCGAATACAGTTCGCCGCCCGCGGGCGCCTCCAGGGAAAACCACAAAAAGCCGCCGCCGGCGGGGAAATCGAACACGAGCTCGAACCAATCGCAAAAGTCGGCACTTTTAAGTAGCTCGTCGCCCGTCTCCGCCTTGCGGAACAGCTTCACGCGGAATTGCCCCCGCCCGTTCAGGCGAAGGCGCGCGGAAGTTATTCCGCAGTACTTCGCGTACTTTTCGTGCGAAAACAGGTTGAAATAGGTATCGAACGCGGCGGTACCGCCCGCGCCGAATACGAGCGCGCCGCTTTCATTCACCGCGGCGCTCCCGCGGAAGAACAGCGCTTGCGTATCCGCGATGTCCGTATGAAATTGCAGGGAAAAGAGTGTAGCCGCGGCCATAGTTGCTCCGAAAATGGGGATACGTACGGAAAAAACCGTTACTTTCTGCGCATGAGCGCGTAGTCGATGGAATCGGTGAGGGCGATCCAGCTCGCCTCGATGATGTCCTCCGAAACGCCGACGGTCGTCCAGCTGTCCGCGCTGTCGGCGGAGGTGATGAGCACGCGCACCTTCGCGGCGGTCGCCTTGTCCGAATCGAGCACGCGCACCTTAAAGTCGGTCAGGGATACGCCCGCAATTTCGGGGTAGAACTCCGCGAGCGCCGCGCGCAGCGCCAGGTCCATCGCGTGCACGGGGCCTTCGCCGTCGGACGCGGCGATTTTCGTCACGCCGTTCACGCGGATTTTGATGATCGCCGAGGCGACTTTGCCCTCGATGGCGGGCAGCTCGTTGATAACTTTGTAGTTGATGAGGTCGAAGGAGGACTTGTACTTGCCGAGAATCTTTTCCACGAGCAGCACAAAGCTCGCCTCCGCCGCCTCGTACTGGTATCCCGCGAGCGCGCGCTCTTTCAGCTCCGCCACGATTTCGCCCATCTCCCTGCCGTTCTTGTCGAGGGAGGGGAAATAGTTTTTCAGCTTGTCGTAGATGGCGCTCTTGCCCGAAATTTCGGAGAGGAGGAACTTGCGCTTGTTCCCGATGCGCTCGGGGTCGATGTGCTCGAAGGAGGAGGAGTATTTCAGCACCCCGTCCGCGTGCATGCCAGCCTTGTGTGCGAAGGCGTTCATGCCGATGTACGGCTGATTTTCGGGGATGGCGGTGTTCGCCGTGTCCGCGATGGTCGCCGCGCTCTCGTATACGTCCTTGAGCCTGTCCTCGGGGATGCACTCGTATCCGCGCTTTAATTGCAGGTTGCAGATGACGGTCGAAAGGTTTGCGTTCCCGCACCGCTCGCCGAAGCCCAAAAAGGTGCCCTGCACCTGCTTCGCGCCCGCCTGCACCGCCGCGATGGAATCGGCAACCGCCAGCCCGCCGTCGTTGTGGCAGTGAATGGCGACGATGGCATCGGGGAAGGTGTCGGTCACTTTTTTGGTGATGTCGTACGCCTCGTCGGGGAAGATGCCGCCGTTCGTATCGCAAAGGCACAGCGCATAGGCGCCCGCAGAGTGCGCCCTTTCGAGCGCCTGCATCGCGTATGCGGAGTCGGTTTTATAGCCGTCGAAGAAGTGTTCGGCGTCGAAGATGACCTTTTTGCCGTGTTCGGTGAGGAAGCGCACGCTTTCCGCAATCATGGCGAGGTTTTCCTCCGGCGTCGCTTTGATGACGTCGGTGACATGGCGGATGTGGCTCTTGCCGAAGATGGCGACGTATTCGGTGCCCGCGGCGAGGAGGGATTTGAGGTTGCTGTCCTCGTCGGGGGAGATGCCCTTGCGGCGGGTGGAGCCGAACGCCACGATGTTGGCGTGCGAAAGGCGGAGCCCCACGATGCGCTGGAAAAACTGCATTTCGGCGGGGTTGGAATAGGGGTTGCCCGCCTCGATGAAGTCCACGCCCAGCTTGTCGAGCGTCTCGATGACCTTGATTTTGTCGTCGACGGAGAAGGAGATGTTGGCACCCTGCGCCCCGTCGCGCAGGGTGGAATCGAATATCTGTAATTTCATAAAGTAACTCCTCGTTCACGAAAACCTCGGCGAGCTGACGCCTGCGGTTTTCCGTGATTGGAGGACAACCCCATTGCCCTCGCTTTGCTCGGTGCAATCGGAGTTTTCCTCGCCGCGCAATAGTTCGGCGCACGCATATTATCAGAATTGCGCGGCTTCACCTTTCCTGCGCGAGCAAAAGTGTTTGCAAATAGGGGTGCGCTGCGCAAAAGCGTGGTTTTGCTTGCGCGAGTGATTATTTTAAAAAATGAATCGAATATTTCACGGAAAATCGCAGCGTAGCGAGATTTTCGTGAACAAGGCGGCGGAGCCGAGGCGGAAGCGAGCAATACCCGACAGGGTATTGCGAGAAACCGGCCTCGGGCGTAGCCGCTAAAAGCGCACCCAATTTGTCGCATACCTGCGACCTGAGCGGGTGAATGCCGCGCGCGTAATATGGTGTGCCCTGAAATTGCGCGCGGCAGAGGGCAGAGCCCTCAAAATCACGAAAAATAATTTCGACAGCTCGAAATTATTTTTGTGAGCCAAGTACCGCTCCCTTGCTCGCCGAAGTAACCTGCGCGCGGTAGCGCTTCAGGTACCCGTCTACCGGCTTTTCCAAAGGCTTGAAATTTTTCAGCCGTTCGGCGATTTCCTTGTCGCTGAGGCGCAGGTTGATTTCGCCCTTCACGATGTCGATGTCGATGATATCGCCGTCGCGGATGATGCCGATGGGGCCGCCCGCCGCCGCTTCGGGGCAGACGTGCCCGATGGCAGCGCCGCGCGTCGCGCCCGAAAACCGCCCGTCGGTGATGAGCGCCACGTCCGCGCCCAGCCCCGCGCCCACGATGGCGGAGGTGGGGGAGAGCATCTCGCGCATGCCCGGGCCGCCCTTCGGCCCTTCGTAGCGGATGACGACCACGTCGCCCTTGACAATTTTGCCGGTGGAGATGGCCTCCATCGCGTCCTCTTCGCTGTCGAACACTTTCGCGGGGCCGCTGTGTTTGAGCATCGCGGGGTCGACCGCGCTCTTTTTCACCACCGCGCCCTCGGCGGCGATGTTGCCCTTGAGGATGGCCAGCCCGCCCGTCGGCGAGTAGGGGTTGTTCATCGGGCGGATGACGGAATCGTCCAGAACGCGCGCGTTTTTCACCCGCTCGTGCTGCGAAATGCCCGAAACGGTCATCGCCGAGCCGTCAAAGAGCCCCGCTTCCTCCAGCTGTCTGATGACGGCGGAGATGCCGCCCGCCTCGTTCAGGTCCTCGATGTAGTGCTCGCCCGCGGGCGCGAGTTTGCAGATGTGCGGCACCTTTTCGCTGACTTCGTTGAAAGTGTCGACGGAAAAATCTTTCTCGCTCATGCCCATTTCGTTCGCGAGCGCCAACAGGTGCAGAACGCTGTTGGAGGAGGCGCCGATGGCGTTGTCCACCGCCACGGCGTTTTTCAGCGCCTTGGGTGTGAGCACGTCGGAGGGGCGGATGTTGTTTTTCACCGCGTTCATCACCGCTTCGCCCGTCTCCTTGGCGAGCATGATGCGGCGGGAATAGACCATGGGGATGGTTCCGTTGCCGGGCAGGGAAATGCCCAGCGCCTCGGTCAGGCAGTTGAGGCTGTTCGCCGTGAACATGCCCGAGCAGGAGCCGCAGGTGGGGCAGGAGGAGCATTCATATTCGTGCAGCTCCGCTTCGTCGATTTTGCCGGCGTTGTAGGCGCCCACCGCCTCGAACATGGAGGAGAGGGAGAGCCGTTTGCCGTGCATTTTGCCCGCGAGCATCGGCCCGCCCGAAACGAATGCGCAGGGCAGGTTCAGCCGCACTGCCGCCATCAACATGCCGGGGATAATCTTGTCGCAGTTGCCCACGAACACGATGCCCGAAAAGGCGTGCGCGCGCGCCAGAATTTCCGCGCTGTCGGCGATGACCTCGCGCGAGGGCAGGGAATAGCGCATGCCCGCGTGCCCCATGGCGATGCCGTCGCACACGCCGATGGAGGGCACGATAACGGGCTTTCCGCCCGCGGCGATGACGCCTTCTTTTACCGCCTCGGCGATTTTATCGAGGTACATGTGCCCGGGGATAATGTCGCTTTGGGCGCAGATGATGCCGATAATCGGCTTTTTCATTTCGCTGTCCGTCCAGCCGAGCGCGCGCATCAGCGAGCGCTGGGAGGACATTGCCGTTCCTTCCGAAAAGATGTTGTTCATAATAAAAACTCCTGTTCACACAATTTGTTTTGAGCAGGCAAAACAAATTGTCGCGATTACAAAAATGTCGTTTTTCGGCAACAGCTTGCCGAGAAACGCGTGAAAAATTTTATATCGACTCGTTGTAGTCCACGAGGTCGTTGAGGCACTTTTCGCCGCGCGAGAGGGCGGTCACGCCCGTGCGCGCCATTTCGAGGATGCCGTACGGCTCGATGACCTGGATAAACCCGTCCAGCTTGTTCGGCTCGCCCGTCAGCTCCAAAATCGCCGTCTTGGGAGAAAGGTCTACGATTTTCGCCTTGTACACTTCCTTGATTTCGATGAGCTCCGAGCGCTTTTCGGCGGGCGCGGAGACCTTTACGAGCAGAAGTTCGCGCAAAACCGAATCCTTTTCGTCCGCGAGCGTGATTTTTTTCACGTCGATGAGCTTGTCCAGCTGTTTTGTTATCTGCGAAAGGGTGTATTCGTCGCCGGTGAACACGATGGTCACGCGCGAAAAGTTCGCGTCTTCCGTCGCACAGGCGCTGATGCTGTCGATGTTGAATCCGCGGCGGGCGAATAAACCCGAAAGCCGCGTCAGAACGCCGCTCTTGTTTGCAAGGAGCGCCGTAATCGTGTATTTTTTCATTTTCCGCGCCTCCTTACAGCTTGGTGATGATATCGTCGAACGTCTTGCCCGGCGGAATCATCGGCAGAACTTTGTCGTCGATGCCGATTTTGCAGTCCACCAAAACGGGCCCCTTTTCCGCGAACGCCTTCTTCAAGACGGGTTCGATGTCCGCTTCTCCCGCGAGAACGTACCCTTTCGCGCCGAACGCCTCGGCGAGCTTTACGTAGTCCGTCTTGCGGTCGAGCGTCGTCTGCGAATAGCGCTTGCCGTAAAAGAGCGTCTGCCACTGCCGCACCATGCCCAGCGTGTTGTTGTCCATTAAGAGGATGACGAGGGGAAGATTTTGCGACACGGCGGTGCACAGCTCGTTGAGGTTCATGTGGAAGCTCCCGTCGCCCGTCACAAGCACCGTCTTTCTGCCCGTGCCCACGCACGCGCCGATGGCCGCGCCCATGCCGAAGCCCATCGTGCCCAAGCCGCCGCTCGTCACGAAGGTGCGCGGCTTCTCGAATTTGCAGTACTGCGCCGCCCACATCTGGTGCTGGCCTACGTCCGTCGCCACGGGCGTGTCTGCGTCCGTAAAGCTGTGCAGCGCGGATAAAATTTGATAGGCGGGCAAAGCGGAGGGCGCGTGTTCCTCCCCGTACTCGCGGTAGGCGGCAACCTCTTTCAGCCATTCGCGCCGCTCCGTCTGCGCCAGCTGCGGCAAAAGCGCCTTAAAAATTTCGCTCAAATCCGCCATCACCGACAAATCGGTCGCCACGTTTTTGTCGATTTCCGCCGCGTCCACGTCGAATTGGACGACAATCTTTCCGTCGCGGAATTTGGCGCGGTCGCCCGCCACGCGGTCGGAAAAGCGCATGCCGCAGGCGATAATCGTGTCCGCGCGGCGGAACGCCTTCGCCGCGGCGTCGGTGCCGTGCATGCCTATCATGCCCAAAAACTGTTTATCCGACGCGGGGTAGGCGCCCAGCCCCATGAGGGTAGAGCAGACGGGCGCCTGCAAGCGCTTTGCGAATTCGGCGAGCTGTGCGGAAGCGTCCGCGCCGATTACGCCGCCGCCCGCAAGGATGAGCGGGCGCTTCGCCTTTTCCAGGGCGGCTTTTACCGCGGCGAGGGAATCGGGGGATACGGGCCTGGGCGCGTGCCTCTTGCGGGGCGTCTCCTCGTATTCGCACGTCTCCGTCTGGATATTTTTCGGGATGTCGATGAGCACGGGGCCTTTCCTGCCCGCATTGGCGATGTAGAACGCCTCGCGGACGGTCGCGGCGAGCTGCTTCACATCCTTGACGATGTAGTTGTGCTTGGTCACGGGCATGGTCACGCCCGCGATGTCCACTTCCTGAAAGCTGTCCCGCCCCAGGTTGGAGACGGTCACGTTGCCCGTGATGGCGACGAGGGGAACGGAGTCCATGTACGCAGTCGCAATTCCCGTCACGAGGTTGGTCGCGCCCGGGCCGCTCGTCGCGATGACGACGCCCGTCTTGCCCGTCGCGCGCGCATAGCCGTCGGCGGCGTGCGCCGCGCCCTGCTCGTGCGCCGTAAGCACGTGTCTGAGCGTGCCGTCGCGGTAGATCGCGTCGTAAATATCGAGCACGCACCCGCCCGGATAGCCGAACACGGTGTCGGTTCCCTGCTCTTTGAGGCAACGGATGAGGATATCTGCCCCGGTTAAAATCATTTGCTCTCCTTCATTGAGAAAATACGCGCCTGCGGGCGCGTCTTTCGTTTGTCTTATAATAATGTATAGTGAATTTCATTTATTTTAATCGAAATTGCGCGAACTGTCAAGTATTTTGAAATCGCGGCATACAAAACACCCTCAAAGGACTGCCTTTGAGGGTGTTTCTGGTAGCGGCGGTGGGATTCGAACCTACGACCTATCGGGTATGAACCGATCGCTATAACCAACTAAGCTACGCCGCCATATGTACGCGCAAATTTTTGCGCGGATGTATCGGGTGGTTGCGGGGGCAGGATTCGAACCTGCGACCTTCGGGTTATGAGCCCGACGAGCTACCGAACTGCTCCACCCCGCGATATAGGGCACCTTCTGCGAAGATGCTTACTTATTTTATAGTATACGAGGGCATTTGTCAACCGTTTTTGCCCGTGCGCCGAAAAATTTTCGCGGAGAGACGGCTTCGGCACGGAAATTTTGCGCCGATTCGGCTATCCGTGCTTTTTGAATACTTCGCTGGGCGGGCAGTTATAGCAGCGCGCAAAACTGCGGTAAAAGGTGGTCATCGAATCGAATCCGCACTCGAAAACGAGCGAAGCCAGCCGCGGATCCTCCTCTTTCTGCGCCCGCGCCACGAGGTTGCGCACGCGGATGGTATTGATGTAATTGTTCAAATTTTCCCCCACGTAGCGGTTGAACAGGCGGGAAAAATAGTATTTGTTGTAGCCGAACGAGGCGGAAATGCTCTCCAGCGTAATCGGCTCGTCGAAATGGTCGTCGATGTAATTGAGTACCGCAACGACCGTGCCGAGGGCGGGGGTTGCGGTGGCGGGTACGCGCTCGTAGTGCCCCAAAAGACTCCCGACGATTACGTCCACCAGCCCCTTTTGCACGAGTTCCGCGCCCGCGCCGCTTCGGTTGCACGCCTCGCCGAGCGCGTCGAAATAGGGGCGCAGCGTCCGGTTGAAGGCGCTGTCGGCAAGGTGCGCGGGCAGGGTGCGCTTTTGGAAAATGCTCGAAAAGTCGTCCGAGTAGCTCTGCCCGATGATTAAAACATAGTCATCGTAGGCGGGCGCGGGAACTAATTCGTGTACGGCACATTTATGGGTGAATGTTATGTCATCCTTTTTTGCCAAAAATTGGACGCCGCCGATTTCGCATTCCACGGCGCCGTCCGAGATATATACTAACTCGATGCAACGGTGAAAGTGCGGCGGTGTATGACCGCCGATGCTCCGGAAAAATTTGATAATATCCGCGCGGTCGTGCTGCGGCTCATAAAAAAACGGTTGCTTCATGATGTCAATATTCGGTATATTTTTTTAAATATATGCGACGAAATTCGCAATATTTAGTGATATTATAGCATTGATTGGATTATATGTCAATGCAAGGAAGGTAAAAATATGAGACTGGCAATTATCGGATACGGCGGCATGGGGGCGTATCATGCAATCCATCTGCAAAAATATGCCGAAACGTGCAAAGAGTATCCCATCGAAATTGCGGGGATATACGATATCGATCCCGCCCGCGCGGAGGCCGCGCGCGCCGCAGGGCTGCTCGCGTATGCCTCGGCGGAGGAAATTTGGGCGGACAAATCCGTCGGCGCCGTATTGCTCGCCGTGCCCAACGACTGCCATGCTCCCTACGCCTTTGCGGCGGCGGAAGCGGGCAAAAACATCATCTGCGAAAAACCCGTCGCGCTGAGCAGCGCCGAGGCGGAAAAGATGTACGCCGCGGCGGAAAGGGCGGGCGTGCTGTTCGAGGTGCACCAAAACCGCCGCTGGGACGATGATTTCCTCACCGTGCGGAAGATTGCGGAGAGCGGCATCATCGGCAGCGTGTATAAAATCGAGTCGCGCGTGACGGGCGGCAACGGAATCCCCGGCGGCTGGCGCAAAAAGAAGGCGCAGGGCGGCGGCATGCTGCTCGACTGGGGCGTGCACCTCCTCGACCAGATGCTCCAGATGGTAGAGGGCCCCGTCGAAAGCCTGTACTGCGAGTTCAGCCACATCTACGGCGAAGAAGTGGATGACGGGTGCGACGTTTCGGTTCATTTCGAAAACGGGATGAATTACCGCGTCGTCGTTTCGACCGACTGTTTTCGCTCCCTGCCCCGCTGGCAGGTGTACGGCACCGAGGGCACCGCGACGATTTCCGATTGGGATTTGTCGGGCGGCGTCACGCGGATTCTCACCAAGGACGGCGCCAAGCAGGGCATCAAGGCGGGCAACGGCTATACCCGCACCATGGCGCCGCGCGAGGGGGATTCGATGCAGGAGTTCCCTCTGCCCGTCGTGCATGCGGAGCCGTTTGCGTTCTATAAAAACTTCGCCGCCGCGTGCGCGGGCGCGGAAAAGCCCGCCGTGCAGAAGGCGGAGGTGTTGCGCGTGTTCCGCCTGATGGAGGCGGCGCAGCGCTCCGCAGCCGAAAATATCGTCGTGAAAGAGAAACTGTAAAAGAAAAAGCCGCGAGGCGCCGCCGCGCGCTTTCGGTAAAATAGTATTATAAAAGAGGTTTAGCTATGAAAATCAGCGTAGTGAGCAGCATCCTGGGCGGGTACAGCTTAGACGAAAGCCTCGCCTATCTCTCCTCGCTCGGCGTCGACGAGTTCGAGCTGGGCGTGGGCGGCTATCCGGGCAAGGCGCACGCCGACGCGCTCGTTCTGAGCAAGGATAAAAAGGCGCGCGAACAGCTCTCGGAAACATTTAAAAAGCACAACATGGGCATATCGGCGCTGGCGGTGCACGGCAACTGCGTGCATCCCGACAAGACGACGGCCGCGGCGTTCGAGGCGGACTTCGAGGCGGCGTGCGTGCTCGCGGGCCAGCTCGGTGTCGACAGGCTCATCACCTTTTCCGGTTGCCCCGGCTCGGATGCGGACGCAAAGGCGCCTTCGTGGGTGACCTGCGCCTGGCCGCCCGATTACCCGAAGGTGCTCGAGTGGCAGTGGAACGAAATTTTGATACCGTATTGGGAAAAAGCGGCCAAATTTGCGGCGGAGAACGGCGTAAAGCGCATCGCGCTCGAGCTGCACCCCGGCTTCTGCGTGTACAACCCCGCCACCTGCCTGCGCCTGCGCGCGGCGGTGGGCGACATCATCGGCGCGAACATCGACCCGTCGCACCTGTTCTGGCAGGGCATGGATATCCTCGAAGTCATCCGCGATTTGGGCGCGGCGAAGGCGATTCATTATTTCCACGCGAAGGACACACAGCTCGTCGAGCACAACATCCGTAAGAACGGCGTGTTGGATACGACCTCGCTCGCCGATATCCCCAACCGCGCCTGGGTGTTCCGCACCCTCGGCTACGGGCACAGCGAAGGGCTGTGGAAGCAAATCTTCTCCGCCCTGAAAATCGCGGGTTACGACGATTCAATCTCCATCGAGCACGAAGACGGGCTCATGTCCCCCAAAGAGGGGCTGGAAAAGGCAATCCGGCTGGTGCGCGAGGGCATCATCCGCGAGGGGAACGACAACTTGTTTTGGGCGTAAAGGGGCGCCGCGGAAAGAGAGTAAACAAGAGGGAGTATTATGAAATTCGGAGTTCAGCTGTACAGCCTGCGCGAGCGGGCAGCCCGGGACGGCGCGGAGGAATTGCTGCGCATCGTATCCGAGGCGGGGTACGACGGCGTGGAGTTCGCCGGCTTTTACGGTAAAACGCCCGCCGAAATGAAGGAATTGCTGGAAAAATATAACCTGTGCGGCATTTCGGCGCACATCCGCCCCGAAGCGGTGGAGGAGAGCCTGCCGTATATCGACGCGCTCGGTATCCGCTATGTCTTTATTCCGCACGTGGCGACGGAGGAGTTCGAAACGCCCGAAAAGTACGCCGCCCTGCTCGAAAACACGGCAAAAGCGAAGGCGCTTTTAGACGCGCGCGGCGTCGTATTCGGCTATCACAACCACGCGCACGAGTATGCGGGCGGGAACGATTATCTCGGCAAGTATACCGCCGACGCGGGGCTGAAAGCAGAGTTGGACGTATTTTGGGCGCACGTTGCAGGCAAAGACGCCGTTTCGGAGATGAAGCGGCTTTCGGACAGGCTGGCGTTCGTGCATATCAAGGAAGCGGCGGCGGAAAATCCGGCAGAGAATCCGCAGCCGATCGTGGGCGAGGGCGCCGTCGGCATGGCGGCGGTATTCGCCGAGGCGAAGGCGCAGGGCATTCCTTGGGCGGTGCTGGAAGTTGAACAATTCCCCTGCGGCGAAGAGGAGTATATCGCCGCGAGCCTTGCAAACATGAAAAAATTTGCGCGCTGATTGCGCCAAAGGAAAATAAAAAACGATAACATTATAAAGAGGAAACAAAGCATGGAAAAGAAAGTAAGAATCGGCGTCGTCGGCTGCGGCGGCATCGCAAACGGCAAACATCTCCCCGCGGAAAAGCGCAACCCCGCTTCCGAGCTCGTCGCCTTCTGCGACATTATCGAAGAGCGCGCCGTCAAGGCTTGCAAGGAGTACGGCGAACCGGGAGCCAAGACGTACACCGATTATAGGGAGCTCTTAAAGGATAAGAGCATCGACGCGGTGCTGGTGCTCACTCCCAACTGCTCGCACTGCGAAATTTCGGTGGCGGCGCTGGAGGCGGGCAAGCACGTGCTGTGCGAAAAGCCGATGGCGATGAACTACGCCGAGGCGAAAAAGATGCTCGCCGCGCGCGACAAATCGGGCAAAATTCTCACAATCGGCTATCAGAACCGCTTCCGCCCCGACGCGCTGTACTTGAAGGAGCGCGCCGAGGAAGGGATGTTCGGCGACGTGTACTACGCCGAGGCAATCGCAATCCGCCGCCGCGCGGTGCCCACGTGGGGCGTGTTTATCGATAAGGAAAAGCAGGGCGGCGGGCCGCTCATCGACATCGGCACCCACGCGCTCGATTTGACGCTGTTCATGATGGACAACTATGAGCCGGCCTACTGCGTGGGCAAAACCTTCCACAAGCTCAACAAGCAGCGGAACACGGGCAACGCCTGGGGGGATTGGGATACAGAAAAATTCACCGCCGAGGACAGCGCGTTCGGCTTCGTCGTGATGAAGAACGGCGCCCTCATCAACCTCAAGTCCAGCTGGGCTATCAATTTGGCCGACCCCATCGAGGCGGTCACGACCATCTGCGGCGACAAGGCGGGCGCCGATATGCTGAAAGGCCTTCGCATTAACACCGTCATCGGCGGGCGCCAGGCGATGATTACGCCCGACTTGTCCGCCGGCTCCGTCGCTTTCTTCGAGGGCGCGGCGGGCACGGCCCCCGAGGATTTGGAATCCAAGACGTTTACCGACGCCGTGCTCGGCAAGGGCAAGCTGTACGTAACCGCCGACCAGGCGGCCGTCGTCACCCGTATTCTCGAGGGCATCTACGAGTCCGATAAGACGGGCAAACCCTATTATTTTGATTGAGGCCTGATAGGAGGAATACCATGAAAGTTCTTGTTTTTTGTGAAAAAAATGACGGCGCCGAGGTGCGCGCCGCCTATCCCGAGGGGCTGGGGGAATATTTGGCGCAAATCTTGCGCGATGCGGGGCATACCGCCACGCTGCTTCCGATTACCGCATCGGGCGTGGAAGGCTTTTCCGACGAGCTGTTGAACGAGGCCGAAGTCGCCTTCTGGTGGGGGCATATGTACCACAGCTGCGTACAGGCGGACATCGTCGATAAGGTTGTCGACCGCGTGCATCGCGGCATGGGCATAATCTTTTTGCATTCCGCGCATCTCTCGCAGCCCTTCCTCCGCCTCATTGGCACGACCGGCTTCCTCACCTGGAGGGAAGACGGCGAGCGCGAGCGGCTGTGGTGCGTCGACCCGTCGCACCCGATTGCGGCGGGGCTGGGGGATTATATCGATATCCCGCAGGAGGAAATGTACGGCGAGCCGTTCGGCATTCCCACGCCCGACGAGTTGGTGTATATCGGCTGGTTCGAGGGGGGCGAGGTGTTTCGCGCCGGCTGCGTATTCAAGCGCGGCTTGGGCAAGCTGTTTTATTTCAACCCCGGGCACGAAACGTACCCCACCTATCGCATTCCCGCCGTGCGGAAATTGCTCGTGCAGGCGTGCGAATACGTGGCGCCCAAACAGCCCGTATCCGGGCCGCTCGGCTGCGGCCACCGCGACGATTTCTGCATTGACAGAAACGCCAAAAAATAAAACCGCATCTGAACCCCGCGTTTCGGCGCGGGGTTTTCCTTTTTTCGGCGGAATATTGCAATTCCGTGTGCGGTATGCTATAATAATGGCAGCAAACACAACCGCGCGCATGCGGGGAGGAAAGGTATGAACAGACAGCGTATTTTGGAAAAAATCCGCGCCGTCGGCGCGGAGGGAAAGGGCGTCGTCGCCCTGTACAACGAAATTTCCGCAATCGTCGCCGAGGAGGCGTATACGGACGCGCAGGTTGCGCGGCGTGGCAGCTGCGCCTGCTACCTCTCCGTCGAGTTCCTCGTCGGCCGCGCCTTCTACAACAACCTCATGGAGGCGGGGATTTTGGAAGACGTGCAAAAAATTCTCGCCGAAAAGGGGGTGAACATCGCCGATTTCGAGCAAATCGGCGATGCGGCCCTCGGCAATGGCGGGCTGGGGCGGCTCGCGGCGTGCTTTCTCGATTCCGCCGCGGCGGAGGGGCTGCCCCTGTACGGCTACGGCATCCGCTATAAATACGGGCTGTTCCGCCAAAAATTCGAAGACGGGTATCAGACGGAATACCCCGACGACTGGCAGCGCTTCGGCGACCCGTGGAGCTTCCGCCGCGAGGACGAAGCGCGCGAAATCGCCTTTGCGGATATGACGGTGCGCGCCGTGCCCTACGATATGCCCGTCATCGGCAAACGCACGAACATTTTGCGGCTGTTCCAGGCGGAGGGCTCGCCCGCGGCGGAAAAAATCAGCGAATACCTGTACCCCGCCGACGATACGGAGGAGGGCAAGCTCCTGCGCCTGCGGCAGGAATATTTCTTCTCCGCGGCGGCGGTGGGGGAGCTCGTGGAGCGCTTTATCGTGGAGCACGGCGAAAAATTCGAGCTGTTTCCGCGCTATAACAGCATCCAGCTCAACGATACGCACCCCGTTCTCGCCGTCGCCGAATTCGTGCGCGTTTTGACGGAGGAACACCGCGTTCCCTTCCCCAAGGCGGTCGCCCTCGCGCGGCAGGCGTTCAACTACACCAACCACACCATCCTGCCCGAGGCGCTCGAGTGCTGGCCGGAAAAGTACCTCAAAAAGATTTTGCCGCACATCCTCCGCGTCTTAAAGCGGCTGGATTCCTTCGCGCGCAGGGAGTTTTCCTCCCTCGGCTGCACGGCGGAGGAGGCGGCGCAGATGGCCGTCAAATCGGGCAAAACGTACCGCATGGCGAGCCTCGCGGTGTTTATCGGCCGCCGCGTGAACGGGGTGGCGAAGCTGCATTCCGACATTATCAGGCGCGATTTATTCCCCGCCGCGGCGAAATATTATCCCGAAAAATTCTGCAACCAGACGAACGGCGTCACCCAGCGCCGCTGGCTGGAGCTGTGCGACGCGCCGCTCGCTTCCTTTCTCGACAAATGGGCGCGCGGCTGGCGGCAGGACTTTGAAAAAATTTCCGCCCTGTCCAAAAATATTGAGGACGGTTCCGCGATTTCGGAATTTATCGCCGCCAAAGAGGCGGGCAAGCGCGCCCTGTACGAGGCGGTAAAAAAGCGCGACGGCGCCGAGCTTTTGCCGAACGCAATCGTGTACGCGCAAATCAAGCGCCTGCACGAGTACAAGCGCCAGCTGATGACGGCGTTCGCGGTTCTGGAAATTTATTTCCAATTGAAGCGCGGCGAATTGCCCGATTTTGCGCCGAGCGTGTTCCTGTTCGGGGCAAAGAGCGCGCCCTCCTATTTCCGCGCCAAGGGCATCATCAAATTCATCAACGACGTCGCCGCGATGATTGCCGCGGACGGCGAGGTCAATCAGAAACTGCAGGTCGTGTTTGTCGCCGACTACGGCGTCAGCTATGCGGAAAAAATCGTCGCGGGCAGCGACGTTTCTCTGCAGGTATCGGCGGCGGGGCTGGAGGCGAGCGGTACGGGCAACATGAAGTTCATGATGAACGGCGCCGTCACCTGCGGCACGATGGACGGCGCGAACATCGAAATTTTCGAGCGCGCGGGCAGGGAAAACAACTATGTATTCGGCGCGGAGGCGGACGAGCTGGAGCGCCTGCGCAGAGAGGGGTACACCCCCGCCGCATACCTTGCGCAGGACGAGGACGCCCGCCGCGCTTTGGAAATGCTGCAGACCTTCCCCGACGAAAGGGGGTATTACAAGGAATTGTACGATTCGCTCACCGTCGGCGCGAGCTGGCATAAGCCCGACCATTACTTCATCTTCCGCGACCTCGGCGAGTACGTGCGGGCGCTTCTGCAAATCAACCGAGACTATCAAGACAGGCGTGCGTTCGCCGAAAAGCAGATGAAAAACGTCGCCTCGTCGGCGTATTTCTCGTCCGACCGCACCGTGCGCGGCTACGCCGCCGAAATTTGGGGGCTGTGCGATGAAAAGTAAAGGAATTTTATTGCCCGTATTTTCTCTGCCCTCCCGCTGCGGTATCGGCGATTTCGGGGCGGAAGCGTACAAATTCGTCGATTTCCTCGCCGAAACGGGGCAGGACATCTGGCAGATTCTGCCGCTGAATCAGACGTCGTTCGGCGATTCGCCCTACCAATCCCCCTCGGCATACGCGGGCAACCCGTATTTCATCGATTTGGAGGCGCTCTGCCGCGGCGGCCTGCTCACGGCGGAGGAGCTGGCGGAGCAGGAAGAGCCGCCGGGGCGCATCGATTACGCGCGGCTGTACGGGCGGCGGTACGCGGTTTTGCGGCGCGCATATGCCCGTTTCGACGCGAACGATGCGGAATTTTTGCGCTTCTGCGCGCAAACGCCGTGGCTCGCGGACTACTGCGACTTTATGGCGTTGAAGGATAAAAACGGCGGGCGGGATTGGCAGTCGTGGCCGGAGGAGGAGCGCCGCCGCGGGAGCGCGCGGGCGCCCGAGGGGGAGGCGAAGTTCTACGCCTTTCTGCAATTCGAGTTTTTCCGGCAGTGGAAAGCGCTCAAAAAATACGCGAACGGCAAGGGCATCCGCATCGCCGGCGATTTGCCCATCTACGTTTCGGCGGACTCGGCGGACGTGTGGTCGAATCCCGCATGTTTTCAGCTGGACGAAAATCTGCGGCCGACGGCGGTGGCGGGCGTTCCGCCCGACGGGTTTTCGCCCGACGGCCAGCTGTGGGGCAACCCGCTCTACAATTGGGAGAGGCTGGAAAAGGAGGGGTTTGCCTGGTGGCTGGAGCGCTTCCGCGCGGCGTTTGCGATGTACGACGCGGTGCGCATCGACCATTTCCGCGGCTTTGCCGCCTACTTTGCGGTGCCGTACGGGGACAAGACGGCAAAAAACGGAAAGTGGATGCAGGCGCCCGGCAAGGCGCTGTTTGCAAGGGTGAAGGAGGTTTTCCCCGCCGCGCCCGTCTGGGCGGAGGATTTGGGGTTTTTGGACGAATCGGTGCGCGAGCTTTTGGCGTATACGGGGTATCCGGGCATGAAGGTGCTGCAATTCGCTTTCGATTGCAAAAACAGCGAATATCTGCCCGAAAACTACCCGGCACACTGCATCGCCTACACGGGCACGCACGACAACATGACTTCGCGGCAGTACCTCGAAGGGGTGCGGGGTAGGATGAAATGGCGGGTGCGCCGCTGTATACGCCGCAAACCGTTTGAAACAAAGACGCACGCTTTTGTGCGGGCGGTGCTGCACAGCCGCGCGGATACGGCGATTATCCCCATGCAGGATTATCTGGAGCTGGGGGAGGAGTCGCGCATTAACACGCCGTCCACCCTCGGCGGCAACTGGGCGTGGCGCCTGCCGCAAAACTACCGCGAACTGTATTTTTTGCGCCAGAAAAAGCCGCTTTCGCGGCAATAAAGGTGCGGCGGGGAGCAAATCCCCGCCGCCCTTTTCCGCAGGTAGGCGCTGCGGCTTATAAACTTGATAACTTTTCGGGCACACGGGAGAATGGTGCGTGCGCGGGCTGCCTGCCTTTTGTGAAAATGTTATTTTAGAATTTTACTTTTCACAAAAAAGTGAAATATTGCAAACATTTAACAGTATTAACAAGAATTCGGCTCGATTTTCATAAAAATGTTAAAATTCGACAAAAAATGTTACAAAAAATTATTTAAAAAAATTTTAAAAAATCCATTTTTTTTGCTTTACAAATTTTTTTCTACTTGCTATAATATGCGTGTAATCAAACGAAACGCGCAACGCTTTCGCTTGGTTACCCTGAATAGCTCATCATTTTCCCCCTTATCATATATGGATTGGGCGCAGAACCGCAAGGCTCTGCGCCTGATTCATTTTTCTGCGTTTGCGCGCGTTCCGCGCGGCGGGGCGCTTCCGGCTTTTCCGCGGCAGGGGAACGCGGCGCCGGCGGTTCTCCGGGCCGGGCGCCGTACGGGGCGCGGGCGGTGCCTTGCTGCGCGGGCGGAAAATGCGCGGAATTTAAAAAGGGAGCGGGGCGGCAAATTTGCCGCCCCGCTCCCTTTCTGTATATTATAACTATTATTTCCCGAAAACTTCCTGCGCGGCCTTTACGCTCGCGTTTGCGTCCTTGCAGTAGTAATCGGCGCCGATTTTTTTCGCGTATTCGGCGTTGAGCACGGCGCCGCCCGCCATCACGCGGCAGGAGGGACATTCCCTTCGCAGCAAGGCGATTGTCTCCTCCATGGAAACGACGGTCGTGGTCATCAGGGCGGAAAGCCCGCACAGGGCGATATTCTCCCGCTTGCACACGGCGGCAATCTCCTCGGGCGGCACGTTTTTGCCCAAATCGATAATCGTGTACCCGTAATTTTCGAGCACCGTCTTCACGATGTTTTTCCCGATGTCGTGCATGTCGCCCCGCACGGTCGCCATCACGATTTTGCCGCGCTCCGCCTTTCCCTCGGGCAGCAGTTTTTTGATTTCTTCGAAGCACCCCTTCGCGCTCTCCGCCGACGCGATGAGCTGGGGCAGGAATATCTTTCCGCTCTCGTAGTCGTCGCCTACCCGGTTGAGCGCGGGAATCAGTCGGTTTTCGATAACGTCGAGCGGCGCTTCCCTTTCGAGCAGGGCGGCGCACGTCTGCGCGGCGGGCAGCCCCTTGCGTATCTCGTCCTGCAGCCGCTCCGCAAGTTCTCCGTCCGCGCCGGGCTGAGGCCCTGCCGCGGTGTCCGCCGCTTTTCCGGCGGGTACGGGAGTCTCCCTGGTCTCGACGGTGAGGTTGGCGTATTTTTGCGTATAATCGGCGCAGTTTTTGTCGTATCCGCTCAACACGCGGTACGCCGCCACCGCCTGCATGTTTTCGCTTACGTTGGGGTTCAGAATGGGCAAGTCCAGCCCCGCGAACAGGGCGGCCGTCAAAAACGAGGCGTTGATAATCTTGCGGTTGGGCAGCCCGAAGGAGATGTTGCTCACCCCCAGAACCGTCTTTACGCGGTATTTTTCCTTGATGGTGCGGATAGCCTGCAGCGTTTCGAGCGCCTGCGCCTGCTCGGTGCTCGCGGTGAGCGTGAGGCAGTCGATATAGATATCCTCCTGCGCGATGCCGTATTCCTCCGCCGTGCGGATAATTTTTTCCGCGATTTCCACCCGCCGCTGCGCCGTTTGGGGCAGCCCGCGCTCGTCGATGGTCAGCCCCACGACCGCCGCGCCGTACTTTTTCACGACGGGCAGAAGGGCGCGCAGGTTCTTTTCCTCGCCGTTCACCGAGTTCAGAACGGCCTTGCCGCAGTAGGCGCGCAGGGCGCGCTCGGCGGCCGCCGCGCTGCTGGTGTCGATTTGCAGGGGCAGGGGGCAAACGGACTGCACCTCGCGCACCAGCCGCTCGAGCGCCGCCGCCTCGTCGAGTTCGGGCAGCCCCGCGTTCACGTCGAGGATGTCTGCCCCCGCGTCCGCCTGTTCGAGCGCCTGTTCCTGCACAAAGTCGTAATCGCCCGCCAGGAGCGCCTGCTTCATCGCCTTTTTGCCCGTCGGGTTGATGCGCTCCCCGATGATTTTTACCCCGTCGATGAAGACTGCCCGCGAGGCGGAACATACGGCGGATACCGGCGCATAGCGCGCCTTTTGCGGCGAATACCGGTCGGCGAGGGCGCGCAGTTGGCGGATGTATTCGGGCGTCGTGCCGCAGCACCCGCCCACGATTCGCGCGCCCGCCTTCAAAAATTCTTCGCTCGCCGCGGCAAATTCCTCCGCGCTCACGCTGTAGTGCATCTTTTCGTCGGGCAGCCCGGCGTTCGGCTGTACGAGCACGGGCTTGTCCGTATACCGCAGAATCGTCTGCACGACGGGCAGCAGCTGTTTAGGGCCGAGCGAGCAGTTTACGCCGATTGCGTCGGCGAGAGGGGAGGCGGTCAGCGCAAAGCACACGGGGTCGCATCCCATAAAGGTGCGCCCGCTCTCGTCGAAGGTCATCGAGCAGAGCACGGGCTTGTCGCTGTGCTCGCGCGCGGCCAGCAGCGCGGCGCGCAGCTCCTGCAAGTCAGACATCGTCTCGATTAAAATGAGGTCGGCGTCTTTGCCCGCCTCCACGGCGTGCGCAAAGGTATCGTACGCCCGCTCGAAGGGGATGTCTCCCATCGGCTCGAGCAGCCGCCCGAGCGGGCCGATGTCCAGCGCCACGAGTTTGCCGCCCGCTTCCCCCTTCGCGATTGCAACGCCCGCGCGGATGAGCTCGTCGGAAAGCTCGCGCGAGCCGAGTTTGATTTCGTTCGCGCCGAAGGTGTTCGCGGTAATCACGTCCGCGCCCGCCGCGGCGTATTCGCGGTGTATCTCGGCGATGATGTCCGGCCGCTCAAGGTTCAGTTTTTCGGGAACGGTACCCGCTTTTCCGCCCGTTTTGCGCTGCAGGGCGGTGCCGAACGCGCCGTCGAATACGGCGATTTTTTCTTCTATCAATCTTTTGAAATCCATAAAACAGCTCCGTCAGTTATCGTCTGCGCCGTTGATTTCGCGCAGGATGGGCGCAACGCTCTCGGTAATGCGCCGCGCCACGTAGGCATTGTTCATCACGTACAAGTGCACCCCGCGCGCGCCCGCCGAAAGCAAATCGACGATTTGGTCGACGGCGTAGGCGATGCCCGCCTCCAAAAGAGAATCGGGCTTGTCGTAAAAGCGGGAAATCATGCGCGAAATTTTCGCGGGTATCTTCGCGCCCGAGAGGGAAATGATGCGGTCGACGTGGCTCTTTTTCACGAGCGGCATAATCCCCGCCTGTACGGGCACGTCGACGCCCGCGAGGGAAATCATGTCGCGGAAGCGGAAAAAGTCGTCGTTGTCGAAAAACAGCTGCGTATTGAGGTGGCTCACGCCCGCGTCCACCTTTTTCTTCAGGTTGCGGATATCGGTAAAGATGTCCGGGCTTTCGGGGTGGCCTTCGGGGTAGCAGGCGGCGGCGATATCGAAGTCATGGCCGCTGTTCCGGATAAAGGTAACGAGGTCGGAGGCGTGGCGAAATTCCTCGCTCTCCTTCGCGCCCTCGATGCGGTCGCCGCGCAGGGCGAGCACGTTGTCGATGCCGCTCTCCGCGAGTTCCTGCAGGGAGGCAGAGACAGCGGCTCTGTCCGAATTGATGCAGGTCAGGTGCGCGAGCGGCTCCACGCCGAACCGCTTGACCATGCGCGCGATTTCGGGCGTGCGCGAATTGCCCGAGCCGCCCGCACTGCACGTCACGGAGATATAGTCGGGCGAAAGGGCGGACAGATTTTTTACGGTATCCTCGACGGCAGCGATGTCCGCCGTCGGCTTGGGCGGGAATATTTCGAAGGAATACACCGCCTTTTTTTGCAGAAAAATTCGGGAAATGAACATAGATGCTCCGTATAAATATAGAATAAACGATGCCGGCGCGGGGCGCGGCTTTTGCGGAAAAAACACGCATGCCGCGCGAGCGGCGCGCATATATATTATACAGAAAAAGCGGAAAAGGTGCAAATAATTCCCGCTTTTTTCGGAAAACGGTTCTAAATTTCTTTTTGCCCACATACAATAAGAACACGAACCAAGCAAAAACGGAGGAATTTTGTATGAGCGAAAACATCGATTACGCAGAGATGCTCGAGATACCCGTCAACACTCTGAACGTGACCAAAAAGCGCAGCCGGAAGAAAAAGGACGCCGAGCCCGACCTCAAAGAGCGGGTAGTCGAGCGGGTGAACGAGCGCGTCACGCGCGGGGAGCGCGGGGAGCCCGCCTATTCCGTCGCGGAGCCGGAGGAGGGCACGGCGCAGGGGGAGAACGTGGTCGATTACGGCGAGGAGGCGCAGGTGTTCGAATCGGCGCCGCATAAGCCGAAAAAATTTCTCGAAAACAAGCTGCTGCTCGCCGAATTTGTCGCCGTGTGCGCGCTGTGCGCCACCATTTTGCTCACCAACCTGTTCTGGCAGGACAGCGCCATCAACACCTTTTTCCGCGGCCTTATAACCCCGCAGGAGACGGTGCAGGAGGATAACCGCGTGTATTCCGAGCTCACCCTCGGCTCCGTCGTCTCCGATGCGGAAATCGAGTGCACCGTGTCCGATACGGGCGTCCTAACCTTCACGGGCGCGTGCAGCGTGTATGCTCCCTACGAAGGCACGGTGAAAAACGTCGCCGAAGCGGACGGCCTGTATACTGTCGAAATCGAGCATACCACCTCTTTTTCCACCGTCATCGCGGGCCTGACGCACGCCTACTTTGCGGCGGGCGATGAGGTATTCTCCACCATCCCCGTGGGCTATACCGACGGCGCGTCGGCCGTCTCCGTCACCATGTACGATGCGGGCACGCCCATCAGCGCCTATTCGGTGAGCGAAACGGGCGACATCGTGTGGAACGTATAGACGGGCGGCATGTTGAAAATAATGGAGAACGTGCGCGGCTTTTTTCGCCGGAATCGGCAAAAGTGCGGCGCGAAGAAGGAGCGGTTCACGGTGTCCGTGCATCCGCTCTTTGTTTTGTTCGGAATCTGGTTTTTCCTATGCGGCGAGCTGTTTTTGTTCCTCGCGTTCACCGTCGTCGCCGTCATCCACGAGTGCGGCCACGCCTTTTACGCCGCGCGCATCGGCTGCCGGCTGGATACGCTGCGCCTTCTGCCCTGCGGCGCCGTCGTTTCGGGCGATATCGAGGGCATCTCCCTCTCCGACGAAATCAAACTCGCCCTCGCCGGCCCCGCCGTCAACGCCGCGTGCGCGGTGCTGTTCGTCGCGCTGTGGTGGCTTTTCCCCGATACGTATCCGTATACCGATGTCGCCGCCTATGCCTCGGCGGGGCTCGCGGCCGTCAATTTGCTGCCCGCATACCCGCTCGACGGCGGCAGAATCGCCTATTGCGCCGCCGCCAAAAAGAGGGGGGAGGGGTTTGCCCGCAAGTTCACCCTTGCGCTCTCCCTCGTCCTTGCGGCGGCGCTTTTGGCGCTGTTCGTATTCAGCTGCTTCGTCTCGCCGAATTTTTCCGTCCTGTTTTTCGCGGCGTTCATCGTGTGCGGCGCGTTCGACGGCCGCGCTTCCCGCTACCGCCGCATCCGCTTTGATTTCTCCGCCGCCATGAAGCGCGGCATGGAGATTAAAAAGGTCGCCCTGTCCGAAAATTGCACCGTCAAAAAGGCGATTTCTTTCCTCGAGCGGGGCAAATACCTCGAAATTACGGTGTTCGACGGCGAAGGGGAGTTTTTGTGCGAGCTGTCCGAGGGGGAGCTGTGCGCCATCCTGGAGCGCGCGGACATCTACCGCCCCCTTTCCGAGTATTTGGACGGCGGTATTTGAACGTTTTTTCGCTGCCAACGTACAAATGCGGCGGTGCGCCGAAAAAATATTGCGGAAAATTTTTAAAACCCTATTGCAATATCGAATATTCTGTGATAAAATAGTGAATAAGGCCGAGTTTGGCCGCCGATTGTGTAAATTTTTATTTTCCGCGCGCCGTTTGCGGCGCGCGGGCTGTCGATACAATGCAAAAGAACATGTTTTTCGATTACTTCGGCGCCGATTGCTTTGCGGCGGTCGCCGAAGAGGGGCGCCTGGTCGAGTTTCACCTCGACTCGGGCAGCGACTCGGAGATTTCCGGCAACATCTATAAGGGCAGAGTCGTCAACGTGCTGGAGGGCATGCGGGCGGCTTTCGTCGCGTTCGGGCAGGAGAAAAACGGCTACCTGTACGCGGGCGATATCCCCTCGGAGGCGGCAGCGGCGTCCGTAGAGGCCCCGCCGCTCAACGTAAAGGAGGGCGACGAAGTGATGGTACAGGTCTCCAAGTCTCCCATCGGCAAAAAGGGCGCGCGCCTTTCCATGTGCCTCTCCTTCGTCGGAAAGAACCTCATCTATATGCCGACGGCGAATTTTTGCGCCATTTCCCGCAAAATTACCGACGAAGGCGACCGCGCGCGGCTCATGGAAGCGGCGGAAAAGCTGAGCGAAAGGGGCGGCGGGTTCATCATGCGGACAAATTCCCGCCACGCCGATCCGCGCGTGCTCCGCGCGGAGGCGAACTATCTGCGCGAGCTGTATGCCGACACGCTCGAAACGTATAAAACCGCCTCCGTCGGCGACATGGTGTACCGAGACGCCGACCTGCACGCCCGCCTGCTGCGCGATTTCGACCTCGACGGCATCGATAAAATCTATATCGGCGACGAGCAGACATTCAACCGCGCCGAGCGGCTTTTCAAGCGCGCGCGGCGCAAAAACAAGCTCGTTTTATACAAGGGCGAGCGGGAAATGTTCGAGTATTTCGGGTTGGAAAAGCAGGTGTTTGAACTGATGAGCAGCCGCGTCGAACTGCAAAACGGCGCCTATCTCATCTTCGACCACACCGAGGCGCTCACCGCCATCGACGTAAACACCGGCCGCTTTACGGGCGAAACGAATTTGGAAGACACCGTATTCGAAACCAACCTTTTGGCTGCGAAAGAAATCGCGCGGCAGGTGCGCCTGCGCAACATCGGCGGCATCGTCGTCGTGGATTTTATCGACATGGCGAGCGAAGAGCACCGCGACGCGCTCATTGCCGCGCTGGGAAAGTACCTGCAGGAAGACCGCTCCAAATGCAACGTCGTCCCCATGACGGGGCTGGGACTGATTCAGTTTTCGCGTAAAAAGTTCAAGAGCGACAACGTTGCCATGCTCACCAAAAGGTGCCCGTACTGCAAGGGGGCGGGGTATGTGCTGTCAGACGCGTACATCGCTTTCCGCATCCAAATCGCAATCAAAAAATGCTTGGCCGACGGGTACGAAAGCGCCGTTGTCGAGCTGAATGCGGGGGTATTTGCGGATATTTTGGCAAAGCGCCGCTTTTCGGCGCTGGTCAAGGGGGAATGGCGGAACAAGCGCATCTACATGGTGCCGCACAGAACCTTTCACGAAGAACATTTCACCGTCCGGGGGGATAACAGCGGCGTGCTGACTCTTCCGGATACGGCGAGATTACTATATTAGAGTGTGTTCTCAAAATTTGTTTTAAGCTGATAAAACAAATTTTCGAGAGGAAAGGGAGAAACCTGTCGACAAGACGACGGTTTCTCCCTCTTTTTTGCCCTTTTAAGGGCACGCCTCTTCCTCTCTCACTTTCCTCGTGCAAAGGCACTGCGGAAAGTCGAGAATTTGAGGGCTGCCGCCCTCGGCTTGCAATTTTTAGGGGCTTTTATCTATTATTTCAATTGCAAGCCTTCACCCGCTGATTTGGTTTGCCATTATTTTATAAATGGTAAAAAAATTCACCCTCTTCCTGAAAGCAAATGTATTTGCAAATTGGGGTGCGCTGCGCAAAAGCGCGGTTTTGCTTGCGCGCAAAATTATTATAAATGCGCGCGCCGAATTCACCTTTCCTGCCCGAGGCCTTGCGGCAAATCGGGGGCGCTTTCCGAAAAGCGCGGTTTTCGGACGCGCAGTAAATTATTTAATAGGGGATATGGGGTGGACACCCCATTTACAGCCTAAAAATCATGAGCGGAATCGGTTAGACAAAAGACGAAAGGTTTTGTCGCTCCCTTAATAGCTTTTTTACAATTTTTTAATCATTCTTTTGTGCGGGCAGCCCTCTTCCTCAAAAATTTCGCCGGCGGGAGAGTACCCGCACTTTTCGTAGAACCCTGCCGCGCGCACCTGCGCGTCCAGCGAAATCTGCCTTCCGCCAGCGGCGCGCACCTGCTCCTCGGCAAAGCGCATCAGCCGCTCGCCCGCATGCAGGCCGCGGTACTTTTGCAGCAGCGCCACCCGCCCGATGTGCCAGCCGCCCTCATCCGCAAAAAAGCGGCAGGTTCCCGCGGGGTTTTGGCGGTAATAGAGCACAACGTGTCTGCTTTTTTTGTCCCTTTCGTCGAATTCTTCGCAAAATCCCTGCTCGCGGACGAACACTTCTTCGCGGATGACTTTCGCCTCGGCGGGCAGAGCGGCGAACGCCTTTGCCGTAAAATCCTCGTTCAAAAGCTTTGCCGCGATTTGCGCGGCGGTTTCTTCTGCGGTGAGGTGTGTCGTATCGATAATTTCCGAACCCATATTCCGATAGTGCTCCGCCCGCTCGGCGCTGCGCGCGATGATGCCGCGCGTGCGCGTGCCGGCGGCAATGTCCTTTTCGAGCCGCGCTCTCAGCGCGGCTTTTTCGCACGTCAGGGTAAAAAAGCGGAAATCAAAGGGCGTTTTCAGGCGCGAAAGAATATCGTCGACGATTTCCCGCTCGTGCATCACCCAGCAGAAAAGCGCGTTGTCGAACTGTCCGATCGCGAGGAAATTCTCCAACACCGCGCCGATGTTGGAAAGCACCATTTCCTTCGTCGCCCCGTTCACGGTGAAGGGGCGCATGTTCCACACGTCGTCGCCGTCCAGAAACACGTTTGCGGGCAGTTTGTTTTGCAGAAGGCGGCACACGGCGGTCTTTCCCGCGCCCATCGTGCCGTTGATGAAAATAAGCCTTGTCATAAATTCAGTATACCACGCCCGCAGCGCAAAGGCAAGCGGAAATGCGAAAGGGCGCTCCTTTCGGGGGCTCCGATTGGAAAGAAAACGTGCGCCGCCGCTTGGAAGTTCGAGCGGGCGGCAGAAAGCGGAAAAAAGAATGCGAAAGCGGCAAAAATTTTTTCGCCATTATCAATTTCTGCTACACCCATTTGTTATAATAAGGAAAAGCAAGGGAGATATGCAATGAAAAAGACCGTATTGGAACCGTTGATTTCGGATGAAAGCGTAATTGTGCAGTTCAGCGGAGACGCTTTAATCGATAAAACGCTTTCGGTGACCGTGCCGGACGGGTATGCCGCGTTTGTCTTTGCGGACGAAAAAGTGCAGTTCCGCATACAGCCCTGCGCGGAAAAAAAGCTCTCCGCCTACGGGAAGGAGCTGAACGGCAAAAAGTGTTTCGTCGCTTTTGTCCGCACAAAGCCCGTTCCGCCGCTGGCGTGGGGTTTCGGCAACATCCAGGTGAACAACGAGCGGCTGAAGGAGGCGTACCGCGTCGGCGCGAACGGCTCGTATGCCGTGGAGTTGGTTCAGCCGCCGAAGCTGATTGCGCAGTTCGGCCGCGAGGACAACATCACCGCCGAAAAATTGCGCGCGCGCACGGTTTCCGTCGTCAAAAATATCGGCACGGCGCTCCTGGGTACATATTTTGCGGGAACGGATATCTCCGTTTTTGAAATTGCCTCCTGTACCGCCGAACTTCGCGCAAAGTTTCTGGCGGCGCTGCAGGGCGAGCCGATATTTGCGGATTTGGGGTTTGCCGTCAAAAACCTCACCGTGGACGGCATACACGTCAATGAGGAAGACCTGGCCTTGATTCGCTCGCGCATCAACGCGCCCGAACAGAGCCGCAAACAGACGGCGGAGGCGCAGGAGAAATTCGCGGAGGATATCTTGCGCCGGCTGGACGAAAAATTCGAGCGGCTCCGCGCGCAGATGGAGCGGGGAAACGACTCCCCCGATTGGGAGCGGGAAATGCAGCGGATGCGCGAAAAGCTGACGGCAGACCTCTCCGAACAGCTGGGCGGGCGGCTGCAGGAGATGCAGGATATCCTTGCCGACAGCCTCGACGAGCGCCTGCAGGAGCTGATGCCGCTGAAGGAACTCGCCAAAAACGGCCCGGGCGGCGAAAATATAACGGCGAAGAACATTATCGCCGGGGCGAGAGACGGCGAAGAGTTTGTTCCCGCCGTGGCGATGCTGTATACCAATATCGAGGAAAATCTCATCAAAAAATTCCGCCTGCGGCACGAGCGGGAAAAATTTGTGATGGACTACGAGGAATACGAGGAGCTTTCGAAGACGGCGCGCCTCGCAGACGGGCGGTACCTGCTGCGGCGGTACGACAAAAGGACGGGGCGGTATCAAATCATCATGCCGCGCGTCGTCGAGGAGGGCGAAAACGGGAAGCCCGAAGTCGTCGAAATGCTGCCCGTCGTGCGGTTTTTGAAAGCGGGGCTGAACACGGAACAGGCGCTGCGCGCCAACGGGTATTGGACTGCCTTCAATAAAATCCGCCACCGTTCCGAGGAAAACAGCCGGTATCTGCAGGGGCGCTTTGCCGGGGTGGAAGAGGAGCGCGCTTATTTGCAGGCGGCCCTTCAGTTCTTCACAGAGTACGGCCTGTATACGAAGGAATAGGAGGAAAAAACATGAAAAAATATACACCGTCCGTTAAAAACAACAACGAAAAGAAGCAGGAAGCGGTCAACGAACTCAAGGCACTTACATATCGGCTGGAGAGGGGGAAGCACAGCGCCGCCCTCGAGGCGGAAGTTGTTTCGTCGGTTTTGGCAACGCTCAAAGAGCAGGCGGCGGAGCTGGAAAACAGCGTCGGCACGGGGGAGGAGAACATCGGCGTTTTGGCGAAGGATGCCCTTGCGCAAATCGGCGGGCTGAAAAAGGCGGCGGAGGGTTCCGCTTCGCACCGTTTCGAGGAGGCGGCGGAAGAGCTCGGCTATACGCTCGGCCTGTGGAAAGACGTGCTCGACGGTTCCACCGTTTTAGAGACGGAGGAAGAGGTCAAGGCGGCGCGCGTCAGCCGCGGCCGCCGATTGCTGGACGCGCGCCTCGCGGAGTTGGGGCAAATCAAGGCGAGTTTCACCGAGAACGACAAGCGGCTGGAAAAGGAGATTGCGGGGCTGGAAAAAGACCTCGCGGAATACGAATCAGCCATGCTCAAAGAGGACAACGAGCGCCGCATCAACGATATTTACCGCCAGATCAAGGCGGTCAAGAGCAAAATCGATATGCTGAACGTCCGCCACGGCAATTATTCGGCGTGCTATAACCTGCTCGACATGATTTACGCGAACGCGCGCGAGATTTTGCAGGCGACCGACTTTGCAAGCGAGGAGATTGCAAAGGCAAAGGTGCTCCTCAACATCGATAAGCTCAAAAAGGTCGTCGTAGACCCCAACAAGGCGATTGCCGTGCTGAAAAAGATGGATTCGGAAATCAAGGAAATCGCGGGGCGCACGGCGTCGATGGACAGCAAGGTGTTCGGCTTGGACAGCGGCGCTTCCGCCGTCAGCCAGGACGCGCTCGCCTATAAAGAGGAGCTGATGCGCCGCCGGCGCGAAAAGGAGGGTTTGGAACATACGGCGCCTGCCGAAAACAGCGATATTAAAACGGAGGGAAACAAAAATGGCGTTCTTTAAAACAAAGCAGGAACGGGAAATCATGGAGCAGATGGAGCGCGAGGAACAGATGCAGGTCTTTTCCGAGCAGATTGAGGAACTGAAGAAAAAGCGCGAGGAATATGCGAAAATCGCGGCGGAAGCGGAGGTCAACGGCGATGCCGGCACCTACGACGTCGCCGTCAACGCGCTCGTCGATTTGAACGATTCCATCAGCGGGCTCATGCAGACGAAGGCGAATTTCGACATCATCAACGTATCCAATTCCATCGCCTCGAGCATGGCGATGGCGATGAACGCGCTGGATAAAATGGCGGACGGCAGGGCAAACCTGCCCGATATCCGCAAAATTCAAAAGGCGAACGCGAAGATAGCTAAATATATGAAGGACGTCAAAATATCGCAAAAGGCGATGGCTGGCGCCATGAAGCGTTCCAATCCCGCCAACAGGGTGCGCAGCGAGGCGGAAATCGCCGCCGTGCGCCCGATGATAGACGCGGCCCGGGCGAAGATGTCCGGCGTTTCCATGCCTTCGGCTGCGGGAATCGACCTTTCCGCGGAGATAGAAGCGGAGAAAAATAAAATTATCTGACGGCCATGGATATTCAGGAATTAAAAAATGCCTGCAATCAAAAGTACGGGCAGGCTATCGAGGGGATGGAACAGGGCAAACCGAATGCGGATATTGCCCGCCTTTTATTGGATGCGGCGAGCGATTTGCTCGCAATCGCGAAAACGGATTTTCTGACGCGCGCCGCCTGCGAAAACAAGGCGGCAAAACTGCTCGCCGTCGCGAAAAAATTGCGCGCGGAGGGGGATGCGTCCGCCGTGTACCGCGACCTTACGGGCAGAGCGCTGCGCGCAAACCCCGTTCCGCCGCAAAGCCGGGCGCCCCAAAGCCCGGCGCCGCAGGGGGCGGCGGAGCACCTTTCCGAATCGCCCGAACGGGCGGAGGGACAAAGCTGTGCGGAGGAGGCGCCGGAAGCCTCGGCGCCGCAGAGCTCGCCGCCGGGAGCGGAGGAGAGCCTCGCGGCAGACGGCGAGCCCGCTTTGGACGAATTGAAAGAACTGCTCCGCGCCAAGGGCGGCAAGGGCAGGGCGTACGGCAAAGAGGATACGAGCGGCTACCGCTTCGCGTGGGACGATTTGCCGAAAATTTCCTTTGACGACGTGGCGGGGCTGGACGACGTGAAGGAGGCGGTGATGCGCAAAGTGCTTCTGCCGCTCAAAAACCCCGAACTGTACGAGGGCTACGTCAAAAAGAACGGCGGCGGGCTTTTGCTGTACGGCCCTCCCGGTACGGGCAAAACGATGATTGCCGCGGCGATTGCGCACGAAATCGGGGCGAAGTTCTGTTCGCTCGGCCCGTCCGATTTGGTGATGCAGGGCGTCGGCAATTCCGAAAAGGCGTGCGTTGCGCTGTTCAAAGAGGCGCGCAGTTTTCCGTGCGCCGTCTTGTTTTTCGACGAAATCGAGTCTATCTGCCCCGCCAATACGCACGCGCAGGGGGCGCGGCAGCTTCGCAGCGAGCTTTTGCGCCAGATACAGGGCATGGAGGCGTACGGCGAGCAGAACGATAAAATTTTGTTCCTGATTGCGGCGACGAACAAGCCGTGGGAAATCGACCCCGCATTCGTGCGGCCGGGGCGGTTCGGCATACGCGTCTACGTGGGGCTGCCCGACGCGCCCGCGCGCAGATATATGCTCGATATGCGTCTGAACAAAATTTTACAGACGGGCAAGGTGCTCGTCGGCAATATCGACGCCGCGCAGGTCGTGGAGAAAACGGAGGGCTTCAACGGCGCGGACATGGCGAATCTGCTGGACGAGGTGCAGGAACTTTCCGCGCTTCGCAGCGCAAAGACGGGCGTCAAGGAGATCTTGCAGGAAGATTTTGACCGCGCTTTGGAAAAAATCACCTCCTCCGTGCAGGAAAAGGATATGCAAAAACTCCGCGAGTGGAAGGAGCAGAACGGATAGGTGTGCAGCTAAGGGAAAGGGTGTTCCCCGAATTTGCAAAAATAGAAAGGTATTGAAAGGGTTTTAAAATTACTTGCGGAAAGTTTTTAAAGTAAAATAAAATCATCATGAACAATAACATCTGTAACATCTGCGGAGCGAATTACGAATATAAAGACGGCAAATGGCGCTGCCCTGCGTGCGGCGCATATAAGCCGGAGGAGATTTCCAATGAAGAGGAAACGCTCCTGTATAACGCCGCCCAACAACTGCGTCTGAGCGCCTTTGACGAGGCGGAGAAAATGTATGGCGACATTGTTCAGCAGTATCCGAAAAACAGCCGCGGTTATTGGGGGCTTGTGCTTGCAAAATACGGCATTAAGTATGAAAAAGACTACGACGGAAAAAAGGTTAAAATGGTTCCGTCTTGCTATGCGGCAAGCTATGAGAAAATCTCGGACGATAAAATCTTTCAAAAGGCTTTGCTGTATGCGGATAAAGACAACAAGGCCTATTATGAATCGCAGGCAAAGCGCATCGAAGATGTGTGGAGTAAATGGGGAGAGATTGCCAAAAACGAAGAACCGTACGACATCTTTATTTCTTACAAAGACTCCGATAAGGAAAACGGCGTTGCGCGCACGCAGGACAGCTACGACGCATACGAATTATACAGCAAACTGAAAGAAAAGGGATACCGCGTCTTTTACAGCCGCGAATCGCTCGCGGGGAAAGGGGGCGAAAAGTATGAGCCGTATATATTCAATGCGCTCAATACCGCGCAGGTGATGATTGTTTACGGTACAAGGCCCGAATATATCGAATCGACGTGGGTAAAGAACGAATGGCTGCGCTTTTATAAGCGCATGAAAGCGGGGCAGAAGCAGGAAAATTCTCTTATTCTTGCATATAAAGGATTGAACCCGTCCGAATTGCCCAAGCCGCTGTGCGAGATACAGGGGATAGACCTCGGAAGAGTTACCATAGGGTTCGGTGATTTGGAAGCAAAAATTTCGGAGGTGCTCAGTGCCGCCCGCCGGCATCAAAAAATCAAGCATGTCAGCGTAAAGGGGCGGGAAAAGCGCACCGCCGAAAAGGTATATCGCCGCGAAACCGTAGAGGCCGGCAAGGTAACCCCCGCGGCAAAAGGGGAAAGGGAGCGCGTTGCCAGCCGCACCATCGGCGGAAAGAGTATGAAACTTACCGCCAATACCGAAAAGAACCTCGCGGTGGCGGAGCAATATCTTGCCCGCGGGCAATTTGCGGAAGCAGAGGGGCGCTTTGACGAAATTTTAAAGAGCGGGCCGCGCAACGGGCGCGCGCTGACGGGAAAACTGCTGGCGCAGGCGAACGCGACGGACATCGAATCGCTGGAGCAAAACGGCATGCAAACCATTCCCGACATATCGCTCGCCGAAAAGGTGCTTGCCTGCGCGGAAAAGAAGACGGCGGAGAGCGTTCTGCGGGCATTGTGCGCCGAGGTTCCCCGCTGCTTCGACCGGGGCGATGCGGCGCACGCGAAACGCATCGTTTCCCTCGTCCGCGAATTCGATGACGAAGCGGTGGAAAATCTGCGCGGGGAGCTGTACGAGCGCGGCCTGCGTCTGATTGCAACCGACGAAGAATTGGCGAAATATTGCCTGGATTCGGATTTGCCCTATGAGGAAGACGACGCGTATACGCAAAAATTGCATACGGTTGTGGAAACCTGTATCCAAAACGGTGCGTTTTCGGCCGCCGAATACTATGCGGACAGCCTGAAGGATGCGGACGGCAACAGCTATGCCGCGCAGGTCGCCCTCCTTGAAATCAGATACAGAGTCAGGGAAGAGGCGGAAGTATTCCGCCGCATCGAGGAGGGGAAGGAATACGGAAAAATCGAAGAGGTACTGTCCGCGCTGGACGTGAAGTCGGCGGCGAAATGGCTGCAGGCATGCTTCGCCGAAATTGCGGAATTGCTGAAAAACAGGCTTTACGGCGGCGCTTATCGCTGGATTGAAATCTGCGCAAAGTATGAGTTCGAATCGAGGAAAACGCTCTTAAATTCCCTGTTGAATCTCTGCATAAGCAATGCGTCGATGGGGGTATCCGATTGTTTCGGCGCGCTTTTGACGTACGTTGCGGACGGCGATTCGTCTGTCTATGCGGAAAAGGCGATGCGCTTTGCCGATGTGGCCCGTTCCGCCAAAGAGTTTGATGCTGCCAAGCTGTACTACGGCAAGGTGCTCTCCGTTATGCCCGACAGCGTTGCCGCCGCGCAGGGGAAATTCTTTTCGGATATCCGCTGTCTGAACGACAAGGCTATGCCCGATACGCTCGGCAATTTGACCGATTGGTCGTGTTTCGAGGAAGTGCTGGTCGTGCAGACGGACGACCGGGACGATTTGCTCTGGATAGAAAAATTGGCCGGCGCGTGCATGGAAAATGTTAAGGCGGGGGTAAATTCGGAGGACAATGCGATTTTCGCCGTCTTTGAAAAAATGCTGTCCTATATCCCCGAAGCGTCGGAAAGCGTTTTGCTGCGCCTTTTAAAAGAGATGGCGGACTTGTGCCTGGAAAAGGGGCTTTTTGCCGCGGCGCAGAAGTATTATGAGATGCTTTTGGGCGAGAATGCCGAGGACGGTGCCGCATATTGGGGGCTGCTGCAGGCGAAGCTGAAATGCAGGAACGAAGAGGAGCTTGTCCGGCAGCCGCAGGCGCTGAACAATTTCGCCGAGTTCGAAAACGCGCAGATCTGCGCCGCCGAGGATAAGGAGAGGCTGGAGCACTACATAGATTTGCGCGACCGGCAGGCAAAGCATTTCCGCGAGGCAAAAAAGCGGAAGCGCGTTATACGGATTGTTTCCGTTTCTTTGGCGGCGATGCTCGCCGTTGCGATTGCGCTGATCAGCTGGTTCGCCTACTATAACAGCCAGAGCGGGTTTTTATACGAGGATTATGGCGACGGGTACGCCGTGACGGCGGGCAAATTTTATCGGGCGGAGGATACGCTCGTTCTCCCCGAAACGTATGCAGGGAAACCCGTCCTCGCCGTCGGGGAAAGTGCCTTTGCCGGGCATACGGAGATACGGCGGGTAATTTTGCCGGGCAGCATCGAGAGCATCGGGGCGAACGCCTTCCGCGGCTGTACCGCTTTGGCGCAGGTTGCCGTCGCCGAGGGAGAGCAGGCGGCGCCCCGCGCCCTTTCGGAGGCGCCCGGCGGGCTCCTTTCCGTCGGCGACGGCGCCTTTGAAGGCTGCGCCGCTCTTGCGGATTTCGCCCTCCCTTACGGGTTGGAATATATCGGCTCCCGCGCGTTCGCCGGCACCGCTTTTACGGAAATTACGATTCCGAACACCGTCGATTTTGTCGGCCGTGCGGCGTTCGGCGCCTGTGAATCTTTGGCGACGATTATCGTCGGAGACCGCGACGGTATCCCCACCGAGTGGGCAGAGGATTGGAAGAGCGGGTGCGCGGCGGCGGTCGATTTCCGCCTGCGCGTCCTGTTCGAGTATAACGGCGCCACCGGGGGCAATTCTGCTGCGGAGCAATACGTGTCGTTCGGGGGAGCCTATACCTTCCCCGTTCCCGTGCGCGCGGGGTATGCGTTCGGCGGCTGGTACAGCGGAGAAACGCGGCTGACGGACGAAACGGGCGCGAGCCTGGAGCCGTGGGCGTCCGAAAAGGGCGGAACGGTATCGGCAAAATGGAACGCAAACGTCAATGAGGTTATCTTCGACGCGAACGGCGGCGAAGGGACGATGCCGCCGCAGGAGATAGCGACGGACGCAAGCGCGGCTCTTTCCGCCAACACATTTACGCGCGCGGGGTACACCTTTGCGGGCTGGGCGATTGAACCGAACGGCGAAGCCGTTTTCGCGGACGGCGCGGCCTATGCGATGGGCACGGAAAGCTCGTACACCCTCTACGCCGTTTGGACGGCGAATATCAACGAGGTTATCTTCGATGCGAACGGCGGCGAGGGGACGATGCCGCCACAGGAAATCGCGACGGACGAACGCGCGCGCCTTTCTTCCAACGCGTTCACGCGCGCGGGGTATATCTTTGCGGGCTGGGCGATTGAACCGGGCGGCGAAGCGGTCTACCAGAACCGAGCGCAGTACACGATGGGCGCCGAGGCTTCGTACACCCTCTATGCCGTTTGGTCGCCGACGAAATATTCGATTATCTATCATTTAAACGGCGGCGAAATAAGCGGCAACCCCGCGGAATACACGATTGAGAGCGAATCTTTCACCCTCAAAAACCCCGTGCGCGCCGGGTACGCCTTTGCCGGTTGGACGGGCACGGGGCTCGGCGGGGCGGAGAGCACCGTCACCGTCGAACGCGGGAGCACGGGCAACCGCACCTACACGGCGACGTGGACGGCAAACGAGAACAAAATTGTCTTTCACGCCAACGGCGGGGAGGGCGCTATGAGCGAGCAGATTGTGCGGACGGGCGAAACGGCGGCACTTTCCCGCAATACGTTTTTCCGGAACGGGTACAAGTTTGCCGGCTGGTCGGAGAGCGAGGGCGGCGAGCTTGCCTATGAAGACGGCGCGAACTACGCGATGGGCACGGCGGCGGAGTATCACCTGTACGCCGTTTGGGAAGTCGAGCGCTATTCCGTTCGGTACACGCTGAACGGCGGCACGGCGGCGGAGAACCCCGATACCTATACCGTCGAAAGCGATTCGTTTACGCTCGCAAACCCCGTGCGCACCGGGTATACCTTTGCCGGGTGGACGGGCACGGGGCTGGAAGGCCCGACGCTCGTCGTCACCGTGGCGCGGGGCAGCTTCGGCGACCGCGAATATTCGGCGACGTGGACGGCGAATATCAACAGAGTTATTTTTGACGCGAACGGCGGCGAGGGGACGATGCCGCCGCAGGAGATAGCGACGGACGCAAGCGCGGCTCTTTCCGCCAACACATTTACGCGCGCGGGGTACACCTTTGCGGGCTGGGCGATTGAACCGAACGGCGAAGCCGTTTTCGCGGACGGCGCGGCCTATGCGATGGGCACGGAAAGCTCGTACACCCTCTATGCCGTCTGGGCGGCGAACCGGAACGAATTGCGCTTCGACGGCAACGGCGCGGACGAGGGAACGATGGACTCGCTCTTTGTGTGCACCGGCGAAACGGCGGCGTTGCCCGAAAACGCGTTTGAAAAGACGGGGCATACCTTCGTCGGCTGGGCGACGGAACCGGACGGCGAAGCGGTATACGAAGAGGGCGCCGAATACGCGATGGGTACCGAGGCCTCGTATACGCTCTATGCGGTATGGCAAGCGAACGAATATTCGGTGGAACTGCAGGCAGAGAACGGCGGGCCCGCGTCTTCGGCAACCGTCGTGTTCGGGCAGGAATTCACTTTGGAGGTGCCCGCATACGAGGGGTATCGGTTCCTCGGCTGGTTCGACGCCGCGGGAACGCAGCACACGGACGAAAGCGGAAAATCCCTTTCGGCGTGGAACGTTGCCGAAGATACGGCGCTGTATGCGCATTGGCGGCGCATCCGGTTCACGCTTACGCTGGAATACGAGGGCGCCGATTCGGGCAACGAAACGCAGGCGGTAACGGTATGGACGGGCGAGGAGTATACCCTTCCCGTGCCGCAGCGGAAAAACTACGTATTCGGCGGCTGGTATGCCGCGGCGGGCGGGAACGGCGCACGGTATGCCGACGAGCAGGGCAGCGGCCTCGCGCCCTGGAGCGGAGAAGCGGACGCCGCGGCGTACGCCCTTTGGCTGGGCACGGACGGTATTTTATACGAGCTGAACGAGGGCGGAAATTATACCGTCGTCGGCGTTACGGACAAGGGGCTGACCGAAATCGCCGTGCCCGCATACCACAACGGCAGGCCCGTCACGGAGATTGCGCAGGCGGCCCTGCAAAACTGTGCCGATTTGCGTTCGCTGGCGGTGGATGCGTCTGTCACGCATATCGCGCCGGAAGCGCTGTACGGCTGCGGCAATCTGGAAACATTGGAGCTTCCGTTCATCGGCGCCTCGCGCGGTGCCGTCGGCGCGGAGGCGGTTTTGGGCTACCTCTTCGGCGAAACGGAGTATGCAAATTCCGTCGAAGTGGGGCAATATTACAGCAATACGGGCTTTGCCTTTTACTATCTCCCGCAAAATCTGCACGGCATTGCGGTGACCGATGCAGATGCCGTCGGGTACGGTGCGTTCAGCGGCGTTTCCTCTTTAAAGAGCGTTGCGCTCACCGCCGTATCGCTGGGCGAAAGGGCGTTTTACGACTGCGCCTCGCTCGCGGATATCGTGCTCGACGAGGGCCTGCTCTCCGTCGGCGCTTCCGCCTTCGCCCGCTGTTCGGCGCTGGCGGATATCGTACTGCCCGCCTCCGTGCAGGCGGTCGGCGCGCGCGTTTTCGACGAGTGTTCCTCGCTCGTCAGCCTCACGCTGCCCTTTATCGGCGCGAATGCCGCTGCGGGCGGCGCGGAGGGCGCGTTCGGCTACCTGTTCGGCGATTTATCCTCGGGCGACATGGTTCTCGTCAACCAAAATTATGCGGGCGTGCAGGCGTATTTCCCCGCGCGGCTCGCCGAAATTACGCTGACCAACGCGCAGCAGCTCGCCACGGGCGCCCTGCAGGGGCTTACGATGCTTCGGAGCGTCGGGTGGAACGACGGGTTGGCGGCAATCGGCAGCTATGCGCTGTACGGCTGCACGGGTATTCCGTCGATACGGCTGCCCGCTTCGCTGAAAACGGTCGGAGACCGCGCCTTCCAAAGCGTACCCGTATCCGTGCTCGAACTGCCGGCGGGGCTGACCTCTCTCGGCGCCTATTCGCTGTACGGCACGGCGCTGCGCACGCTGCTCGTGCCCACGTCGTCGGTCGTATCCTTGGGCGGCAACGCGCTCGACAGTACCCATTCCGCCCTGAAAATTTACGTCACCGATTCGCTCGTCGCGAGCTATAAATCTGCGTGGAGCGCCTATTCTTCGCGCATATATTCCATGAACTGCATCCTCGAAAACGGCATGGCAATCAGCGGCAGCACCTTCCTGCAATACTTTGGGGACGAAACGGAAATAGCGCTCCCCGCCAATGTAACCTCAATCGGGGCGTATGCCTTTGCCGGCACAAACGTGCGTACCGTTCTTGTCCCCGGCAATATCCGCACCATAGGCGCAAACGCATTCAGCGGGTGCAATACGCTCGAAACCGTCCGTATGCTCAGCGGCGTGCGTACCATTTCGGCAAACGCTTTTTACGGTGCGGCAGGACTGATGGAAGTGGAGATCCCGAACACCGTAACAAGTATCGGCGCAAGTGCTTTCTATGGCTGTTCTTCTCTGCAGGAAGTAGTAGTGCCAAATAGTGTAACGAGCATAGGCCAAGGCGCATTCCGGGGTTGCAATTCACTTGTAAAGATGACGTTGCCGTTCGTGGGCGGGAGCAGGAGTACGACGTCAAGCACGCCGGATACCCCGTCATCGTCATTCAGCGGTTCGCGATATTTGTTCGGGTACATATTCGGCGGAGAGATATATTCCAGCGGTTCATCGGCAAAACCTCCGTCAACAGATACGTTGATATATCAAGGTGAAAACTATTATGATTATTATTATGGTGATTGGAGTTATTATTATAACCGCTATTATATTCCGAGCAGTCTGCGAGAGATAGTAATAACAGACGCGACGGGGATATCGGCGAACGCCTTCTACGGTTGCACAATGCTGACAAGTATCACATTGAACGAAGGGATAACGGCAATCAATACATATGCGTTCTACAACTGTGACGGACTGACGGAGATGGTGATACCCGAAAGCGTGACGAGCATCGGAACATATGCGTTAGCGGAGAGCGGCAATTTGGCTAAGGTTACACTGCCGGGCGGGCTGACTGCGATAT
>CAKNLK010000002.1 GCA_930989535.1 uncultured Clostridia bacterium | reverse complement strand
GTATCATAATGACCGCCATTATGGCAAGTCCGTAATAATTAAACCAATCCATATTAAAATTATATCAAAAACATCGATGAATTTCAAGCAAACAAAGGCGGTTTGACGACGATATATGCAATAATAAAAGCGGAAAAGAATAAAGAAAAAGAACCTAAACCGAGGGTTCGATTTAGGTTCTTACTGGCGGAAGGTGAGGGATTCGAACCCCCGGACCCTTGCAGGTCTTCAGTTTTCAAGACTGACGCCATCGACCACTCTGCCAACCTTCCGAACGATTGCCGATTGTTTCGGCAATTTTTTATTGAATTTTCAGCGCTTTCTTTATTGTAGCAGACGCGGGCAAAATTGTCAATGCCTCCGCACAAAAATTTTGAACCCGCCAACCGCATTACATGAGCGTTATATTGTTTTCGCGGCAGTAGCGCTCCGTCTTTTCATCCCAAATCGACACCTGCACTTCGCCGATGTGCATCTTGTTGAGAATGAACATGCACAGGCGCGATTGCCCGATGCCGCCGCCCATCGTGAGCGGCAGCTCCCCCGCGACCAGCGCCTTATGGAAGGGATATTCCAGCCGCTCGGTGCACCCCTCCGCCTCCAGCTGCGAAACGAGGCTCTTTTCATCGACGCGGATTCCCATCGAGGACACTTCGAACGCGCAGTCGAGCGGCGGATAATACAGAACGATATCGCCGTTGAGCGACCAATCGTCGTAGTCCGGCGCGCGGCCGTCGTGCTTTTTGCCCGATTTGAGCTTTCCGCCGATTTGCATGATGAACGCCGCGCCGTGTTCGCGCACGAACGCCGTTTCGCGCTCCTTCGGCGTTTTGTCGGGATAGGCGTCCTCCAATTCCTGCGTGGTGACAAACGTTATCTTTTCGGAAAAATAATTGTCCAGCACGGGGTATTCGCGGCACAGGTGCGCGGCGGTCGTTTGAAGCGCCGCGTAAATCTTTTCGACGGTATTTTTGAGGTATTCGACCGTCCTGTCCTTGCGCAGGATGACCGCCTCCCAATCCCACTGGTCGACGTAGACGGAATGCAAATTATCCAAATCCTCGTCGCGGCGGATGGCGTTCATATCGGTATACAGCCCGAAATAGGCGCCGAAGCGGTATTTTGCGAGGGCGTAGCGCTTCCACTTTGCGAGCGAATGCACCACCTCCGCCGTTTCGCCCGTAGCCTTGATATCGAAGGAAACGGGGCGCTCTACGCCGTTCAGATTGTCGTTTAACCCGCTGTTCTCGGCAACGAACAGCGGCGCGCTGATGCGCGTTAAATTGAGCGCCTGCGAAAGTTCCAATTCAAAAACATGCTTGATTTCTTTCAGAGCCTTCTCCGTTTCGATTAGGTTGAGTTTGGAAACGTACATTCTGTGTAACCTCACGTAATAGTATCAAAAAATATCCCGCAAATCTTCAAAGGAACGGATGAACAAATCCGCCTCCCGCTCCATTTCGGCGTGAAAGGCGCGCGACGCTTCGTCGAACACCCCCACGGCGAACATGCCCGTGCCCTTCGCCGCGCGCAGTGCCGCGAGGTTATCCTCGAACACGGCGCACTCGGCGGGAGCGACGCCCAGCTTTTTTGCGATGAGAAGAAAAATATCGGGGCAGCTCTTGTTGCGCCCCGCCTCGTCGACGGTGCAATATTCGCAAAACAGCGTATCCACCCCGCCCGCGCGCAAAATCGGCATAAAGAAATCGGGCGAGGACGCCGTGGCGACGCCCAGGCGTATCCCCTTCTCCCGCAAGCAGCGGACGAACGCGATTGCGCCCGGCTTGAAATACTTGGCGCCGTCGGCGGCGGAGTATTTGGAGAGGGAGAGCGCGCGCCATTCCTCGATGATATCCGCCTCCGATTCGTTCGGCAGATATTCGCGCACGGTGAATGCCGCACATTCGCGGAACCCGAGGTGCGCGATGCGCTCCTGGTACCCTTCCGGCACCGCCATGCCGCGCCGCGCGAAAAAATCTTCGTCGACTTCGCGCCAAATCTCCATGCTGTCGATGAGCGTGCCGTCCAAATCGAATACGGCCGCGCGGATACCGCTTGTCTGCTTCATGATATTCTATTATATCATAGCGGCGCGAAAATAGCAAACGCATGGACGCCCCTCGCGCAATTTATCCCCCTCCCGCGCTTGAATTTTGTGGCGGAGTATGGTATAATGCCGAGCATGAAACTCGCTTTTTGGAAAAGAAAGAAAAGGGAAGAACCGACACCCGAGCCGCCGCAGCCAATCCTGTCTATATTCGTCTGCGGGGAAGGCGGAACCGAGGGCGGTGCCGGCCCTGCGGAATTGCCCGCGGACTGCGAGGCCGTTTGCGCGGAGGAGCCGCGCGGGCGGTACATACTCTTCGCGGACGGGATGCAGAATTGCGGCGGAACGGAAGATTTGGCGGTGCTGCTCGCGGAACGCTCGGAGGAATTGCTCCTGTTCCGTACCGACGCCAAGGCCGAAGCCCCCTCCGCGGAGGAGCTTCTGCACCGGGGGTTAGAGCCGCGGCGAATCGGATACGTTGCGAGCCTCGAGCTGTTCCGCCGTCTGCCGGTTGCACTGCGCCGCGCCGACCGGGGCGAACGGCTCGCGGCGCTCCTGCTCCTCGCCGAAACGACCGCAACGCTCGATTTTGTCGGCGAAGAGCGGGAAACCGCGCCCCGTGAAGAGCGGGCGGCGCAATCGCTGCGGGCATTTCTGCTCCTGTTCGACGAAATAAAACCCCGGCTGGACAGGGAAAAATACCGCTTTGCCTTCGCGTACGCCTGCGGCCGCGTTATCGGAACCTATGCGGAGCTGGCGGCAGAAAATAAGGCGGAAGAACTGCGGCTGTTCGACGATTTCCTGAAGGAGGAAAACATGGCTCTGCGCGTGGCGGCGAAGGAGCGCTCCGCAATCGTACGCCAACTCACCCGTCGCAACTTCCGCCCTCCCCTCTGGCTGCGCCCGTTGTGCGCGGCAGCCGCCGCCAGGGACAGGGCGAGGCGGTAGCGCGGCCGAACGGAGAGTTTTGCAACTTTTACGAAAAAGACGGACTCGCACATTCCGCAGAGTCCGTCTTTTCCTGAACCGATTCGTTGTCAGCTTTTGCGCATTGCGGCGAGCAATGCGCGAATTTCCTCCCCCGTTGCCAAACCGACGCGGAACGCCGTGGCACTGCCCGCCGCGACGCCTAGCTTCAGTGCCTCCCTGTCCGAGCCGCCCTGCTCCTTTGCCGCGATAAACCCTGCGAGCAGCGAGTCGCCCGCGCCGACCGTATCGGCAACCTCGCCCCGCGGCGCGGCGATGAAAAGTTCTTCCCCGCTCTCCGAAAGAAGAAACGCACCCTCTTCGCCCAGGCTGGCGAGGACGTTGCGGGCGCCGCGCTCTTGCAGGCGGCGCGCCGCGCGCGCGACCTCGGAGCGCGAGGAGAGCCTTTCGCCGACGAGCTCCTCCAGCTCCGCGCGGTTGGGCTTGACGAGCCACGGCGCGAGCGCGAGAGATTGCCCGCACAGCCTGCCGGCGGCATCTAAAGCGATGCGGAAATCGCTTCTGCCGCTGAAGGAGAGCAACCGCACATAGCACTCGGGCGAAAGCGAGGCGGGCACGCTGCCCGCCAAAACGAGCACGGCGCCCTGCGGCGCGGCCGCCAGCTTTTGCGCGAGCGCGCGCAAGTCTTCCTCCGACGCGGCAGGGCCGCCCGCATTGATGTCCGTCTCCTCTTCCGCGCGAATTTTAACGTTGATGCGCGTCTGCCCGGAGATGCGCAGAAAATCCGCCCGGACGCCGCATTCTCCGGCAAGGCGAAGGAACTCCTCGCCCGTAAACCCCGCCGCAAAGCCGAGCGCGACGGACGGCACACCCAGCTCCTTTAAGACGCGGGACACGTTGACGCCCTTGCCGCCGGGCAGAATCCGCTCGCCCCGCGCGCGGTTGACGGCGCCCAATGCAAAATGTTCCGTCGGCAGGATATAATCGAGGGACGGGTTCAGCGTTACAGTGTAAATCATCAACGCCCGCCCTCCCCGCCCGCCGCGGGCAGTACGCCCTGCTCGGCGAGATACTCTTCCAGAATCCCCGCCGCTTCGGCGCACAAATCGGCACAGGGGCGCTTTTTATAATACTGCTCCGTGCGCGCCTCCGCGTTCGGTGAACTGTCCGATTCGACGCCGCGGAGAAGTTCGCGGCAGATAATGGTGCCGTTTTTCTCACGGAAGCGGCGCGCAAGTTCCTGCTCGCGCGCATACAGCGCCGATTTTTCCTCCAGCGTGACGTGCTCCGCGTCGTAGAAGAGCATGCCGCACACCATCATCATGGCGGAAACGGTGCCGCAGATTTCGCGCATGCGCCCCACGCCCCCGCCGAAGGGCGCGGAAATTTTCAGCGCGTCCCTCTCGCCGATGGGAAGGATATCGGAAAACGCGAGAAAGACCGACTGCGCACAGTTGTACCCCCGCATAAAATTTTCTTTTGCCCGCTCGCTCCTGTTCATCGCGGCACCTCCGTAAAATTGCTGCAAGATATTTCGAAAAACTCTTGCAATCAACAAAATATGTGATATAATAAAAACATGATTGATATATTTTATACTTTTAACAAGGTCGGCTCGGAAGAGTTTATCAAATTCGTCCTGCGCAGGTATTATAATATACCAAAACCGACAATTTGTAAAACGATTAACGGCAAACCTTACTTAAAAGGCGGAAAAATTCATTTTAACCTCAGCCACAGCAAGGGGCTGACGGCGCTCGCCGTCGGAAAAAAGCAGGTCGGTTTCGACTGCGAAAACCTGACCGGCAAGGCACGCCCTGCCGTTTTAAATAAATTCACCGCGCGGGAAAAGGCGGAGATACACTCCACCGCCGATTTCTACGCCCATTGGACGGCGCGCGAGAGCTATGTAAAATACCTCGGCGAAACGCTCGCCGCCAGCTGGCGGAAAATCGAATACGTCGGCGGAAAAATTTATTTCGGCGGCGAGGAGACGGGCGTGAAGGTGCTCCGCTTCGATGCGGAAAACTCCGCGTTCAGCGTGTGCGGCGATTATCAGAAATACAGTCTGCGGAAAATTGAAAGCGTTTAATGCGCCGGCACTTCGGCGCACGACAGAGCGGCTCGGAACTTCCCGAGCCGCCTTTTTTGGCTAAATAATCGGATTTATGTCTCGCATAGTACTCTGAAAATCGGATTTTGCGTGTGAAAGCGCGGGCTTTTCATGCAAAACTGCCCCCATTTCTATTTTCCCGCGGCGAGTTCGTCGGCGCGCTTTTTTAAAGCAAAAAACGCTTCGTTCGGGTTCGATATATCCGCGGAGGCGCGCTCCATCGGGCAGATATCCGTGCCGGCGCGGTTGATGATTCGCTCCGCGAGCGTGCCGAATTGCGCGGCGATATTGTGCTCGCGCAGAACCGCCAGACCGCCCTCGCCGAGCACGCCGGCATACACTTCCGCAATACCCAGGCGCGCATACAAAAGCGCCGCCGCCCTGCCGACAATTTTATCCGCGGCGATGCCGCCGGAAAAATCTTCGCCGCTTTCAATCAAATCCAAAAGCGGGCGGATGCCGCGCAACGTGCTCGTAAACAGCCTGTCGCCCTTGGCGATCGCGCAGGTAAAACCGCCCCTTTCCACCAACTCTTTTAAAGATCCCAAATCGTACACCGCCGCACCTCCGCCGCCTTTATGCGCCGAACACGCCCTTTGCCGCGCGCATGTTTTCGACGATTTTCACGCCGAAGGGGCAGCGCCGCTCGCACGCGCCGCAGGCGATGCAGTCGCCCGCCTTGGCATTGAGCGCGGCGTAGTGCTCGCGCACCGTTTCGGGCACGCTCCCCTGCACCTTCGCGAGGTTTAAAAATTTCGTGACAGTCGCCACGTCAATGCCCTTCGGGCAGGGCGCGCAGTGGCCGCAGTACATGCAGTGCCCCTCCCAGCTGATTTTCGGGAAAGTCGCAAACACGGAAGCGTAGTCGCGCTCCTCCTCCGACGCGTCCTCGTAATGCAGCGAAGCCTCGAGCTGTTCGCGCGAATGGGCGCCGACCATGACGGACGCCGCCGCGGGGCGGGTGAGCGCGTAGTGGATGCACTGCGATACGGTGAGCGCCTTGCCCGCGGGCGAATCGTCGGAGAGCAAATCGCCGCCGCCGAACGCCTTCATCACCGTGATGCCCACGCCCGTGCGCTGGCAGGTTTCGTACAGCTCCTCGCGGACGGGGTCTAAGTTGAAGAGAGGCTTTTTGTAGCTTTCCTCGTCGAACAGCTTGTCCACGTCCTCGTCGCCGGGGAGGAGGTCGTAGCAGGGATTGACGGAGAACATGAGCACCTCGATGAGCCCGCTTTTGACTGCTTCCAGCGCGACGAGCGGGTTGTGACTGCTCATGCCGATGTGCAGAATTTTGCCCTGCTCCTTGAGCTTTTGCGCGTATTCGATAATCTCCCCTTCCGCGATTTTCTTCCACGTCGCCGCCGAATCGACGTAGTGTATCATGCCCACGTCGATGTAGTCGGTGCCGAGGTTTTTGAGCATCGCCTCAAAGGAAGGGACGATTTCGCGCATGTCGCGCGTCGCCTTGTACTGCCCGTTCTGCCACGCCGTGCACAGGTGCGCCTGATAGACGAACTCCCTGCGGTGCGGCGATATCTCCCGCCCGACTCGCACGTGCATATCGGGGTTCGGGCTGTATAAGTCCATGATGTTGACGCCTTTATCGAAAGCGAGCGAGAACATTTCCCGCGTGAAGGCTTCGCTCTTATCGAGGAAGCCTTCGCAGCCGAGTCCTATCTCGCTCACCTTGAGGCCGGTTTTTCCCAAAGCCCTGTATTGCATTGTTTACTCCTTGTCGCGCAGAAGAAGGGCGCGCAGGCCCATCACGATAACGGGCACGAGCACCGCCTGCAAGACCATGCCCAAAAGCCCCGCCTGAATCTGCGACCACACCGCCGCCGCGGACAGAGCGGAGACGCCCTGGAAGATGGCGGCGAGCGCGAGGAATACCGCCCTGCCGCTCACCTGCGCCAACAGGACGGCGGGGAACGCCATCCAGCCGTTTGCGGCAATCCTCTTCGAGAACAGCCCCGACACGGCGGCGAATGCCGCCAGCTCCGCCATCATATACGGCAGGCGGCCGGCCGCGGGCATCGCGTTGCCCGCAAGCGATGTAATTGCGAAGCTGACGAGCGGCGACAGCACGCCGACGCCAAGCCCCCACTTCCAGCCGAGCAGGCACCCGCCGAGCAATACGGGCAGATACATGGGCAGCCACTGCACGCCGCCCGAGGCGCCCGCAACGAGGTGCACCAGCTGGGGCAGCAGCACCGCCAGCGCGACGACGCCGACGGAAATCAGCGATTTGACGGTGATTTTTGTGCTCACCTTCGCGCTATGTTTTGCCAATACCGATTCAATCATTGTATGGTTTCTCCTTGTTCATTTTTAATCTTTCGCCGCGAGCCGCGCGGTGAAATCTTTCATCATCTCGGAAATTTTGATTTGCTGCGGGCATACCTTTTCGCAGCTGCGGCAGCCGATGCACGCGCTCGGCCGCTCCGCCTCGGACAGCGTTCCGACGACCATCGGCGCGATGAACCCGCCGCCCGTAAAGCGGTGCTCGTTGTACAGCTCGATGAGCCGCGGGATATCGAGGTGCCTGGGGCAATGGCTCGTGCAGTAGCGGCACGCCGTGCACGGAAGGGAGGTTTTGGAGAGCATCTCCTTCGCAATCGTTTGCAGTGCCTCCGCCTCCTCCGCGTTCAGCGGCTTTTCCTCTTCGAACGTTTTGATATTGTCCTCGACCTGCTCCATGTTCGACATGCCCGACAGAATGACCTTGACGTCGGGGATATCCAAAAGGAAGCGGAACGCCCACGATGCGATGGAATCGTCCGGGCGGAGCGCCTTGAGCTTTTGCTCGTCCGCTGGCAGAACTCCATATCCTTGCCGAACCTTTCGAGGAAGCGCTCGACGACCGAATAGCTGCCGTGCGCGGAAAAGCCGAGGTGGCGGATGCGGCCGTTCCTCTTCTGCTCCATGAGGTAGGCGTAGGTGCCGTACTTTTCCTCGTTGAGATAGGCGTCGATGTTCAGCTCACACACGTTGTGGAAGAGGTAGAAGTCGAAATACTCCACCCCGCACTTTTGCAGCTGCTTTTCGAAAATCTCCTCCGTTTTGCCGAAGTTGGATACGTCGTAGCCGGGGAACTTGCTCGCGAGGTAAAAGCTCTCGCGCGGGTATTTGGACAAAATCTTACCCACCGCCCTTTCCGATTCGCCGTTGTGATAGCCCCAGGCGGTATCGAAATAGTTGACGCCGCGGGAGATGGCGCAGTCGAACATTTCTGCCGCCGCTTTTTCGTCGATTTTGCCGTAATCGTCTGCCAGCGTGGGCAGGCGCATGGTGCCGAAGCCCAGCGCGGACAGCTTTTTGCCCTGAAAATCTCTGTATATCATAGTAACCTCCCGTAAAATTCCGACAGACGGGGCGGCGCGGCCCAACTTGTCGCCGCCCGCCCCTGCAATCGCTTCCATTATGCTACAATTTTGCCGAGCCCGCAATACCGTTTCGGAAAATTTTTACAGGCTCTCCTTGAAAATCTGCCGGATTTCTTCCGCGGTCAGCACCTTGTAGCCGCCCTGCATGACGAGCGTGCTCTTGACGAGGTCGTCGAGCATGGATTCGTTCGCGCCGAGCTCGGTGATGTTCATCACGAGCCCCAGCTTTTTCATCCACGCCTCCATCGCCGCGAGCCCCTCGTTTGCGATTTGCTCGTCCGTCTTGCCCGCGGGGCTGACGTTCCATACGTTGATTGCATACCGCCTGAACTTGGGCAGGCCGTACGGCAGGATGTGCCGGTAGTACGGCATGGAGACCGCCGCGAGCGTCATGCCGTGCGTCGCGTCGGTGATGGCGCCCACCGCCTGGCCGAGCATATGCACTTCCCAATCGGTGCTCTTGCCCATGGCGACGAAGGTATTCAGCGCCCAGGTAGCCGTCCACATGATGTTGCTGCGCGCCTCGTAATCGCTCGGGTTTTCCGCCGCAACGAGCGCACTGTGGATGAGCGAGCGCAGAAGCCCCTCCATCACGTAGTCGGACGTGTTGTCGTCCGCGCCCGAAAAGTACTGCTCGAGGATGTGCGACATGATGTCGTAAAAGCCCGATACCATCTGATAGCGCGGGAGCGTGAAGGTGTATTCGGGGTTGAGGCAGGAGAACTTGGGGAACACCTTTTCGCCGAACACGTGCCCGATTTTGAGCTTCTGCTTGCGATTGGTGATGACCGAGCCGCCGTTCATCTCGCTGCCCGTGCCGACCATCGTGAGCACGCAGCCGACGGGCACGATTTCGCAGGTCGGTTCCTCGAAGCGGATGTAATATTTGTCCCACGGGTCTTCGTCGCAATGCACGGAGACGGAGACTGCCTTCGCGTAGTCGCACACCGAGCCGCCGCCGACGGCGAGAATCAAATCCGCCTTCGCCTGCCGCGCCCGTTCGATGCCCTCGCCGAGCTTTTCCACCGTGGGATTGGGCATGACGCCCGCGTCCTCGAAGATGTTTTTGCCGTTCTCCCGGAGAATTTTGACGACCGCATCGTAGATTCCGTTTCGTTTAATCGAACCGCCGCCGTATACCAACAGCACGTTTTTGCCGTATTTGGGAAGCTCTTCGTTCAAACCGTTCAACGCGTCTCTGCCGAAATACAGTTTGGTGGGGTTGCAATAGGTAAAATTTCCTAACATAGCACACTTCTCCTTTTGCTTATTTGCCGCGCGAACCGCGGGCGAAAAGGCCCTTCCCCCGCCCTGCCGGCGCACACCGTTTTCCGGCACTATTATAATTGTCGGGAACAATTTCTATCAAATACCTAAAAAGCATTGCCAGCGATAGGCGGAGACTATGCCGCCACGCGCATCCTCTTCAGCGGTTGAACATAATCCGCTCGCTCTTGAACATGCGCGCGAGCGCGAACACGAGCAGGACGATATAGACGAGGTTGCTGCCCAGCGCGATGAGCAGATTCACCGCCGAAAAATTCCCCGCAAAGATTGCGGACATCACCTGCACGCAGTTGAATATCGGTATCAGGTGGGCGGCGGGCACACTCGTCGTGAACAGCATGGACGAGAGCCCGACGAGCATCACGACAATCATGAGCGGCACCGAATAGGTCGTCGCTTCCTTCACGCTCTTGGCGAGCGAGGAAAGGATGGAGATGAGCGAAACGATGAGAAGCACCGCCGACAGCATGACGGCGAACAGCGCCAAATACTCCCACGCGGAATACGCCGCGAATAAATCACCGATGTTCCCGCCCATGAGCTTGGGCATGGAGAGAAAGGTGCCGATAAACGAACTGATTGCCGAGAGCGCCGATATGACGGACAGGGATACGACTTTCCCCACCACCAGCTCGCTCCGCTTGACGGGCGTGACCATGAGCGTGGCGATGGTGCCCCGCTCCTTTTCGCCCGCTATCGATTCGGGCGCGACGCCCATGCAGCCGCTGAACAGGAGGGTGAGTATCAAAAAGGGCATGAGCTGCGCATAAAAGGAAGCCGCCGCCTCCTCGCCCGAAGTCAGGCTGCCGCCGCCCGCTGCAGGGCTGTTGACGTCGAACCGATTGCTGATGTTGTCTTCCAGCGTGTCCAGGGCGGAGCGCATCAAACTGTATACGGAGGAGGAATTGCCGGAAGACGCGTCGTACCAAATCTGCACGTTGGGCGTATTCTCCCCGCCCGGCGGCGCGTACGAGCCGCCCGCGAGAATCGCGTCGAAATCTTCGGGGAAGACGATGAGGGCGTCGCAATTGCCCGCGAGGATTTCCTCCTTTGCCGCTTCGGCTTCGGACGCGGCAATCTCCTCGAAGCGTACCGAAGGCTCTTCCCCTTCCTCCGCGGCAAAAATTTGCGCGAACGTCGGCGAGAGATGGACAGCCTTTACCGTATACGTATGCGAATCATCGTACAGCACGCTGCCCATGAGGGTGTACAGAAGAAAGATGAGAAGCCCCGGCAAGAGCAGCGTGCCGAGAACCAGCCGCCTGTCCTTGAAAAAACGGGCGAACTCCTTGGAAATGATGGTCAGGATATTCTTCATTTCCCCGTCACCTCCCGTTTATAGATGTCGAAGAATGCGTCTTCCATCGATTTGCCGCCGCGCACCTCGTCCAGCGTGCCCTCCGCGGCCATCCTGCCGCCGATAATCACGCCGACGCGGTCGCACAATTTTTCCACGAGCGAAAAGATGTGCGTGGAGAGGATGATGCTCTTGCCCTGCCCTTTCAGTTCGAGCAGAAAATCGGTGACCACCTTGGCGGTGAGAACGTCAAGCCCGTTGGTCGGCTCGTCGAAGATGATTACGGACGGGTCGTGAATGATGGATATGACGAGGGAAACCTTCTGCTTCATGCCCGTGGAGAGGTCGGCCACTTTGACTTGCGCATATGCATCGATTCCGAATTTGCGGAACAATTCTTCCTTGCGCGCACGGATTCCCTCCTCCGGCAGCCCGTGCAGCCTGCCGAAAAAGCCGAACAGGTAGTCGGGCGTGAAAAAATCTTCCAGCTTGAGTTCGCCCGTGAGAAAGCCGATGGAGGCGCGCACCTTGTCCGGCTCGCGCGAGACGCTGTGCCCCGCGACGAACGCTTCGCCCGAGTCGGCGGAAATCAAGGTGGACAGTATGCGCAGCATCGTCGTTTTGCCCGCGCCGTTCGGCCCCAACAGCCCGTAAATTTCGCCCTCGTACGCCGTGAACGACAGCCCGTCGAGCGCGACCTTTTTGCCCGTTTTGCTCCGCTCGATTTGCCGCTGTTTGCGCGAAAGATGAAAGGTTTTGCGAATATCCTCCGCCCGAATTATTTCCTGCATAATGCTCCTTTTTGGTGTGCTTTGATTTATTATACAATATTCCCCGCGCCCCTGTCAAATCCGCGCTTTCCGCTCCAAAAAATGCCGGGTTTAAATATTCATTACCGCTTGCCGCAGTAGAATTGACACCGCATCCGACTTTGTGATATAATTATCGATAATGGAATATATTGCGAGGATATGAAATGCTCGAGGTTAAAAACCTAACCAAAGTTTACAAAACGAAAGGCGGTGCGGAGACGCGCGCGCTGGACGGCGTATCCCTCCGATTCGAGGAACGCGGCATGATTTTCCTGCTCGGCAAATCGGGCAGCGGCAAATCCACCCTTTTGAACCTGTGCGGCGGGCTGGACACCCCCGATTCGGGCGAAATTATCATCAAGGGGCGCAGCAGCAAAGATTTTTCGCAGGCGGACTTTGACAGCTACCGCAACACCTTCGTCGGGTTTGTGTTTCAGGAATACAATATCCTGAACGAATTCACCGTGGAGGACAATATCGCGCTCGCCCTCGAATTGCAGGGCAAAAATAAGGACAAGGCACGCGTGCACGAAATCCTCGAGCAGGTGGAGATGAGCGAGTTTGCCAAGCGCAAACCGAACACCCTTTCGGGCGGGCAGAAGCAGCGCATCGCCATCGCGCGGGCGCTGGTCAAAAACCCCGAAATCATCATGGCGGACGAACCGACGGGCGCGCTCGACTCGAACACGGGCAAACAGGTATTCGACACGCTGAAAAAATTGTCGCAGGATAAGCTCGTCATCGTCGTTTCGCACGACCGCGAATTTGCGGAAATTTACGGCGACCGCATCGTCGAGCTCAAGGACGGCAAAGTGATTTCCGACGTGACAAAGACGAAACTTGCCGCACTCCCCGCGAGCGACAACCTGACCTTTATCGGCGAGGATACCCTGTCGATTAAGAGCGGCGCGGCGCTTACCGCCGCCGATATGGAGCGCGTGCGGCAATTCCTCGCGCGCACGCCGGGGAGCGTTCTCCTCTCGGGCGGAGCTCGGGAGATTGCGGACTTTAAAAAGGCGGCGCGCATCGACGAGAGCGGCGCGCGCGAGGCGTTCCGCGAAACGGACGAGGCGGCTCTCGCCGCCAAGAGCTATACCCCCGAGGACAGCCGCTTTATCCGCTCGAAACTGCCCGCGAAGCACGCCTTCCGCATCGGCTTAAGCGGCATGAAAGCGAAGCCCTTCCGCCTGTTCTTCACCATCTTCCTCTCCTTTATCGCCTTTACGATGTTCGGGCTGTTTTCGACGCTCACCTTCTACGATTCGCACAGCTCTATGTACCAGACCTATCTCACCTCGGGTTACTCGGCGCTGAAGATAGACCGCTATTACAACTATCGGTACAATACCTACAAAGACGACAAGCTGGACAGCTCGTGGCAGACGTCGCGGCAGGATTTATTCGGCAAAGCCGACCTCGCCGAATTCCGGCAGGAATACGGCGAAGATGTATTCGGGCTCATCAACTTCGACGAAGATTTTTATAATTCCTTCCGCATCTCCAATACGGGGGTATCCTCCTCTGCCTATTATTCGAACACATTGAGCGGCTTTGCGGAAATTTCAGCGCAGAGCACCTATTTTGAAATGCTCGCGGGCGGCATCGGCGAGCTCGGGGAGGACGGAATCGCAATCTCCTCCTATACCTTTGACACGCTGCGCGCGATTGGGCTGAAAGACGCGGAGAGCGGCGAGGAAATCGAGCTGAACAATTATGCGGACATCATCGGAAAAACAGTCGTCGTCGCCGACTTCTTCAACGAAACGGAGCTGACCGTAGAGGGCGTTTTCCGCCAGGAACCGCCCGATAAATACGCCGCGCTGAAAGAGGGCGGCGGAGCTTTGCAGGCGCTTGCCGAGCAGTTCCGGGAGGACATGCAGCGCAGCCTGTACGCCGTCGCCCTCGTTTCCGAAGACTTTTTCGACGCGCACAGCCAGGATTTCTATTTCGACCCCGAACAGAACAATTCGGAAATTCCTTTTAGAGACTATTTTACCTATCTGAACAGCAACTACCAGGCGAGCGACTCGAGGAACGACCCGTTTAACGGGGAGCGGCAGGAATTTACCCTCGCCGGTTACACCGTCAATTCCGCGGCTTCCGCCGAGGAGGAAATTTTCCGCGACTACCTGTATCTGACGGACGGAAGAACGTCTCTTTCGGACGGAGAAGTCGTTGTCCCTTTCACTGCCGTCGAGCTTATTCTCACGGAGGCGTGCTGGAAGGTAAAAGAAGGATTATACGCAGACGAAAAATCCGAAGAGGGCGACCAATTCGAGAGAGATTTCGAAAAATACCGTCAAATCCTTTCCTATGGCTATTATACGGTGAACGACGACGAGACAGGTTCTTCCGCCGATTATACCGCGAGCGAAGAGGATTATCGGCAGGCGGTCGACTTTATGCTCGCGCTCATGGACGACTCGCTCGGCTACCTGGGCGGCGCCCTCGATTGGGGACAGCTTTCCCTCTATACCGACAGCAATATTGCCTACCAAAGTTATACCGTCGCCGGTTTTTATTACGGCCCCTTGCATTCCCAAAATTGGAACGGCGTATTGCTCAGCCCGTCCGACTTCAGGGCGCTGCTCACGGCTTCCGGCAACAACCCGGACGCGCCCGTCTATCGCACGGAAGAATCGACAAACTACGTGCGGCCGGAAGACGCGCGCTACTGTTCGTTTCTCCTGCCCTTCCCGGAAGACGGCGTGCTGCGCGCAATCGTATACGGGAACGGGGAGGCCGATTCGCAGACGGACGCCTTATATCTGTTGGATTCCCCCATTGCCGATACGTTCCGCACGATAGACAGCATGATTGAAACATTCGAACAGGTATTTTTGTGGGTGGGCGTAGCGATGGCGGTATTCTCCATGCTGCTGCTGTTCAACTTTATCTCCGTTTCCATCTCGTACAAGAAAAAGGAAATCGGCATCCTGCGCGCGGTCGGCGCGCGCAGCGCGGACGTGTTTAAAATTTTCTACTCCGAATCGGCAATCATCGCGCTCATCTGCTTTGTACTCGCCATGGTCGCAAGCTTTATCACCTGCGGCGTACTGAATTCGATGCTCGCGGCGGAGCTCGGCGCGTCAATCTTCGTGTTCGGCCCCGTCTCCTGGCTGATTATGCTCGGAATCGCCGTCGTCACCTCCGTAATCGCCACATTCCTGCCCGTCTACGGCATCGCCAAAAGAAAACCCGTCGAAAGCATACGGGCGCTGTAAAAGCCGTAAAATGTGTTTTTCTGCTGCGGCACCGCACTTTTCCGCTATGCAATGGAATGGGCGGGCGCTTGAACAGCCAAAGGCGTACACCGGCAAAAATTACTTTTTAAATAAAGCAAACGAGGCGCGCACCCGATTGGGTGCGCGCCTCTTCTTGCCATATGAGAATGCATACCGGAAAAATCTGTTATACTTCTGCGTTTACATCGCGGGGCCGTTCGTCGGCGCGGCGTAGACGCGCGCGGCAAGCTCCTGGTTGAGCATGTACAAGCCCTTTGCATCGCCGCCGAACAGCTTCATCTTTTTGATGAGGTCTTCGGCGTTCTTCTCCTCTTCGCCCTGCTCCTTGACGAACCAATCCAAAAACTGCATGGTCTTGAAATCCTTGATTTCGTTCGCCGCGGCGTAAATTTCCGCGATGGAGGCGCTGACAAACTGCTCATGCTCCAGTCCGAAGTCCAACGCGTCCGAATGTTTTTTATACGTCTTGTCCGGCTTGGCTATTTTGCCGAATGTTACGCGCACGCCGTTGTCAATCAGATAGCGACGCATCATCATCGCGTGGTCGCGCTCTTCCTGCGCCTGCACCTGATACCAATTCGCAAAGCCGTCCAATCCCTCGTCCGCATAGTAGTTTGCAAAGTCGAGGTACAGGTAAGCGGAATAAAACTCTTTATTGACCTGCTCGTTGAGCATGTCGGCAATTTTTTTATCCAACATAGAAAAGGAAGCCTCCTATTGTTTTTTCGCCGTTATTATACCTCTTTTAAGAAAAAATTGCAACGATTGCACGCCGCTGCGCAAAATTTATTGCAGAATATTGTTATATGCCGCTCCCGTTTTTACGCCGCACCGCAAAAAGGAAAACCCTCCGGCACCCGCCGAACGGCGGAAAAAGCGGCAAAAATACAGAAAGCGGCACCGCAAAATGCGGCGCCGCTGAAACTTACAGTACTTTCGACAGAAAATCTTTTAAGCGGTCGTTGGTGGGTGAGCCGAAAATCTGTTCGGGCGCGCCCTGCTCCTGGATTTTTCCGCCGTCCATGAACAGTACGCGGGTGGCGACTTCGCGCGCGAAGCCCATCTCGTGCGTGACGATAACCATCGTCATGCCCTCGTCGGCAAGCTCTTTGATGAGCGCCAAAACTTCGCCGACCATTTCGGGGTCGAGCGCGGAGGTCGGCTCGTCGAAGAGCATCACCTTCGGGTTCATCGCGAGCGCGCGCACGATAGCGATGCGCTGGCGCTGTCCGCCCGACAAAGTGGAAGGATAGGCGCTCGCCTTATCCGCAAGCCCGATGCGGTTTAAAAGGCGCATCGCGTTTTCCTTCGCGCTCTCTTTAATCTGCTTCGCCGTCGTTTCCACGGGCAGAAGCGGCTGTTTCTTATCCCCTTTGCGGAAGAGATTGGCAATTTTGCGGAAAAAGTTTTTGCGCTTAATTTTGCGCAAGTCCTGCAAGCCGATGTGCACGGGCGCGAGCGTGATGTTTTTGAGCACGTTCATGTTATTGAACAGATTGAACTGTTGGAACACCATGCCCATCCTGCGACGGTGCAGGTTGATATCCACCTTTAAATCGCACAGGTTTGCGCCCTCAAAGTACACGGCGCCGCTCGTAGGGTCTTCCAGGACGTTCAAACAGCGCAAAAACGTACTTTTGCCGCTGCCGGAAGGCCCGATGATCGCAACCTTTTCGCCCTCTTCAATCTTTTCGCTGATATCGTCGAGCACGACGAGGTCTCCGAATTTTTTGGTGAGGTGTTCCGCCTCGATGAGAGCCACATGTTCGCCGCGGGCAAGGCGCGCGGGGACAGAGTTGTCGTTTTCCTGTTCCGCAAGGTCTTGCGTTTTAACTTCTTCTTTCACTCTTGCGCAACCTCCTTTCGACAATGCGGATAATTACGGTAAAGATAATGACGATTACGAGATAAACGAGCGCAAGCATCAAATACGGTATAATAATTTGGTAATCGTTGGATGCCAATGCACGAAAGGCGACCGTTAGGTCTGTCGTTCCGACATAACCGGCAACGGAGGTATCCTTTGTGATTGCGATAAGCTCGTTGCCGAGCGTGGGGATAACATTTTTAATCGCCTGCGGAAATACGACTTTCAGCATAGTCGTCGTAAAGGACAAGCCGAGCGTTCGGCCCGCTTCCAGCTGCCCTACCTCGACGGACAAAATGCCGCCGCGCATGATTTCCGCGACATATGCGCCGCTGTTTAACCCGAAAACGAGCACCGATTCCCACACTCCCGGAATGTTCAGGCGTATGAGCGGAAAAATCACAAAATGGAATACAAGCAGTTGCACAACGATAGGCGTTCCGCGGAAAATGGTAGTATACAGGTCGCCGATATATGCAAAGACGCGCGCAACCCTGCTACGCGTGCCTGCAACGTGTATGACTGCAACAATCGTGCCGATGACGATGCCGATGACCAGCCCTACAAGGGCGATAATCATCGTGTTCATCAACCCTTGCAGAACCAGTTTATAACCGTCATAGACGATAAATTGTTCGTAAAAACTTTCCCACATAATTAACCGTTGACGCCGTTCACTGCCGCGGCGAGCGTAAATTTATCCCCTACGACCACTTTCAAGCGGCCAAGAGACAGGTCTTGCACCGCCTGACCAATCGAGCTGTACTGCTTAATTTCCGAAAATACGTCGGCATACCCGGCAAAGTCCGGCCCCATCGTAGGGTCACCAGCCAAATACGTATACCCCGTTTGACCGGTAGCGGCGCCGGCAATCTCACCCGTAAGAGTCTTCATAACTTCAACGACCTCTGCCCTCGTGGTGCATCCGTCAAAAAGGGCGGCATCCTTTTCCAACACGGCAACGCGCTGCGCCGCATTATAATAAGAGTCAGAGAAAGTAACCGCTTTCGCACGGCGCTCCGTGACCGTCAACCCCGCCATACCGATATCCGCCTGCGTGCTGTCCGGCTGTACAGGTTTCGCATCCGGGTCGTCGCTGTCGCTATACGAAGTTCCCGAAACAGACGGGATGACCGCATCAAACTCCATATGACGAATGACGAGCGTTCTATCGAGCGCTTGAGCAAACAGTTGCGCGATGTGCATATCGATACCTGCAAAATACTGTCCTTGATAATATTCAAACGGCTCAAATTCCGCATTTGTCGCCACAACAAAATAGTCGTCGCGGTTCGACTCATTCACTCCGGCGGGGAGTTCTGTGAGCACATTGCCGATATTTTCAGCCGTTCCGTTTGCCTCCGCCTCAAAGAGTTCGTTGATTGTTACACCGTTCAACCCTTCCTCGCTTTTAAGCTGTGCGATATACCCGTTGATTTCATCCTCCAATTCGCTACCCTTGGGAAGGATAAACGCATATTCTTCATCCGTCAAATCGACCTCGACAATCTTGACAGGCTCGCCTGTAGAGCAAGCAACCATCGAAACCGCCGTAACTGCCGTGAGAGCGACCGCCGCCGCTGCCATAAGCAACTTTTTCATGTTCTTATACCTCTTTTTCTATATTTTTCGCGAGAGATTTTTCGGACAGACGTCCGAAAAAGGGGTACCCCTTTTCTTCTGCGAAATGATTGTATTTATAGGCGTGATTATCATAGCATTTTGCGCGGGAAAACGCAACCGATTTTCCGCGCGATTTCGCATGATTTCTTATTTTTATTCAATTTATGCGAATTTTACCGCATATTCGCGCCGAGCGATGCGAGAATATGCTCCGCAAACGCCCCCGCCACGTTCGCGCCGAGCGATGCGAGAATATGCTCCGCAAACGCCCCCGCCACGTTCGCGCCCGTCACCCGCTCCGCCTCGTTGAACAGCGCGTTGGAGTTGACTTCGCAGACGTACGGCTCGCCGCCCTCGTCCAAAAGGTCGACGCCGCAGTAGTCCAGCTCCAGCACCTGCGCACAGCGAAGCGCCGCGTTCAAAAACTTTTCGGGCGGGTTTGCGGGGCTCCCCTTTCCGCCCGCCTCCACGTTGGAGCGGAAATCGCCGTCGTTTTTCCGCTTCATGCACGCGACGACTTTGCCGCCGACGACGAGCACGCGCAAGTCTTCCCCGCTCTTGCCCACACGCTTTTGGAAGAGGTGCGGATACAGTTTGAACTCCCCGGCAACCGCCTGCAACTGCGCAAAATCGTGCACGAGCCGCACGTCCATGCCCCAGCTGCCGAAGCTCTTTTTCGCGACGAGCGGAAAGCCCAGCCGCTCCGCAACTCCCCGCAGAAAATCCTCCCGCACGGCGGCGTCGGCATAGTAGCACAACGGCGCGGGAACGGTGTCGGGCAGGTTCAGCCCCTGCCCCGCAAGCTCGATATAGGTGAGCATCTTATCGTCGCACAGCTCGACGGCGCGGGCGCTGTTGAACAGGCGAAGCCCCCTCTTTTCCAGCATGCGCGGAAGGTATTTATCCTTATCCAGATTGACGACAAAGTCGCAATTTTCCGACAGCGTGAGCGAATTTTTGCGCACGTCGGACAAAAACGCGCCGTTTTTGACGATTGCAACGTCGGCGCCGCGCGCGCGCAGTTCCTCCGCCACGCGCTCCGCCTGGCGAATCATGCCGGGCGAGCGAAGGTACGCGTTGACGAGAATAATCCCCTTCCGTTTGCGCTCTGCCATAGGTTCCACCTCCAAAAAGAAGTGCGCCGGGCAATACCGGCGCACGGGTTCAAAAATTGCTGTCTTTGCCTGAGCGGCCTCTCCGCCGTCAGCCTTCGACGCGGATAACGCTGTTCACTTCGAGCACGTCCTCGAGCGCGGCGATTTTTTCGACGGCGCGGCGCACCGAAAGCTCGCTCGTCACGTGCGTGATGAGGATAATGGGGATGTTCTCCACCCCTTCCGCCTTCTGCAAAAAGTCGCTGATGCTGATGTTGTATTTGGAAAGAACGCCCGCGACCTTGGCGAGGATACCGACTCGGTCTTGCACGGTCAGGCGGATATAATAGCGGCTCTTGAAATCGGTGACGAACCGCACGTTTTTATCCGCATGCTCGGTATTCTTAAAGGTAGCGTATTTTACGTCGCTGTGCGTGGCGGCATAAATGACATCGGAAACGATGGCGCTGCCGGTGGGCATGTCTCCCGCGCCGCGGCCGTAGAGCATGATATCGCCCACGCTGTCGCCCTGCAGATAGACGGCGTTAAAGCTGTCGTTGACGGACGCGAGCGGGTGGTCTTGGCGGATGAACGCGGGGTGCACGCGCACCTCGATGTTCTTGCCGCCGTCGTTCTTGCCGATGGCGAGAAGCTTGAGTACGTAGCCCAAATCGCGGCCGTATTCGATGTCCTGCTGCGCAATTTCGGTGATGCCTTCGCGGTACACTTTATCCAGCGGCACGCGAGTGTGGAAAGCGAGGCTGGAGAGAATGGAGAGCTTGTACGACGCGTCGTACCCCTCGACGTCCGCCGTCGGGTTCTTTTCCGCGTAGCCGAGATTCTGGGCGTCCTTTAAGACCTCCTGATAGCCGAGCCCTTCGCGGGACATACGCGTGAGAATATAGTTCGTCGTGCCGTTGATGATGCCCGTGAGCGAGGTGACGACGTTCGCCTGCATGCCGTCGATGAGAGTGCGGATGATGGGCACGCCGCCGACGCAGCTCGCCTCGTAATACAGCCCCGCATTCGTGCGCTTTGCCGCCGCCTCCAGCTCGTACCAGTACTTGCAGAACAGCTCCTTGTTGGAGGTGACGACCGACTTTCCGCCGTGCAGCGCGGCAAGTACGAAAGACTTCGCCGGCTCTACGCCGCCGATTACTTCGACGACGACGTCGACATTCGGGTTGCCGACAACTTCGGCAATGTTATCGTAAATTTTGCTCTCTTCGATGCCCAAGTCGAGCGCCCTTTGGCGGTTAATCTCCAAAACGCATTCGACACTTAAATCGATGCCCTGCGTCTGGCGGTAAAACTCACGATGGTCGCGCAGAATCTTGTATGTGCCGCTCCCCACGACGCCGAGGCCGAGGATTGCTACGCCGACACTTTTCATTTTTTGCCCTCCGAACAATTTAAATCGTATAAGTATTTGAGTCCCTGCAGAGTGAGCAGCTTGTCCACGTGGTCGATACAGGCCACCTCTTTGGCGATGATTTCGCTGAATCCGCCCGTGGCGACGACCTGCACGTCCGGCAGTTTCATTTCCTTTTTTGTCTTTTTGACGATATAATCGACCAGCCCTGCAAAGCCGAACACGAGCCCCGCCTGCAAATTGGTCGTCGTATTTTTTCCGATGACGCTCTTCGGCGTTTCGATTTCCACGCGCGGGAGCTTCGCCGTGCCCGAAACGAGGGAATCGAGCGAGCCGCGCATGCCCGGCGCAACCGCGCCGCCGATAAATTCGCCCTTTTCGTTGATGGCGTTGAAGGTGGTCGCCGTTCCGAAATCGATGACGATGAGCGGCGCGCCGTACTTGCGGATTGCCGCGACGTCGTTGACGATGCGGTCGGCGCCGACTTCGCGCGCGTCGTCCACGCGCAGGTTGTGCCCCGTTTTAATCCCCGCGCCGACGAGCATCGGCTCCACGCCCAGATACCCCGCGCACATGTGCGTGATGGTATAGTTGAGCGCGGGAACGACGGACGAGATAATCGCGCCGCGAATCTCCTCCGTCGAGATGCCCTTGATGGAGAGCATGTTCGTGAGAAGGGTGCCGTATTCGTCGCTGGTGCGCTTCAAATCGGTCGCCCCGCGGAAGCTGACGGCGAGTTTGTTCCCTTCGAACAGCCCGTATTTTATATTGGTATTGCCGATGTCGACACAGAGAATCATGGCAAATTTATCCTCAATTTCTTACGATTTATCCGACCTTTCCGGGGAGGGCGCCGTCTGCGCGGGGCGCGGCTTTTTTTCCAATTCGACATCTTCCGCTTCGGCCGAACGGGCGCGGCGCCTGCTTGTAAACAACTCGGCGACGCGGTAAATTGCCGGAGACGCGACGGCGTTGATTGCAAATTCGATGAGGAAGTTGACGCCGGCAAGGCCGATGATAACATAATAGACGAGCGAAGTGCCCGCTTCGACATTCGTCGCCGCCATAACGCTTTCGATAGCGCCGCTCATGAGGAACGCGCCCGCCACAAAGATGCCCGTGTTGACGACGGGCGCCGCCAAAGATGCGACAATCACGCCCGCGTAGCGGTTTTTGCGCGCGATGAGCTTATTGAGAAGCCCCGCCGCCGCGCCTGCCGCCGTACCCTTGACGAGGCAGAGCAAAACGGTGAGAACGGGCTGCTCGGTAAAGAGCAGAAACGTCCACCCGTCGAAACCGGTTACGCCGCAGACAGCCACGACGACGCCGAAGATAAAGCCGAGCAAAGTGCCGGCGAGCGGCCCGAGCATCACCGCGCCGAGAACGACGGGAATGAGGACGAGGCTCAGAGGCGTGCCGCCCATCCTGCCGATGAGCGTGCTCATCACCTGCAGCACGACAACCAGCGCTACGAGTACCGCCAAAAAGGCGATGTTGCGGGAAGTAAAAAACTTCTTCCTTTCCATAGAGACCTCCATCGGATTTCCGAAAGCGGAATATCCGTGAAAAAAAATGTATTTATGCGTATCCGGAAGTGAAGCCCGCAGATTGCGGTGCCTTCTTCCGCGCATATCAAAGTTTTTTCGCGCCCGACAGACGCGGGCGGCAAATAAAACGACACTTTTCGCTTTTTTGCCATATTATTATAGCAAATATCGCGGGCAATGGCAAGTAAATGAAGGTGAAAACTTCCGCGCGGCGCGCAAACGGGCGCGCATGCCGCGTTTTTATGCGCTTGCCCCTCGCCGCCTTTCCCCTATTGTATGCATTCGCGTGGTTTTTCATTACAAAGCGCGCCGCGAGCGATTTTTTTGCGGCGGCTGTAACATTTTTGCGCGCGGATACGTAAATATGAAATATAGGCAACCAAAAGATACGCCGCCCGCAAATACCTTTCTGCGGCGGCGGGGCTGCACGACATGCCGCGGCGAAAAACAACGTACATAAACCTCCCGCGGCATACAGGAGGAATATTCAATGAACGGTTTCGGAAATTTCGGCGGCAATAACTGCCTGTGGATTCTCATCCTTTTGCTCATCTTGTTCTGCTCGCAGAGCGGCATTTTGAACAGCATTCTCGACAGCTGCTATCTGCCCCTCGCTCTCGCCATCGCGTACTGCGTATGCAAGAAGGGCGGACTGTGCAATCTGTTTAACTCCGGCTGCGGCTGCAAATAACCGCCAATCCAAAAAATCCCGTCCCTGCAAAACGGCCGCCCGCGGCAGCTCGCCGCGGGCGGTTTTTTATGCTTTGTTCATTCCGCATTGCATGCGCTGTTTTGCTCCGACAAAAGATAGCTGAACACGGCGATTATGGTCTTTGCGTCCTTGATTTCGCCCCGCTCAATCATCTCCCGGACTTCCGCGACGGGGTAAAAGCGCGCCGAAACGAACTCGCCCTCATCGGGGTGCGACTCCCCTTCCTCCGCCGCATACGCGCGGTAGATGTAAATTTTTTCGTTCGTATAGCCGGGCGTGGGATACATCGTATACATGTGCTCGACGCGCGCCGCTCGGTAGCCCGTTTCCTCCTCCAGCTCGCGCGCGGCCGTTGCGCCGGGCTCTTCGCCGGGGTTGAGTTTGCCCGCGGGAATCTCCAACGTCTCCTCGCGGTAGGCGTACCGATACTGCCGAACGAGCAGGATTTTCCCCTCCTTTACGAACAGAACGCATGCGCCGCCCGGGTGCTCTATGTATTCGCGCGTGCAGGGCTTGCCGTCCGCACGGAGGGCATCGTCGCAGTGCACTTTGATGATGTGCCCGCCGAACACGATGTTGCTTTTGACCGTCTTTTCCTCCAGGTTCACAGCTCTTCGCGCCTCCTTTCCAACTCCGCGAGAATCGCCGGCAGATGTTCGCTCTTCCAGCCCGCGGACTCCGCAAAATACGCGTAGCCGCACAAAAGCCCGCAGACCGCGCTCCCCTTGCAGCCGCAGTTTTCCAGCGCGTTCAAAATGAGCAGAGCGTCTACCTTTTTTCCGTCCGGCAGGCGGGAGGAAAACACCGCGCTGCGCTCCGCCCGGACAGCCGACATTATATCCGCGCCCGCCTTCGCCTCCGTTTTGCCCGCGCGCATATCGGCGGGCAGAGCGCCGTCCACCGGCAGGCCGCCGCGGAAGATGCTCTTCACGTCGTTTTTGAACGGCTTGATTACCTGGTTGCAGAAGGCGTAATAGCTCTCGTACACGCTGCCGTCCTCATAGAAAAACTCGCGCAAAAAGTCGGACAAATCGATGTCCTTATTGTCGAGGTCGATGAGCAGGCAGAAGATGAACGCGAGCTTTTCGGAAAGGTCGTCCGGGAATAAGAGGCGGCGCCTTTGCGGCGACGAAGCCGCGCCGTTCATGTACTTTTCCTTCGCGGCGGGATAGTCGAAATCGCGGGTAATCTCGCGGAAAAAAGCATAGAGCAAATCGGAGGAGGCGATTGCCTTCAGCAAATCTCCGATTTTCGTATCCGCGAGGATAAATTTCGACTGCATCACCTCGTCGCAGCGCTGTAAAAACAAATCGATTTGTTCCCTTCCCGTATCCATTCGGTTTGCTCCCTTTTCTGTGCAAAATTCCTAACTTTGCGTTTCCGATTATCATTATAGCACAAAAATTATATTTTATTAACTTATTTTTCGGAAATATCTTGATTTTCCGAAAATTTTTATGTATAATATAGAAAAACAAATTTCGGAGGTTGCTTTTATGAAATCCGTTAAAATCTCTCTGCAGATGGCTCAAAAGGTGAAAGATTTCGTGCGCGTAGTGCAAGACTGCCCCTATGAGATCGATTTGAAGAGCGATAAATACGTCGTCGACGCAAAATCTATCCTCGGCATCTTCAGCTTGGACTTGTCCAAACCGCTCACCGTCGAGATTCATTCGGATAACTGCGACGATCTTATCGAACAGCTCAAACAGTTCGCTTAATTCGAGCCGCAACCAAACAGAAGATACGATTGGACGGAAATATCCGCTTTTTATCTTAAAAAGCGGATTTTTTGTCCGCAGCTATACTTAAGTCCGAAAAAAAGGAAGCCCTTCCATGCAGATTCAAGGCGAAACGTTCGTTAACAAGTTAATAATGCTTTTCGTCTTCGACAAAATGGAGAGCGCGCTTTCCGAGCGCACCATTATCGACATGTGCTCCACCTCCAACGATTGGATTAACTACATGGACTGCGTTATGATAATTTCGCAGCTGCTGGAGGACGGTTTTATCTGCACGGTGGAGACAAACGACGATACCCTCTACACCATCACACCCGACGGGAGAAGCTGCCTCGCGAATTTTTACATCAACATCCCAAAGAGCACGCGGGAAGAGATTTCGGTATTCGTCAAAAACAACAGCGCGCGCTACCGCAACCGGCAGGAATGCAAATCGGACTACTACCAAAACAAAGACGGCACATATACCGTGTATCTGCGGATACTCGCCCCCGCCCAGCCCATGCTCGATTTGAAATTTGTCGTGCCCGACCGCAAAACGGCGCAGAACATCTACAAAAAATGGGAGCTGAAAGCCGCGGACGTATATGCCGTTATCTATGAAAATTTAGTGGATTAACCAAGAGGTCAAAATTAAAATGTTTACGTACAACACCAAAGGAACCTGCTCGCGCCAGATTATTTTTGACGTGGACGGGGAAAACAAGATACACAATGTAAAATTTATCGGCGGCTGCGGCGGCAATTTGCAGGGCATCGCAAGGCTCGTCGAAGGAAAGAACATTGACGAAATCGGCGAAACGCTGCAGGGCATCAAGTGCCGCAACAACACCTCCTGCCCCGACCAGCTTTCGCAGGCCATCCGCGCCTACAAGGAGCGGGAACAAAACAGAGACAGAGAAAAGGAAGCGCCCAAAGGCTGAGGCGCTTCCTTTTTTATATTTGTCCTACTCTGTTTTACTGCCCGCCGCCCGCAGGCTCCACCGGCTGCAGAGAGTTCAGCTCCTGTTCGAGCTTTTTGTCGTATTCGTCGCAGAGCTGCTGAATCTGCCCGTTGCTCGCGTGCTCGAAGACGATTTTTTTGAGCGCCTGCATTTTGTATTCTTCGGCCGTTTTACAATAATGTAATGTATGCACTCCCAACCTATGATTTTTGTCCGCATAAACATGTTTGGGTGTAGGCAAAAAACGGCATCCTTTCAGCTTATTCCTTAAAATATTCTCAACAAAGGCAAATAACCGATTCATGTCATTGATAGGCTCGGTATTTCTGAATTCAAATATTTTTTTGCCTTCAACATAGCTATGAGCATAATATGTCTGATTCACAATAATATGATTGGATGGATATAGCTTTGCAATATCGGAAACATATTGCGCAATCAGTTGCTCCCACTCTTCCGCTGAAAAGATATGCTCTCCATCCCGAAACCACGGATAAATTTCAGGATCGAGTCCCTCTGTATATCCGCTCTCAATACATGCATCCATACATTTCATTGCCCGATTTCCCTGTGTAACTCTCGTCTTTACACCATCCTCTCGGAAAACGATTCTGTAATGCGACAGTCGGATATCCCCAATATCAACCAACAGATAATCGGCCGGATGCATTTTTAAATAAAATACCGGAAGCTTATTAAAATTTAAGTATGCCGACCTCTTATCTGTTCCCGGCACATCAACCTTGTCAATCACATCAAAGGGTATTTTATGAACGGAAACAGGCAGCGTATTGTAATAAATATTGGGAGGAATTTGCCATAAATATGCATTTACGCAAAAGGCTTCTTTATCTACATTAAAAAACTCTCGCGACACGCAGCTGCCCCAAACAGAAATTACTTTATTTGCCCTGTCAAACGCTTTAAATCTCTTAACTGTAGTTTCTTCGTCGTCCTCCGAGCAAAGTTCGCAGTATTTGAAAAAACGCTTGCGCGTCAGATAATCGCTCACGCCGTGTTCCGTGATTTTCAGCCACGGTTCAATTTGCTCGCGTATCGCCGTGCGGACTTCCGCCTTCCCCTCTGCCGGGGCGACATTGTAATTCCATACAGCGAACTCAATGCACCACGTGCGAAACGATTTTTCAAACGCTTCCCATTTGCCCTCTTTCTTTAACATTGCCTCCAATGCCAGCATCGCCACCTGAATGTCCGAAGCGCTCTTTTTCGGACTGCGGCGGTATTTTACGCACTCGACATCCTGCGTATACAAGACGGGTTCCTTGCTGACGGCGGTTTTTCCGCACACAAGCGTACCGAACACGAAGGGAACAGACGAAAACGCGCCTTCCGAAAACCGCAGGCCGTTCTCCCGCAGATACGCCGTGCGGAACAGCTTGTCCCCCGACCAACCTTTGCACAAAAGGAGCGCGCGCTCACCAATGTCTTCCGCCGCAAACGGCTCTTTCTGCGGTACGAGCGCGCCGTCTACCGTCCACGCCGCGGGATACTCTTTTCCTCCGAAACTTCCTCCCGCCGCGCGGCCGATTACCATATCCGCGCCGCTCTCCTTTGCCTGCGCGTACAGTTTTTCCAATCCGCCCGGCAAATAGCAGATATCCTCGCCGAGGAAGGCGATGTATTCCCCCGCCGCTGTTTCCAGCAAATAATTCTTTGCCGCACCTGCTGCGCACCGCGGCAGGTGCCTGTACAGGCACTTTTGTCTTTTGCCGAGCCAGTTCGTGAACAATTCTTGTCGGCCGCCTTCGTCGCTGATATCCGCGACGATTACTTCCAGCCCGTCCAAATTCTGCGATGCTACCGCGCGGAGGCACTCTCCGAGAAACGGCTCGTTGCCGCGGCTCACGATTCCGATTGTAACGGCGATTTTTGCTCCCATCTTTCTCCTTTTTGCCGATTATGGCAAAGTCCCGCCCGAAAACGGCAGGACTTACCTCGCTTTGTATCGTTTAATTTTTAATGCACGAGCGAGCCGATTTCGGCGTCGTCGGCGGCGAACAGAATGCGGCAGGTGCCGTCGGTATTGCCCGACGCCAAAAGCATGCCGTTCGAATATTCGTTGCCGAACTTGTGCGGCTTTAAGTTGACGAGCACGATAATTTTTCTGCCGACAAGCTGTTCCGGCTCGTACTGGTCGGCGATGGACGACACGATGACGCGCTCGCCCGCGCCGTCGTGCAGAGTGATTTTCATCAATTTATTGGTCTTGCGCATGGGCTTTGCGGAGAGCACCTTGCACACGCGGATGTCGCACTTGTCGAAATCGCCGATTTCGATAACTTCCTTGAAAGGAGCGGCCTCGGGGACATATTTATCCTCGACGGGTGCGCTCTTTTCCTCCTTGACTTCCTCTTTGACCTCCTCCTTTGCGTCGGGATCCTCCGATTCGGGCAGGGAAAAATCGAGAAGTTTAAGATAGCGCGACGGCTCGACGGCGTACAGGTACAGGTAGAGCCTCGGCCCCTTGTCGCGCGCGAGCGTCAGGTTGTACACGTCTTTAAAGAACTTGCTCTGCACCGCTTTGAGCGCGTTTTTATCCTCCGCGATGTCGGGGAACACCTGCTTGGGAATGGCGTACAGCTCCGCCTGCAGCGAATCGAGGGTGTAGCCGCCCTTTTCGATGTACTCTTTGAGCAGGCGGACGCACTCGCGCTCCTTGTCGTTCATGCTTCGCCAGTACGGCCAGTTGCGCTTTTCGAGGATGACGTACTCGCTTTCGGGCGAGCAGGTGCGCAGCCAGAACTTGGCACGCTCGAACAGCTCTTTAAAGTCTTCGATTTTATAGGGCGTGCCGATTTTTTCGAACAGCTTTTCCATCATTTCGGGGTTGAAATCGACCACCGAACCCAAATCGACGAGCTGACTCATCGGCACGGGAACGAACTTGCGCCCCTCGATGAGGCTGTTTTCCATGATGCGCTTGGTGTTCTCGTCCGCGGTGCCGTTCATGTAGCTTGTCAGCATCTTGCCGAACTCGAAGTACTGCCGCAGGATTTCGTCCGAAAGGCAGAAGTCGAAGGCCTTCAGCGGCTCCGTCTTTGCGTACAGCCACAGGATGAGCTCGGGCGGGTACAGTTTGAGCAGGAAATCGGGCGTCATGTTCAGCCCCGAAGAGCCGCTCATCTTGCCGACGTTCACATTCCCCTTGATGCCGATGAACTCGTAGCCCTGGAACAGCGGCGGCTCGTAGCCGAACACCTCGCGGGAGATGTCTTTCGCGGTGTCGTAACTGCCGTTTTTGGAGGCGTGGTCTTTCCCGCCCGGCTCAAAGTCGACACCTTCAGCCATCCAGCGCATGGGCCAGTCGACCTTCCACTGCAGTTTGCAGTTGAAATCTTTCGTAAAATCGAAGTCGCCCTCATGCCCGCACTCGCAGGTGTAATGCGCCTTGGTGCAGTCGTCGGAGAGGGAGACGATTTTCGTCGAATCTTTATGGCAGTGCGGGCAGAAGATGGACACGGGGTAGTAGTTTTCGCGCTCCTCCTCCGTGGCGTCCTGCGTGCGGTGCTTATCGAGAATATCGAAGATTTTTTTGCGGTTTTTGAGGGCAAAAATCACGTGCTCGGCGTAGCGGCCGGAGCGGTACTCCTTCGCCTGGTAGCGGTAGTCCATTTCGATGCCGAATCTTTTAATGGACTCCATAAACTCCTTTTCAAAGTGCGCGGCGTAACTTTCGTCCTTGCCGAACGGATCGGGAATGTCGACGTACGGATAGCCGATGTACTGCTCGAAGGAATTGTTGCCGAGATAATCGGAAACGTTTTTCGGCACCTTGCGCAGGCGGTCGAACTCGTCCCACGAAAAGACGAGGCGCGCCTTTTTGCCCTTTTTGAGGAGGGCGCGGTACACGAAATAGCTCGTAGCGATGTCGCGGAAGTTGCCGATGTGCACGGAGCCGGAGGGCGAAATGCCCGCCGCACAGACGTACTCTTCCTTGTCCGGCTTTCTGCGGATAACCTCGTCCGCCAGCTTATCTGCCCAATACATACTCTTAAATCTCCAAAAAATAGCTTGAATTTGCAATATTATACCACAAAGAGCGCGCGAAATCAAACCGTATAACGGGGAAATGATGAATTTGCGGTGTAAAATTCGTTCACAAGCGCTCACGTTTGTGCTATAATAAAAATCCGCCGCGGTAAGCGGCGAAATTTTTGCCAAGGAGAAAAGCCATATGCGGTTTTCGCGCGGATTGCGGGACGGGCTGCCCATCGCGCTCGGCTATGTGCCCGTCGCCTTTGCCTATGCCATGGGCGCCGTGGCACAGGGGTTCCCCGCCTGGTTCCCCATCCTCGTATCGGCGACCAACTTTACGGGCACGGGGCAGTTTGCCGGCACCAACCTCATCGCCGCGGGCGCGTCGCTGGCGGTGCTGTTTGCGACCATGCTCGTCATCAACATCCGCTATGCGCTCATGTCCGTTTCCCTGTCGCAGAAGCTGGACGGGCGCTTTCCGCTGTGGAAGCGGCTCATCGTATCCTTCGGGGTGACGGACGAAAATTACGCCGTCGCCATGCAGCAGCCGAAAAAGCTGAATTTTTCCTACCTCATGGGGCTGATGGGCTGTTCGTTTGCGGGCTGGCTGGGCGGAACGGCGCTCGGCGCGGGCATGAGCGAACTGCTCTCCGCCCTGCTCACGGGCGACGCCGCCGCATGGTACGATATCCTCATGAGCGCGTTCAACATTTCGCTGTATGCGATGTTCGTGGCGATTGTGATTCCGCCCGCGCGCGGCGATAAAAAGGTATTGCTGCTCGTGGCGCTCAGCATCGCGGGGAGCTGCCTGTTCTATTTTGTGCCCGCCCTGCATTCGCTCCCGAGCGGCGTGGATATCATCGTCGTATCCGTCGTGTGCACGGCCGTGCTCGCCTTTCTCTTCCCCCGCAAGGACGAGGAGGACGGACAGACGCCCGGCGACACGCAGGACAAAACCGCGGCAGATGCAAGCGGTGCGCCTTCGGCGGACGAAGGAGGCGGGCAATGAACCTCGCGGATATGCTCATCGGGTGCGCCGTCATGTTTGCCGTGACCTACGCGACAAAGGCAATCGGACTGCTGTTCGTAAAGAAGCCCATCAAAAATAAATACGTCAAATCCTTTTTGTACTACCTGCCCTACAGCGTGCTGGCGGTGATGGTGTTCCCCACCATCCTCTTTTCCACCTCGACCATCTGGTCGGGCGTCGCGGGGACGCTCGTCGCGCTGGTGCTGGCGTACTTCCGCCGCGGGCTGCTCGTCGTGTCGGTGGCAAGCATCGCGACCGTTTTTCTCATCGAAATGTGCTTCATGCTGTTGGCGTGAATATAAAATCGGAGCCGTCCGCAAACTGCGGACGGCTCCCTTATTTTGACCGGTTTATTCGGGTTTATCCGAAGAAGCGCCGTTATCGGGCGAAGCGGCGTCTGCCGCGGCGGTTTTTTCCGCCGCCCGCTGTTTAAACGATGCAAGCTCCTCTTCCGTAAGGATACCCGCCTCGCAAAGGTTTTCCAGTTTCTCCAATCCCTCCAAAACGTCTGCGGAAGCGCCCTCCTTGATTTCGGCGGGGGCGGCCGCCTGCGCCGCCTTCTGCTTTTTGCCTCGGATATTGACGAGGACGTTGACCAGGATGCCGAGGATGAGCGCACAGGCGATATTCGTGACCGTAATCTGCCCGAACGTAAGCGCCAAACCGCCCACGCCCGCGACCAAAATCGAGGAAACCGTGAACAGGTTCGCATTGTCGTTGAGGTCTACCTTCTGCACCATTTTCAGACCGCTGACGGCGATAAAACCGTACAGGGCGATGCAGACGCCGCCCATAACGCAGCCGGGGATACTGGAAAGGAAGGTGACGAACGGGGCAATGAATGCGGAAACAAGGGCAAGCGCCGCCGTCACAAGAATGGTAACGACCGAGGCGTTGCCTGAAATCGCCACGCAGCCGATGGATTCGCCGTAGGTCGTGTTGGGGCAGCCGCCGAAGAAGGCGCCTACCATCGAACCGATGCCGTCGCCGAGGAGCGTCCTCGAAAGGCCTGGATCGGTTAAAAGATCCTTTTCAATGATGGAAGAAATGTTCTTGTGGTCGGCGAGGTGTTCCGCAAAGACGACGAACGCCACGGGGATATACGCCACGGCGATGGTGCCGATATACGCGCCGACGCCGCCATCCGCCGTCAATGCCCCTTCCGTGAAAATTTCCACAAAGGTAAACGCCGGCACCCAATCCATCGTCTGGAAAATCGTGAAATCGATGATGCGCATCGCCTCCGCGCCGGGGATGTAACTGAATGCCGTAAAGATCGCCGCAAGCGCGTACCCCGAGAGGATACCAATAATGAACGGAATCATCTTCAGCATCTTTTTGCCGTAGACGGAGCAAACAATCGTGACCGCAAGCGTGAACAGAGCACAGATAAGGCAGAGAATGGAGTTAAGATCCATGACGTAACTGCCCGCATCGCCGACGTTGATGCCGCCGAGGGAATTTTGTATGGCGCTGCCCGCTAACGAGAGCCCGATAAGGGCGACCGTAGGTCCGATGACCGCTGCAGGCATAACTTTGTCAATCCACTTGACGCCAACGAGCTTCACGACGACGGCGATGATGACGTACACCAACCCCGCGAACACGGCGCCGATCAACAGACCGAGATACCCCATCGCCATAGACACCCCGCCCGCGAACGCCGCGCACATCGAGCCGATAAACGCGAACGAACTGCCGAGGAACACGGGGCTGCGGAATTTCGTAAACAGCAGATACACGAGTGTGCCCGCACCCGCGCCGAACAGCGCCGCAGAAATAGACATATTGCTGCCCGTCGTGGCATTGACCTGCATCGGCACCGCGATCGTCGCGGCGAGAATGGCGAGGAGCTGCTGCAACGCGAACAGAATCAACTGGCCCGCCTTTGGCCTGTCTTTTACGCCATAAATCAGATTCATTGGTAAAACACCCCTTCAAAATATTTGCATCCGCGGAAGCCGCAGAACATTGCCCCGCATTCCGAAAACGCCGCAAGCGGCGCCTCCGCAACATTATCTTTTTTATTGTACTATAACGCGCGGCGAAAAGCAATCGAAAATCCGATTATTTTCGACAATTTATCACTTCTTTTTCACGTTCGCGCGCGCCTTGGGCGCAACGAGGTCGTAGGAGAGGCGCAAAAGTTTTTCGATTTCTTCCCGCGGCACACTTCCATCCAGCCGCACCGTAATCCAATACACTTTATTCATATGGTACGCGGGAACGACGCCCCCGTACGTTTCAAAGAGCATGCGCGAGAGGGCGGGTTCGCACTTCAAATCAACGGCGTACTCGCTGCCCTCCCCTTCCCCGAAGATGCGGCGGGGTACGCGGAAATATATGCCGAACCACTTGCGGTTATCCTTGCGGCGGAAAACGGTCATCTCCTCGTCCTGCGCAAAGGGGCTGTCCTGCCCCGCAAGTTCAAAGCGCTCCGTCATGCGCAGAAGTTCCTCTTTTTTGACAGTTTTTTCCATTCGTATACCCTCCTCCAAGCATTATACAACAGCGACGGAAAATAATCAACAGAATGGCGCAATCAGTCGAACTTGCAAAATTTTGGGCGCAAATGTTGATTTTTCAGGCGTTCTATGGTAAAATTAGAGTAACGTTAACCTGTTGAAATACAGGAGAGAATAAGGAGGTTTTTATGGCAAAAAAGAATTTGAAATACTTTATACCGGGCGCGATTGCGCTGGTGCTGGGCATCGTCGCTTTCTGCATGATGTTCCTGCCCGCCATTACTTTCAATGCCGGAAACAGTTCTTCCGACGGCTGGACGGGCGCGCAGATCGCTTTCGGTTATAAGGAGAGCGTTCCCATTATCGGCGATGTAGTTGTACTTAACTTCAACTTCCTCGTATTCCTTGCCTTCCTGCTGCCCTTGGTCGGGGGAATCCTCGCGCTCCTCTTCAAAAACGGTCTTATCACGAAGATCGTTACCACGGCTTGCTTCGTGGTCAGCGCGGTGCTGCTGTTCAGCATCGTCGGTTTGAGCGGCATCGGCAGGGTTTCGTTGGAAGAAGGCAATATCATCAACGAAACTGTGAACGCTTTCCTCAACGAACTGTATAAAGCGATCGACAGCACGAAAGGCATGGGCATCGGCGCTATTCTCGGCGCGATCTTCTCCATTATCGGCGCCGTCGCCTGCTTCTTCAAGGGAACCATCGCCAAAATGTTCAAATAATTCGCAAACGTTTTACAAAAAATGATGCGGCGCGGAATATTCCGCGCCGCTTTTTTGTCCGCCCCCTTTGCGCCGCCGCCACAACGCCCGAAACTTTTCAGCGGCGCGAGGGGCGTGCCGCCGCCCTTGTATCGCTGCACGGGAGTTTCGCTGAAACCGCAAAAGGCGCCGGGCGGCAAAATCCGCCCGGCGCCCGCCGAATGTAATTTTACGAATGCTTTTTCATGCCCGAGGACACCTTTTTTTGCTGGCGAACCATCGACATAGCCACAACCACGATTCCGACGATTGTGAAAACGATTGACATCGCAAAATCGCCCCAGAATGCGGCTCTTATCTCTTGATTCGTCTCCAAAAGGTAGGACAGCATTTCGATTGTGCTCCCGTAGACACCGGCTTCGGTCATAGCATCGCGCACCACCTGCAGATAGCAAAGGAAGAAAGCCGCCGCCGTCAGAACAAAAACAACGACCGCAATGATGACGATTTTCATTTTGTTGTTTTTGCCGCCGAATTTTGTATACAACAGCGAGCCGACCAACGCCCCGACCAGCGACGATATGGACGCGAGGAATCCGAGTTGGAACAGCCCCCAAAAGATGAGCATCCCCACAAGGCCGCCGAGCAATGCGCCCAAAAAGCCTTTCAAATAATTGTTCGGCATACTTGCTTCCGCCGTTTCGGCATCCTGCACCTGCGACAATTTGGAGGCAAAACACGCCTCGTGCGCGTTGAAAAGACAAAAATTGTCCTCCACAAGTTTCTTTTCCTCCATCGGCAAGCCGCAATACGGGCACACATCGCCGGGAATTCCCTGCGCTTTCAGGTATTCGATAACGGCGTACAGCACGGTATGCGCCTTTTTCAGAGAACTGCCGAGCGTCATATTGGTGAAAATGCAATAGAACCCGCTGCCGTCGACGGTGACGTTCGCGATGCGCAGCTCTTTCTTTTGCGAAATCGTAAGCCAATTGATGACCTCGTTCGCCTTATTGCCGAGGTTGACATGGAATCCGACGTAAAACGCCGACGACGTCCAGATATTCCCCCACCGTATGCTCACCTGGTAGCCGTTATAACTGCCGTACATGTCGCTTTTGTTGAGCGAAAGCGTATGCTCCGCCGCAAACTGTTCCAGTTGCTTTTTCATTTCTCCCCCTTGATTCGGTTTTTCATTATTTTATCACACGGTGAACGTTTCGTCAATCGAAAATTAAAATTTTTTACGCAAAAAAGCCCGCACGTGCGGGCTTTTCTCCGGTACAAGCCGGCATATAGATGCCGGCTTATTTGTTATGCGTCGAGTTCCTCGATTTGGCGCTCGATTTTTGCTTTCATTTCGATAAATTTTTCGAGTTTGGCGCGCTCCGCGTCGACGAGGTTTTTTGGCGCCTTGTCGATAAACCCGCGGTTCTGCAACTTGCCGTCCGCGCGGCGGATTTCGCCGACGATGCGCTCCAATTCCTTGGAGAGGCGCTCGCGCTCCTTTTCGATATCGACCAGCTCGCCGAGCGGCACAAACACCGTGCAGCCCTCCGTGACCTGCGAAAGAGTCTTTTCGCCCACTTCCGCGCCGCTCTCGACGAAGGCGATTTCACTCGCACCCGCGAGCTTTAAAATGGCGTTCGCGTTCGCGGAAACCAGCCGCTTGTTGGGCGTCGCGAGGAAGAGCTTGACCTTTTTGGCAGGCGGGCAGTTGACCTGCACCTTCATGTTGCGCACCGCCTTGATAATATCCATGACCGTCTCGAACGCCTTCGCTTCCTTCTTATAGGCGTATTTCGAGTTATAGCGCGGGAACTCGGAGACCATGATGCTCCCCTCCGTGCCCGGAATATTCTGATAAATTTCCTCGGTAATGAAGGGCACGAACGGGTGCAGGAGCTTGAGCGACGTCTTTAAAACGAAGCACAAAACCGACAGCGTTGCCGCCTTTTTGTTCGCGTCGTCGCCGTAGAGCGAGCTCTTGCACAGCTCGATGTACCAGTCGCAGAAGTCGCTCCACAAAAAGTCGTACAGCGCGCCCGCGGCGATGCCGAGTTCGAATTTGCCCATGTTGAGGGTGACTTCGCGGATGCAGCTTTCGAGCTTGGAGATAATCCACTTATCCGCGGGGGAGAATTTGACGTCAAGGACGGACGGGATATCCACCCCTTCCGCGTTCATCAGAACGAAGCGGGAGGCGTTCCAGATTTTGTTCATGAAGTTGCGCGCCGCCTCGACCTTGCCCTTGCTGTAACGGCTGTCGTTGCCGGGCGCGACGCCCGTGATAAGCGCGAAGCGCAGGGAATCGGCGCCGTACTCGTCGATAACTTCCAGCGGGTCGATGCCGTTGCCGAGGGATTTGGACATCTTTCTGCCCTGCTCGTCGCGCACGATGCCGTGCAGCAATACGTCGCGGAACGGCACCTTTTTGGTGTGCTCGATGCCCGAGAAAATCATGCGGGCAACCCAGAAAAAGATGATGTCGTACCCGCAGGAGAGCACGTCGGTCGGGTAGAAATAGTTGAAATCTTCCGTCTTGTCGGGGTAGCCGAGCGTCGAGAAGGGCCACAGCGCCGAGGAGAACCAGGTATCCAGCACGTCCTCATCCTGTCTGAGATTGGTGCTATGGCAGTGCGGGCACTCCGTCGGGTCGGTTTTGGAGCAGATGACTTCGCCGCAGTCCTGACAGTACCACACGGGGATGCGATGCCCCCACCACAGCTGGCGGGAGATGCACCAATCCTTGATGCCCTCCATCCAATTGAAGTAAATTTTCGAGAACCGCTCGGGCGTGAATTTGATTTTATTGCGGGCGACCGCGTCGATGGCGGGGCCGGCGAGCGGCTCCATCTTGACGAACCACTGCTTGGAAACGATCGGCTCGACCGTGCTCTTGCAGCGGTAGCAATGCCCCACGTTGTGGCTGTGCGGCTCGATTTTGACGAGCGCGCCGCACGCCTTCAAGTCCTCCACGATCTTTTCGCGCGCTTCGAAGCGGTCTAAGCCCTCATACTTGCCCGCGTTTTCGTTCATCGAGCCGTCGTCGTTCATGACGCGGATGACGGGCAGATCGTGGCGCAGGCCGACCTCGAAGTCGTTCGGGTCGTGCGCGGGCGTGATTTTGACGGCGCCCGAGCCGAATTTCATATCCACGTAGTCGTCGGCGACAATCGGGATTTCCCGTCCGACGAGGGGCAGAACGAGCGTCTTGCCCACCATGTTTTTATACCGCTTGTCCTTGGGGTTGACGGCGACGGCGGTGTCGCCCAGCATGGTTTCGGGGCGGGTGGTGGCGACGATGATGGACTCGTCGCTGTCCTTGACGGGGTATTTCAGGTGCCAGAAGAAGGACGCGTCTTCGCTGTACTCCACTTCCGCGTCGGAGAGCGCCGTCTTGCAGCCGGGGCACCAGTTGATGATGCGGTCGCCGCGGTAGATGAGCCCCTTGTTATAGAGGTTGACGAACACCTCGCGCACGGCGCGGGAGCACTTTTCGTCCATGGTAAAGGAAAGGCGCGACCAATCGCAGGAGACGCCCATCTTTTTCATCTGTTCGACGATGCGGCCGCCGTACTTTTCCTTCCACGCCCAGGCGCGCTCCAAAAAGCCGTCGCGCCCCACGTCGTTTTTCGTGAGCCCCTCTTTTTTCATCTCCTCGACGATTTTGACCTCGGTGGCGATGGACGCGTGGTCGCAGCCGGGCAAATACAGGGCAGAATACCCCTGCATGCGCTTGAAGCGGATGAGCGCGTCGATGATGGTGTTGTCGAGCGCGTGCCCCAGGTGCAGCTGCCCCGTGATGTTCGGGGGCGGGATGACGATGGTGAACGGAATTTTGGAGGGGTCGGCTTCCGCGCGGAAGTAGTTTTTATCCATCCACTCGGCGTACAGCCTGTCCTCAAAGTCTTTGGGGTTGTAGTTCTTCTGCATTTCCATGTCTCATTCCTCGTGAAAAAAACAAGTTTACCGCCAAAAAAGTTAGCCGTAAACCTGCCGCAAATATTCCGCTATTTATTATAATAAAAACCCTGCGCCTTGTCAACCGAAAAGACGGGCGAGGCGGGGCAGAAATAATTTGCGGCGGGCGCCCGAACGCCCCTGCTCCCGCCTCGCAAATAAAATAAATGTTTAAAGAAATTGATTTTACTATTGCTTTTCAGCGGAACCCGCGATATAATGGAATTGAAAATACGGCCGCAGCTAGATGCGGCCGGGCAGAAACTCTGCCGAAGGGGGAGAATATGAAGAAAAAATTCTGGCTCGCGGCGCTTGCGGCGCTCGCTTTATCGTCGATGTGTCTGTTCGTTTTCGCCGCCTGTGAAAATGAACACAATCATACCTATTCCGAAGAATGGTCGTACAGCGATACGGAGCATTGGCGCGTCTGCACCGATGACGACTGCGACGCCACAACCGACCGCGCAAAACACGATTGGAAAGCGGAAACGCTGACGAGAGCGACCTGCACCGAAAAAGGTGCCGTTCGCTACACATGCCGCACATGCGGCGCTGCAAAGGAAGAAGAGACGGACGCGCTCGGGCACGCATTGAAAAACGGTGAATGCTCCCACTGCGGCGAGAAAGTTACCGACATTTTGAACGGTACCTACGGGTATGATTTCCTCGGCACTCTGCCGAACGGCGAAGGGATGCAGGCGCTCTACGAAGACATCGACGCTGCTGTAACGGCTTTCCATATCGATACGGACAGAGACGCGCCGGGCGATTTAATTCTAGCGGCGTTCGACTATACAGAATACGGGCTGACCGACAAGGAGAGTATCGCCGTATGGAAGACGTATAAGGACGACAATCCCCTCTATTATTGGCTTTCCAATTCCTTAACCGTAGTATATGAAACGAGGATAGAACTGTTAATCGAGGAGGATTATGCCTCTGCCGAAACGCGGGCGAATTACAATGTGCTGATCGATGACACCATCAACGAATATGCTACGAACATTGACGCGGGTGCAACAGTGTACGACACCGCACTGGCCTGCCACGATTTTATACTGCGCGCCGTCGATTACGCGAAAGACGCCGACATCGATAAGCCTTGGGCGCACAATATTCTCGGCGTGCTCGAAAACCGTTCCGCCGTGTGCGAGGGATACGCGCGGACATATCAACTGATGCTCAACTTTGCGGGCGTGGAAAACCTGTTCGTCACGGGCGAAGGGGACGGCGAGGAACACGCCTGGAACCTGGTAAAGCTGGACGACGGACAGTGGTATTGGTGCGACTTGACCTACGACGACGCGCCCGGCTGGAAATGGGGCATAACTTATAATTATTTCTGCAATATGGACGAAGATTTTCTACCCGACCACACCTTCGATACGAGTAGCGGAGAAGGAATTTACTTCCAATACGACCTGCCCGACCGTGCAACAAGCGACTATGCGGACGAAGGTCTTCAAATCGGCGAGGAATTTATCGTTGATGCGTGCGCCTATGAAATCGTCGGTTACAACGCCGTGGCGCTACGCCGCACGGATATTGCGGGCATCTTCGCAATCCCCGAAACAGTGCAACACGACGGGCGCGACTATACCGTCATCGCGCTCGGCTCCGAAGAAACTATCAGCGGACAAATCAACTGTCTCGACGGCTCGATACAAAGACTTATTACCTCAGTATCGATCCCGAAGACGGTTGAATTTATCGGAAATCGGGCATTCGGTTATATGCCGCTGGAAAATATTTCCGTCGATGATGAAAACCTCTACTTTACGGCGAAGGACGGGGTACTGTTTACAAAAACTCTCTTTACGCTCATCCAATACCCCAACAAGCACGAGCGGACGGAATACATCATTCCTGACCAAACGGAAATAATCGCCAGGGAAGCCTTTTACGAATGTTCCTATTTGGAAAAAGTGACGTTCGGAGAAAACGTATCGACCCTAAATTTTGAAAATTTGGGAGGCGGATTCCCCGACGAGTCGGAGGGTGGCTATCTTGTGGGAAGCGGCATCATGGACTTATATGAAGCGCTGACAGGCAAAAAAGAAATTGTTTTTAACGATAATTATTTTATTGACGAAGTCGGCGTATACAACGCGAGTAAAACTCGGCTCTATTATATCCTCGATAAAACGATCACCGAATATTGCGTACCGGCGAGCCTGCAAACGATTGGTTCCAACACCACGGCTACCGGGCCGTTCACCGACTGTTATTCTTTGGAAAAATTTACCGTTGAAGAGGGAAACCAATGGTTCGCCGCGCAGGACGGTGTCCTTTATAACAGAGCTATGACGCAAATAAAATGCATCCCGGCCGCACTAAAAGGCGAAATCACCATCCCCGAAGGTGTAACCGCTATCGGTATGGAAAGCGGTATCGGTATCGTATTTAGCGGTTGTTCCGGATTGACGAAAATCAATCTGCCGAGCAGCTTAAAAATAATAGGTACAAACGCATTTGAAGGCTGTACCAACCTGCAAAGCATTGAAATCCCCGACTGCGTAACATTGATTGGTGTCTCAGCTTTTAGGAATTGCACCGGGCTGAAAAAAATCGTACTCCCCGAATCGGTAGCGACCATTAAAGATTCTGCTTTCTGCGGATGCGCGAATCTCACAAGCCTCACGATTCCCGCAAACGTATCTTTCATTGCCGGTTCAATCATCGATAAATGCCGGAATCTTTCCGAAGTATATTTTGCAGACCCCGAGGGTTGGACGGCTGACGGCGAGCCGATTGACGCGGAGCTTTTGCGCGACCCCGAAACTGCGGCAGAACTTTTGAAGAATACTTATCTGGACGCCGATTGGAAAAAAAACTGAATATCCGAAGACCAATGCGGAGGGAAAGGCGCTGCCTTTCCCTCCTTTTCCATGCCTTCTCCCTGCCGCGCCGCCACGGATTATTCTGCCCGTATGTTTGCGGCAGACTTCAGATAACCCTGTCAAAATTTCCGCCCGCCGCATACCATATAGTATTGAAAAAATTTTTTACGGAGATTTCCAAATGAAAAAGATTTTAACCGCAATTCTCTGTGCCCTCTTCGCCATCCTGCCGCTCTCCGCGTGCGACAATGCCGGCGAAGACGGGCTGACCAAGGTGCGCGTGAACGAGGTCACACATTCCGTATTCTACGCGCCCATGTACATCGCCGACGCCCTCGGGTACTTCGAGGAGGAAGGCATCGAAATCGAACTGACCAACGGCGGCGGCGCCGACGCCGTGATGGCGGCGGTGCTCTCCGACAGCTGCGACATCGGCTTCTGCGGCCCCGAGGCGGCGCTGTACGTGCTCGTCGGCGGCTCCAACAACGTGCCGACCGTGTTCGGCCAGCTGACCAAGCGCGACGGCTCCTTCCTCGTTTCCCGCGTGGACGAGGCGGACACCTTCGACTGGAAAACCAGCCTTGAGGGGAAAGAAATCCTCGCCGGCAGGCCGGGCGGCGTGCCCGCGATGACATTCGAGTACGTGCTCAACAACGCCGGGCTGTACGACGGGCAGAACGTGACCTTAAATAAAGACATCAACTTCAACTACATGACCGCCGCCTTCGAGTCGGGCACGGCGGACTACTGCACCATGTTCGAGCCGGTCGCCTCCGAATACGAAAAGGCGGGCAAGGGATACGTCGTCGCGTCCGTCGGCGAAGCGTCGGGCGAGGTGCCCTACACCTGCTACATCGCACGCGAAAATTATATTGAGGACAACGAGGACATTATCAACGGATTTTTGCGCGCGGCGATGCGCGGCATCGGCTATGTGAACTCCGCCGACAATGCGGAAGCGGCGAAGCTGCTCGAACCCTACTTCGACGGCACGGAGCTCTCCTCCCTCGAAACGTCGCTCCAGAGCTACAAGTCTATCGACGCGTGGCAGACGGACATGACGATGACCGAGGACGCCTTTAACCGTCTGCAGGATATCATCGACAACTCGGGCGAGCTGGAGCGGAGGGTGGATTTTTCCGAGCTGGTGGACACCTCCTACTCCTCCGCCATCTACAAAGAATTGAACGCATGACAAAATTTTTGATATACGTCCGCTGAAAAACTGTACTAAACCACACTATTGCCGCGGCGGGCGGAAAGGAATTTCTGCCCGCCGCGCTTCTTATTTGAGGAAACGCAAATGAACGAACATCAAACGGGGCCGCTCCTGGAATTCAAGGACGTGAGCCTGACCTATCACACAAAGACGGGCGAAACGCTCGCCGCCGAACACATGAGTTTTTCGGTGAGCGAGGGTGAGTTCGTCGCCGTCATCGGCCCGTCGGGGTGCGGCAAGACGACCGTTCTTTCGCTCGCGGCGGGGCTGTTGAAACCCTCCTCGGGCGAGGTGCTCGTGTACGGCAAGCCGCCTGCGCGCGGCGCGGAATACCTCGGCTATATGCTGCAAAAGGACGAACTGTTCCCCTGGCGAAACGTGGAGAGCAACATCGTTCTGCCGCTGGAAATCAAGAAGATGAACACGCCCGAACGCCGAAAGCAGGCGCTTGCCCTCGCGGAAAAGTACGGGCTGGGCGGGTTTTTGAAGCACCTGCCCGACCAGCTTTCGGGCGGGATGCGCCAGCGCGCCGCGCTGATACGCACCCTCGCCGCCAAACCCGAAATCCTGCTGCTCGACGAGCCGTTTTCCGCGCTCGACTACCAAACCCGCCTTACGGTGTGCGACGACGTGTACAACATCATCCGCAGCGAAAAAAAGACAGCCATCCTCGTCACGCACGACATCAGCGAGGCGATTTCCGTTGCCGACCGCATCCTCGTTCTGAGCGCGCGGCCGGCGCGGGTGACCGCTTCGCACAAGCTCGGGTTCGGCAGCACCGTGCCGCTGAAAAGAAGGGAGTCGCCGCAGTTTTCCGGCTGGTTCGAAACGCTATGGAGGGAATTGAACGCATGAAAAAGACACTTTCGTGTTCGCCCGAACACGCGCTGTATCTGAAAAGAATCAAAAAAAAGAGCGCGATCGTGCAGGTCGCGCGCGCGGGACTTCTCATCGCCCTGCTGGGGATATGGGAACTCATCGCGGGCTTGCAGCTGGTCGACCCCTTTATTATCAGCTCGCCCTCGCGCATCGCCGTCATGATTGCCGACCTCGCTTCGGACGGCTCGCTGTTCTACCACATCGGCACTACCCTTTGGGAGACGCTGGTCGGCTTCGTAATCGCCGTGGCGCTCGGCACGGGCATCGCCCTGCTCCTTTGGTGGAGCGAAACGATGCGCCGCGTGTTGGAACCGTACATCGTCGTTTTGAACAGCCTGCCCAAAATCGCGCTCGGGCCGTGCATCATCATCTGGTTCGGCAGCGGCTCCGCGTCCATCGTGTTTATGACCATCCTCGTCGCCATCATCGTCGTCATCATGAACATGCTCAGCGGCTTTATGGCGACGGATAAAAACAAAATATTGCTGCTCGAATCGATGGGCGCGAGCAAGCTACAAATTCTGCAAAAGCTCGTAATTCCCTCCGCCATCCCCGAGTTTATCGGGGTGCTGAAAATCAGCGTCGGCATGGCTTGGATCGGCTCGGTCATGGGCGAGTACATCGCCTCGAAGGCGGGGCTTGGGTATCTTATCGTGTACGGCGGGCAGGTGATGCGGCTGGATTTAGTGATGGCATCCACCTTTATCCTGTGCGTGCTGGCGGCGGGAATGTACGCCGTCGTCGCGCTTGCGGAAAAACTGCTCGTCAAAAAGTAATCCCCGTTCGCGGACGGCGACGGCGATGAGGAAAACCGCGCCCGCCCCGCCCACGAGCGGATAAATAAACCGCACAATCTGCTTTAAGCCCAAAACGGAGAGCAGAAACGCGGCGATACAGAGGAGCGCGCGCCACAGCGGTGCGCGCTTTTTTCCGTTCACGCAGTTGTGGAGCGGATAATAGGAGGAAAAGAGCGTCGTCAGGATTCCGCACAGGCAGACGGCGGAAAACACCCTGCCGAGCGCAGCGCTCTTGCCCACCACATACAAAAAGGGCATTTCCGCCGAAAGCGCACCCGCGCCCTCGTTCGTGACGTTCGCCAGCACCGCCGCGATGCAAAACCCGATGAGCGCGGCGGAAAGGAGACAGCCCGCGCTCCCCTGCCCCTTTGCCCCCGCATCGCACACCACGGGCGCGGCGAGGAAGGCGTTCATCGCCACATACAAAACGACGGAGCACAGCGAAGTAAACGCGTCGCTCTCCTTGTACGGGATGCCGCCGTACGGAACGCCGAACGCGTACACGGCGATAAAAAGCAGGATGACCGGCACGAGGGCGAGGTTGACGGCGAAAATGCCCTTGACGCCGCGGTAGGACACGAAATAGAGCAAAACGAGGGCGGCGAGGGCGAAAAACGGGAATACTTCGCGCAGGCCGAACCCGTCGCGCACGGTGGCGGTGATTCCGGCGAGCATGCTCGAACACATGACGAGCGAACTTGCGAGGACGACGGCGCGGAAGGCGGGCGCGAATCTGCCGAACACGCCCGCGAGCATCCCCTCGTACCCGCCGTATTTTCTGCCCGCGTGGAACAGAAGGAGAAAGCACAGCCCGAACAGCCCCGCCGCGACGACGGCGAAGGAAACGAACCCCTCGCTCGGGAAAAAGCGCACCAATTCCGCGCCCGATATGAAGCCCGCCCCGACGACCGTGCCGACGAGCGTTGCCGTAAGCCCCGCGGCATTCCCCGCGCCCCGCAATACTTTTGCCATAGTATAATGTATATGCGCACATATGGGGATATATTAAATAGCTTTCCGGGAAGATGGTGAATTTTTGCTATTTATAATCTGTGTGCCCTTAATAGGACAATAAAGAGGGAGAAACCGCAGCCTTGTCGGCCGGGTTCTCCCTCTTTTCTCGAAAAGTTGTTTTGTCTGCGTAAAACAAATGTTATGAACTCTATTTCGGCTCTTTATCCGCCAGCTCCTTGGGCGGAAGTTTCCGTGCGGACGTTTCCACGCTCTTTTTGACAATCGTCGCCGCCTTGGCAATCGGGATGTTCGTGCCCGCCCCCGCGACGCATCCGCCCGGGCAGCCCATGCCCTCAATCAGGCACCCGTTCTTTTTGCCCATCTTGGCGAGCAACAGCATCTTGCGGCAGTCTTCCAGCCCCTCGACATGCTCGATGTTCAGCGGCGTGCCGGGGTAATACGCCTCGATGCACTTTTCAATCGCCCCCGCGACGCCGCCCGCCACCGCATAGCCGCGGCCGGCGCCCGTCGCATCGTCCAGCTCCTCGCTCTTGTCGAAGGTATCCAAATCGATGCCCTTCGCCTCGAACATGGCGGAGAGTTCCTCGAACGTGATGACGAAATCGACGTCGCTGCGCACCGTGCGGCGGGAGGCCTCCAATTTTTTCGCCGCGCACGGGCCGATGAATACCACGCGCGAATCGGGGTGTGCCTGCTTGATGGTGCGCGCCGTGGCGACCATCGGCGTGAGCGTATTGGAGAGCTTATCCGCCGTTTCGGGGAAATACCGCTTGATGAGCATCGCCCACGACGGGCAGCAGGAGGTGAACATATACGGCTGTTGGCCCGTGGCGACGCGCTCGGCGTAGTGCTCTGCCTCCGTCGCCGCGCCTATATCCGCGCCGAGCGCGACCTCGTACACCGCCGAAAAGCCCATCTCTTTGAGCGCCGCCTTAAATTTTCCGGGGGTCATGTTGTCTCCGAACTGCCCCACATAGGAGGGCGCGACCTCTGCAATGATGTCGTCGCCGCGGCGCAGGGCGCGGATGAGTTGGAAAATCTGCGATTTGTCCGCAATGGCGCCGAAGGGGCAGTTGACCATGCACATGCCGCAGGACACGCATTTATCGTTGTTGATGCGCGCGCGGCCGAGTTCGTCCGATTCAATCGCCTTGACGCCGCACGCCTCCGCGCAGGGGCGGGTGCGGTGCGCGATGGCGCTGTACGGGCAGACCGATTTGCACTTGCCGCACTTGATGCACTTGCTCTGGTCGATGACCGCCCTGTCGTTTTCGATGGTGATGCAGCCCTTGGGGCAGACCGCCGTGCACGGGTGCGCGACACAGCCGCGGCACTCGTCCGTCACGCGGTACATGCTGGGCGCGCACGCCTCGCACGCGGAGGGAATGACCTGCATCAGGGGCGGCTCGTAGTATTTATCCGCGATGTCGCTGCCGCGAAGCCCGCTCGTGACGTGCACGGGCATATCCTCGGGCCGGAGCGAAAGCCCCATCGACAGCCGCACGCGCTCCGAACAGATGGCGCGCTCGCGCCAGATGCTCTCGCGGTACAGCGGCTTGTCGCCCGGGGTAATCTTATACGGAATTTCCTCGATGGCGTCTTTGATTTCCGCGCCGTCGGTGTGGAACGCCACGCGCGCGACTTCCACAAAAACCTGCCTGCGCAATGCTTTTAAGGGGGTTAAGAGTCCTCTTTCCATACGTCTCCTTTCTGCGCTTTCCGCTTCGCCGAAACGGGCCGCGCACGGCGGGCACCTGCCCGCCCCTTATTTACTTTCTTTTTTGCCGAATGTATTATACCCGAACGGCGCCTTTTTGTCAATTTTATTTGCCGTCGCTTGCATACGGCGCCGAATTATTGTACAATAGAAGAAACACTTGGAAGGAGAGAGGCATGCTCGTTCAAATACGGCACGACGGCGCGTGCAAAAAGCGGTTCGACATATTCTGCGGCGGAAAAAAGCTGAAGAGCGGCGAGGAATATCCCCTTCCGCAGAAAGATTTGCGGCTGAAATTCGTAGAGCGAAATCCTTTGATGAGCAAATTTTGGTTTTTCCGCGCGCTCGCGCTCTTTGTTGCGGGGATTTTGAGCGGAAACTTCAGCGATTTAAAGGACGCCCGCCGCGCCCGCACGGAAATCGAAGTGCGGTTGTCCGGCGTCGGCGAAGACCTCGAAATCACCTTCACCGAGAGCGGCTACACGATTTACGGCGCACAGGAACAGGAGGAACTTTCGCAAAGCGACGTGCCCCTGCCGCAGGTAAGCCGTCGGATTCGGGCGTATAAAATAACGATTGTCGCGCTCGGCTTGGCGGCTGTCGCCGGGGTGCTGGCGTGGTTGATTCTTTCGCTCATCTGACGCAGGGGCGCGCCCTTCGCCGCGTTTCCCCGCAGTTCTTTATAAGTAGAACGCAAAAAAATGTAAAAAATGCACAGCTTCGGCTCCATAGGGGCCGATTTTTTGTTATAATTTGGTGAAATTATTTCACGCGCCTCTCAAGGGGACCAAAGCATTTGACCGAAACGGCTTTTTTCGTTTATAATAATATGGTATTAAGTATTCTACAGAATGCGCGCAAATGTCGTACAATCGACAGAAAGCCGTGAATCGAAATGCAAACGGAGGTACCTCCGTTTGCTTTGCCCGGGCAAAGCGCGTTGCGAGAGGCACAATTTGGATACTGGCAATCAACGAAAAAAACAAAGACGCTGGGTTAAAAAGAGGCATGCCGCCGTGTTTGCGTTCCTGCGCTTCGCGATGGCCCCTCTCCTTTGGCTCAAGTACCATTACCGCGCCGAAAAGGCGCCCGTCAAAAAGGGGCCGTGCATCGTACTTTCCAACCACCAGGCTACGATGGACCCTTTTTTCATTTCGAAAGCGTTCCCTTTTCAGCTGTATTTTTACGCTTCGGACGACCTTTTTAACCTAAAGATATCCCCTTTGATTGAATACCTCGCCGCGCCCATTCCCAAGAGCAAGTCGATGGCGGATTTGAAGGCGGTGATGATTTCCCTGCGCGTGCTGCGCGAGGGCGGGGCAATCGGCATAACGCCCGAAGGGAACCGCACCCTGAGCGGCCGGCTATGGGAGATGAGCGACGCCGTCGCCAAACTCGTAAAGACGGCGAAGGTGCCTCTCGTGCTGTTCAACCTGTGCGGCGGATACGGCACCGACCCGCGCTGGGGCGCGAAGATACGCCGCGGCACAAAGTTCGTCGGGCGAGTCAAGCGAATCCTTACCCCCGAGGAATATGCGGGCATGACCGAGGCGGAACTGTTTGAAATCATCAAAGCCGAGCTGGACGTGGACGACACCGCATCGGGCGAGCGGTATAAAAGCCGCCGCCGCGCCGAGTACATAGAGCGGGCGCTGTACATGTGCCCCGTATGCGGAAGCATCGGCACGATTCATTCGCACGGCACCAAATTTTACTGTACGTCCTGCAAAACCGAGGCAGAGTATACCGAAGATTTAAAAATTTCGCCGCCCGTGCAGGGCTATTCGCGCATCTACGAATGGTTCGAATGGGAACGGCGGGAAGTCGTAAAGCGTGTGCTCGGCGGAGAACCCCTCTCGGACGGCAATATCCTGTTCCGAGAGAGCGTAAAGCTGAAAAGAAAAATAAAGCTGCCCGGCGACACCGTTACGCTGGACAAAGAAGCGCTTACGATTTCGGGCGAAGGGCAAACCTCGCGCTATCCCCTTTCGGAAATAGACGCGATAACGGCAGTCGGAAAGAAGAAATTCAACTTCTATTATAAAGGAAAAATTCTGCAAGTGAAGGGCGACAAGCGATTCTGCTCCATAAAATATGTGCACGCTTTCGACGGAATGCGCGACGCCCGAAAGGAGGAAGCACAATGAGTTTTGCCGAACTGCCCATTTGGACGTTCATCATGATTTTCGCCGTCCTGCTCCTGAGCATGCTGGCGGCGGGCATCTTGAAGCACTTTATCCCCGCCCTGCAAAAAACGCTGATTCCCGTATCCGTTTTGGGCGGAATCCTGCTGCTCGTTATCTCCACGATCGTCTACTTTACGGCCGGGGATTACCTGTTCAACCTGCCCGTTTTCGGTTCGCCGTCCGCCGACGGCAGCGCCGATGCGGCGATGTCCGGAATGGAGGTTTTGGAGGTAATCACCTATCACTGCCTCGGCATCGGGTTCATCGCCTCGGGCATGCGCAATTCCAAAAAGAAGTTTACGAAAAAGCGCGCGGGCGAAATTTTCGATTCGGGCGTAACGACTGTCAACGGCTATCTCATTCAGGCGTTTGCGGGGCTGATTGTGACCATCATTGCCGTGTGGGCGCTCAAAACCCCCGGCTTAATCAGCGCGGCAGGAATTTTGCTCGCGTTCGGCTTCGGGCAGGGAACCGGGCAGGCGCTCAATTATGGCAAGATTTATGAAAACGAATACGGATTTGTAGGCGGCTCCAACTTCGGTTTGACCGTCGCCGCTCTCGGCTTTTTAGTTGCTTGTTTCGGCGGCGTCATCTACATCAACGTGATGCGGAAAAAAGGATACATCAAAATCGATACGTCTGAGCGGCGCAGCACCCTCGCAGACTACGAAGACGATAACGAACTGCCCGCCGTTTCCTCGATGGACAAGATGACCGTGCAATTCGCGCTTGTGCTCGTCGTATATGCCGTTTCCTTCGGAATCATGTACGGGCTTTCGGCCCTGATCCCTTCGCTCGCGGATACGCTGTTCGGGTTCAACTTTCTCATCGGCGTTATCCTCACCGTGCCCGCGAAGGCAATTCTGAACAAACTCTACGATAAAAAATTCATTAAAAAGCGCATCGTCAACAACTATATGATGGATCGCATCAGCGGGTTCGCCTTCGACCTGATGATCGTTGCGGGCGTGGCCGCCATTCAGCTACCCCTTTTGGCCACCTATTGGGGCGTTCTGCTCATCCTCGCGGTGCTCGGCACTGTTCTCACTTTCGGCTACGTCAACATCGTCAGCAAAAAGCTGTTCCCCTCCTATCGGCACGAACAGTTCCTCGCATTCTTCGGCATGCTCACCGGCACGGCGAGCACGGGTATGATTCTGCTCCGCGAAATCGACGGGAGTTACCGCACCCCCGCGAGCGAAAACCTCGTCTACCAAAGTTTGCCCGCCATTTTATTCGGCTTCCCGCTGATGTTTTTGGCGCCCTATGCGGCGACAAGCGATTTGGCGGCTCTCATCACCTGCATCATCGCAGGCGCGGCGTTCGTGATTTTAAACATCGTTTTATTCCGCAGGACAATATTCAAAAAGCGGTTTGCGGCACGGGCGGCCGCCGATGACAGTGCGGAAAGCGATATAGCCGGCGACAGCCTTACGGACGGAGGCGGCAGCTCAGACGCGCAGGATTCTTCGCCCGACAACAATGAATAGAATATCGAAGAAAGAAAAAAGAAGCCCGTTCGCGGGTTTCTTTTTTTGCCTTTTATGAATTAGTCTTTGCCGAACTGCGTTTGTTTTTCGTCCGCCGGCATTGCGCGCTCCGTCAAATGCTCCGCTTTTTCTCCCTCTTCCTGCCGTATAATCTTTAAAATTGCCTCCTGCCTTGCCAATATTCGATTCATCTTGTTATAAAGGTCTTCAATGATTATTTCCGTTTTCAGATTCACTTTATAATCGTTTTCCGCACGCCGGCGGTCTTTTTCTTCCTGCCGGTTCTGGCTCATCATAATCAGCGGCGCCTGTATGGCTGCCACGCAAGACAGCACGAGGTTGAGCAAGATAAAGGGATACGGATCAAAGGCTCCGCCCGCCAACAGTATATTGACAAGCATCCAAAGCAACAGAACTCCCGCAAACGAAAAAATAAACGCCCAACTCCCCGCAAATTTAGCAATTTTATCGGCGGCGCGCTGTCCAAGCGTATACTCTTTTTTCGTCTCCTGTACCGTATCGACCGATACTTTGCTGCTTGCCAGCAAACTGAGTATCTCCTCGTCGGTCATGTCCCTCTTTATATCTTTTATGATTTCACTGACAAGTTTCTGATTCTCTTTCATGTTATTCTTCTCCGTCTGTTTTTTTCTTGCCGCGGCAGGCGTCCTCTCCCATTTCGGCGAGGTTGACCTTTACCCGCTTGAAATTCCCTATCGTTTCGTCGACCGTTTCCACAAAGGCAAACGTATCGTCGTATTGCAGCAAAATATCTTTAAACTCAACCAATTGGCGCTTATTTATTACGCACACGATAACATCTTTTTCTGTATTGCTGTACGCCCCGATTGCCCGAAAACGGGTTGCGCTGTGCTTGAGTTTCGTCAATACGTCGCGGCCAATTTCGTCTGCATGTTTGGTTATTACAAAAAATTTATACGCCGATTTTGCCCCCTTAATAATTGCGTTTCCGACGAAGCTGGACAGAAAGCAATACAGCATGCAGAGGCATACAGGCTTATAATTATAAACGAGCGCGCCGCTCTCGTCCGGAACGGCGTAAACAAAATACGAAGCGGCCGCAATTGCCGCGTTGATTGCAAAATTCACCCAGAAAAAATTTAAAAGAGGATCTCTTTTGCTGACATATTTTGCAATCACGTCCGCACCGCCCGTGGAAGAATTGCGGCGGAAACTTAATCCGTACACGAATCCGCCGATGGCCCCCGCAATCAATGCCGGAAATACCGTGTCTACTCCCTGCGCATCGTATTGGAATGCCGACAAATCTGCAATCTGCAGCAGGAGCAACGATACCGAATAGACAACGGAAAAAACAAAAGTTTTGATCGCAAATGCCCGATCGATACAAAAGTACGCGAATACACACAGCGGCACATTGATAATCAGAGAAAAATAACCGACGCTGAATCCGCTCTTATATTCGATCATCGTGGCGATGCCGTTGATGCCCGCGGGCGCAAAGCCATTCTTCACAATGAACAGCTCATAGTTAAGCGCAAACAAAAATGCAAGCACAACCATGAAAAGACAGTCTGCCGTATTCCTTTTAATTTTATTGCTATCCATTCCGTTCTTCCTCCCATTACATTATAACACATTTTTTAAAACGGTGCCAAGAAATCAGCGACATTTTCTCCGAATTGTGTTGGCAGGTGCCACGGCGCCGCGCTCACGCGCGTCACATTATTTCGGCAATGCGGGCAGCAGCCAAAGCAAAGCCCCCGAATTTTCATTCGGAGCTTTACATGGAGCTACTGGCCGGACTTGAACCGGCGACCTTTTGTTGCCCCAAAAAAATGCGCAATAACAGCCCATCAAGGCAGCCGCCTTTTTTCGGGGGCCCCTTTGAGTTTAATCCTCGTTCTGACGAATCAAACCCGGCTCATAATTCCAAAACAAAAGGGACGCCCTTCGGCATCCCTTTTGTTTTGGAGCTACTGGCCGGACTTGAACCGGCGACCTGCTGATTACGAATCAGCTGCTCTACCAACTGAGCCACAGTAGCACATCTTCTATTCAATTTTTCAGGCTCATTTCTCGCAACGAATCAGCTGGAGCAACTGAGCCACAGTAGCATACGGAATATTCTATTGTCAGGCTCGTTTCTCGCAACAAATCAGCTGGAGCAACTGAGCCACAGTAGCATTTTAACTACTCTCAGCAAAAACCGCCGCAATTGGCTTTTTCAAGCGTTCCGCGATTCAGCTTTATTATTATACCATATTTGCTGAAAAAATCAAATCTTTTCAAGCTATATTTCAAAAAAATTATTAAACGCGCAAAACCTCTTTTCCGTATGAAAACGGATAGCGCGTCAGGAACCGCTATCCGTTTTCGGGCGCATAAAATTATTGTACCAGCGGCACCCTTTCGGGCAGGCAAACAATTCCCAAACCGCGGTAAAAATAAATGTTAAAATGAGCATCAAAAATCCTATCAGATATCCGTTCAAGAAAGGAAGCTCGGCGATAGGACTCTTTTGCAGATACATCGCGTTCGGGGCCGGCAAGCCGCACACCGCAAAAAGGGCGTTTACCGCGAGGCCGACGACCAACGTGAACAACAGCCCGCCCGCCAAATACAGCGTATTGTCCACCCGGATTTTTACGAATCCGCCGACAAACAGATACAAGCTGCCCAACAGCATGGCAGAATGGCTGAGGAAGCTCTTTAAAATGTACCAGCTCGTGAAATCTGGCTCCCACATATAAAATTCCGGATAGAACAGCGTTACAAGCCCGCCGACAATGCCGCCGTACGCCGTAAGCACAGCCAAAACGCGGAATGTTACGCTCTCGCGGTTCTTAATAAACCCGACAATCATGAGCAGCAACATGGTGAAGTTGCAAAAATAGATTGGAAAAAGAATGTTATCCGCCGCATTCGCACTGCCGTTGGACAAAAAATCCGTCCACATGATGCTGATATGCAGAAGATACGTCGCCGTGCCGATAACCTTCAGAATAATATTTTTCGCCTTGGGCGCCTGCACGCGCGACAATAAGAGAAGAATCAGAACTGGTAATATTAAAGAAACCGCTATGTAAATGATATGATTCGTATCGTATAACATACTCTTTTCTTACGCTTTTTTGCTCATTCGTTTTATGGTATTATAGCGCATATCCCCGCTGAAAGCAACTGTTTTAACAAATCCGTCATAAAAAACATAGACGGGCGAACCGTACAAGGAATCTCCGCCGTTGAACGGCGGGGATTCCCTATTCTTTGCGCTTATTTTTTGCCGCAGGTTTCCTTGAGGCGTTTGCAGAAATACAGATAGTCCTGATAGCCGATTTCCGGCGGAATCGTATGGTCGAGCTGCGGGATATACCCGGGCTTGCCGATGAGCGGTTTGATTTTTTCCATCTCGCAATCGATTGCGTCCCTGCCCTTGGCTACGTTCATCTTTTCGATGCCGCCAAACATCGACATGTACGGGAAGCGCCTGCGCAAATCCACGATATCGTTGCCCGCCTGCACTTCAAACGGCAGCATCAGATTGACGCCGACGCTGTGGAAAATCGGTATCAGTTCGTCGCATTTTCCGTCGGTATCCACCACGATTACGGGGATATCCTTTGCGTCGGCGAACGCCTTGATTTTCCGATAGTTGGGCAACATAAACTCCTCCATGGTCGAAGGGCCAATCATGCTCCCGGTTTTGCCGCTCATGTCTTCCCAAATGTGAATGATGTCGATTTGGATATACTTGGCGATTTCCTCGTAGATGCCCAGCCCGAAATCGGTGAGGTCTTGCATCATATCGTAGACGAGTTCCGGCTCGTCATAGAACCAGAACATCAAATCTTCCACGCCGATTAAATCGCGCATCGTGCCGAATACGCCGTACGGAAACGCCCCGACCTGTATCGCCTTGCCGCTCTTTTTCAGCATTTCGCAGGTATCGGCAAAGTCGGCGGGGATTCTCCCCTTAAAATCGGGCACCAGCCTTTCCCGCTTGATTTTTTCCCAATCTTCGCGGCAGGTGACGGGGTTTTTCAGAATTTTGGGAATCGCCGAGCGCCCCTTGTTCGCCTCGTTGACGACGCCGAGCGTATCCTGGTAGATATACCGCTCCCCTTCCTCCTTTAAAATTTTAAACTCGAAGGGCGGATTGAAGTAATGGTTGACGTATTCCGTCAGATTCGCAACGCCCTCGTCGAACCCGATGGCGGGATCGCGCCAGGCATCCCAATCCTTGGCGCCCTCCTTCATCCAGCGCTCGCACGTCTCGCCCCATGCACCGAAATAACAAATAAACGGCGTGCGGTCGATTTCCTTGCCCGTCACGCAGTTGATGATTCGCTCGCGATTGTTCATTGAGTTCCCTCCTCGCTGTTTCGTCGGAATTTCTTTATTTCAGCTTTTCGATGATTCCCTTATAACGGGCGTACTTTTCCGCGTAAATTTTGCTGTTTTCGGGATTCGGATAGTACATTTTACCCTTGCCGACGCACGCCTTTTCCGCCTCGTCGATGCTCGCAAAATCCCCGACGGCCACCGCGGCGACCATTGCGGCGCCGAAACAGCCCAGCTCTTTGTCCGCGACCGCTTCCACGTTCAGCCCCGTGACGTCGGCGAACATCTGGCTCCACACCGCGGACTTCGTCACGCCCCCCGCAAGGCGGATTTTCGCGGGGGTATTGCGGCTCTTCAGCAGGCGGTCGATGTGCGTCTTGTGCGAAAAGACCACCCCCTCGTATACCGCCCGGGCGAGCATCATCTTGTCGTCGAAGGCTTTCAGATTCAAAAACGCCGCGCCCAAATCGGCATCCTCGTTGCAATCGAACAGGAAGGGCAGGAACACGACGCCGCACTCCTGCGGCTCAATTTTCGCAACGCCCTCGTTGAGCATCGCGTAAAAAGCGTCGGACGAGCCGCACTCTGCGCGCTCTTTGGAAAAGAACCGCTCGATAACCCACTCGAGGTTGCCCGCGGAAGTCGGGCTGCATTCCTCTATCAAATAATACCCGTCCTTGCAAAAGGCGGAATTCATGGAAATGCTTCCGTCCAGCACGGGCGCCGGGGAGATATATTCGTTGATGCTCCACGTGCCGCCGATGACGCAGACGTCGCGCTCGTCGCAGATTCCGACGCCGACGGCGCAGGCGTCTATATCGAACATGCCGCCCGAAACGGGCGTGCCTTCCCGCAGCCCCGTCTGCTCCGCGGCGGCGGCCGTCACGTACCCGCAGATTTCTGCGGATTTACACAGCGGCGGCAACGCGCCCGCAATTTCCGGGATTCCGAACATCTCCGGCAATTCGGCGTCGTAACGCATCGTCTGTAAATTTAAGAGATTCGTGCCCGATATATCGGTAAGTTCGGCGCGGATTTTCCCCGTCAGACAATACCGGATATAATCTTTGGCAGACATAATCCAGCCGATTTTGTCGTAGACGGCCCTGTCGTTTTCCTTGAGCCAGCGCAAAAGGCAGACCGGCTGGCACGCCAAAACCTTTTGGAAGGTCTTTTTATACGCCCGGGCGGCGACGCCCTCCGCATAAAACGCCTTTTCGATTTCCGATGCGCGGCTGTCCGTCGAAACGATTCCGCGATAGACGGGATTCCCCTCTTTGTCCGTTATGTACAGCCCCTTTCCGTGGCCGCTCAGGCCGACGCTCCTGATATCGTCGGCGCGTACACCCGAACGGGCCAGGCACTTTCTGACGGCGGAAGCGTTCGCCGCCCACACGGCGGAGAGTTCGCGTTCCGTGAACCCGACCTTGGGGCAGATCATTTCCACTTTTTCGCTTGCGACAGACACTTGGCTGCCCGCGGCGTCATAGAGCGCCGCTTTGATGACCGTTCCGCCGTTATCGATGCCGAGATAATAATTCATGACTGAAACTCCCTATCCAAATATCCTCTCAAATACGCGTTGGCCTCGGCAATCTCCTGCCGCCATTGCTCGCCCGTGCACCACATCTCCGCGAGGAATTTGCGGACATTTGCGCTGCGGTAGGCGCGCACGGCCTTCGCAAAATCGACGTGGCCGCTGCCGAACTTCACCTCGCGGAACACGCCCGGTTTTGTCTCCTTTAAATGCGCCGCGACGATTTCCCCTTTTCCCGCCGCTATATCTGCCTCGATATCCGTTCCGCTGTTCGTAATGTTCCCCGTGTCGGGATATACTTTCAGGTACGGGCTCTGTATCTTTTTGACGTAGCGGAGCGCCTTTCCGATTGTGTTCATAAAGGGCGTTTCCATCGTTTCGAACGCCAGCACGACGCCGTATTTTTCCGCATATTCGACGCTCTTTTGCAAGTTTTCCTCAAACAGGCGCCGCGTAAACGCGTCGGAATCTTCATAGTACACGTCGTACCCCGCGAGCTGTATGATGCGGATTCCGACGCGGCAGGAAAGCTCGATTGCCCCGCGCATGATTTCCATGCCGCGGGCGCGCGTCCGTTCGTCATGGCTGCCGAGCGGATATTTCCGATGGCCGGAAAGGCATATACTTTCAAAGTATATGCCCTCCCCGTCCATCGTGCGGTGCAGTTCCGAAATTTCGCGGTCGCCGAATTGCAGCCGCGCCAATTTTTGCTCGCTCTCGTCGACGCTCAATTCCAAAAAATCGAAGCCGCACTGCTTGGCAAACGCCAACTTCTCTCCCCAGGAGAGCTGCGCGGGCATCGCTTTTTCGTACAGCCCCAGGCGATAATTCCGATTACTCGTCGCCATATTCGTTCTTAGGGGTATCCTTCGTCGTGGGGAAGTGCTTCAGAATGACCAACGGCTCGTAGGAGGAGTGATTTTCAATCTTTACGCCCTTGGAAGCCCTGTCGTAGGAGACGAAGTATTCGTCCTCCGACATCTGCCCGAAGCGCAGCAGCGAAGGCGTGGAGCACTTGTAGTCGCCGAACTTGCCGTAGCCCTGCACCAGGATGCAGCCGTATGCCGTATCGTCGCGGATGACGGCCGTCTGCCCCGGCTTGATTGTCAGCTGTTTCGCCGCAATATAATTGTTGCCGTAGGCAATCCACTTTTCCGTGTACTGCTCGTTGTCGCAGATTACAATGGGCGGGCGCGAAAATCTCTTTTTATAATTGGGCTCGACGTTCTTCTCCCAATCCAGCAGGGAGAATATATAATCGATGTCGTCCGCCTTGTCCGCGGGGCAGTTTTCATTCAGGAAAGATTTCGGGTAGACCTCCCCGCTCGCCACGTTTTCATATACGGAATTGACATCGCTGTTCCACTGCGGCTCGTAGGTAAGATAGCTGCCCGGGGCATGAATCACGCCCGCCGGCGTATACCAGCCGCTCTCCAATTCGACGCGGTACGCCCTGGACAATTCCGTGATTCGGTTGTCCCTCTCCTCGAAGTCGCGCAGGCGCTCTTTGACCTGCTCGGGCGTCGTATCCGGATCGAAGCCGAAATATGTATACGGACAATTCCCAGGATAGTTGTTGTACTGAATGGGGAAAAAGTACGATTCCGGCTTTCCAAGCCTGCCCACGCGCGCCGCGTCCTCAAAGCCGAGGTGCAAGTGATGGAACAGCGCGTCCTCATAATCGAAAAATTTGCTGTACATGGGCCACGTGCCGAACTTTTGATACAGTTCTTTGCCGATGAGCTTATCCTTCAGCTCGTCGACGGCCTCCTTCAACGTGAAGCGCTCGCTCCCGTCCTCGTTCGCGGCGACGTAGCTTAAGCCCTCGTCCTCCTTCGCGTCTTCGCCGTTCATACAGCGGATGACAGAGGAAAACCAGCGCTCTTTGACCGCGCCGCGCTTCGTGCCGTACGCGTACGCGTCGTCCGGGTGCAGGCGCAGGCGCTTGCCCGGCTTGCCGAACCGGCGCGGCACAAATACGGGAATCAAGCGGAATATTCCGCCGTTGCTTTGCAGAGTTTCCAAAATTTTGTCCTTCATCTCACCGATCTCCAATTAAAAATATACCTTTTGCGGTTACTTGAATGCGCGCCCTTGCCGCCGGCGCGAAACTTTCCGCAACGCGCGCGGAGGTGTGGCAGCAGCCTTTCATGTACCGTTACTATTGTATAATTTTTGCGGTAATTTTGAAATACAACACTCCGACTATTTTGATGGACAAAAACGACATTGTACTATTGACAAACAAAATTTTGACTGCTATAATGAGTGGGAAGGGAGAATATAGATTGAGCGATGAATAATTTAATCAATATCGGCATGCAGAACAATCTGACATACCGCTTCCAAAAACATGTACACAAGTATTGGGAAATCACCTATTATTTTGAAGGGAGCGGGAAAAATATCACCGAAAACAGGGATATTTATTTCCAAAAAGGCACCATCGTATGCCAACCGCCCGGAATGATTCACGAAGATATCTCCGAAACCGGCTATAAAAACATCTATTTCTGCGTGGAAAATTTTGCCCTGGCACAGCCTACGCCGTTGATTTTAAACGATACGCCCAATTCCGATTTCCTGTACATACTCCGCCAGCTCTACTACGAATTTTACTACAGGCCGACGCACAGGCTCGTTACCAACGCAATTTTAAACGTGCTGCAGCAATACATGTTCATACTTGCAAACGATTCCGCGAAAAGCAATTTTTATGTGGAATGCTTCAAGCGGGAACTCGTAAACAATTTGTCCAACTGCTTTTTCAACGTTGCGGACGCCCTGGAATCCGTGCCCCTCTGCAAAGACCATTTCCGCCGCCTGTTCAAGGCGGATACGGGCACCACACCCGTGGAGTACCTCAACCGCATCCGCATCAACTACGCCAAGGAGCTGTTGGAAAACAGTACTCTGTCCGTCAAAAACATCGCCCAAATGTGCGGATTCGACGACCAGTACTATTTCTCGCGCGTATTCAAAAAGCAGACGGGCGAAAGCCCCAAACTGTGGAAAAGGGATATGAATTAAAACTTTTGCGTATTAAAAAAAGAGGCCCGAAAGGAAAAAATCCTTTCGGGCCTCGCCCTTTGCCGTTTCGCGCCCCTTGCGCGGAAATGCCGCGCGCCGCGCCGGGCAAACCTGCTCTGCCGCGCGGCGGGCGCGGATTCCGCGGCGCATACAGCAACGGCGGGGACGAAAAAACGCCCCCGCCGCAAATGTGCTTTTAATGAATCAATTCCTGAAAATGCCGGCAGACAATCGTGAGCGGCGCCCCCGTCCAGGCGTGGTTGCGCGTGCCGAGGACGAAAAAGTCTTCCCACAGGGTGGAGTTTTCGTTTACGATGAGCGGGTAGTAGCGCGACATCATGCGCTTATACGCGTCCTCTTTGAACCCCAACCGGCAAAGCGCTTCCAAAACGTATCCTTCCATGTAAGTCGTGGCGTTGAACACGGTATCCAACACGTCGCGGATTCTGTCCGCATGCTCTATATCGGCGAGCCCCACAACGACCGCCATCGCGTTCGCGCGGTCGTCCATCACCTTGCCGGACGAATATCCCTTGCCCGTCCAGAAAGCGCGCTCGAAATTGTTTTCGATGCTCTCCTTGCGCGCGCGCAGAAATTCGGTATAGCGCCCGTCCTGCAGCTCTTCCGCCATGAACAGCGCATACTTCAGCGCGCTGTAGTACCAGCAGTTCTCCAAAATCTTTTCGTCGATGTTGAAGTTGTGGTCAAACCAATTCCAATCGCCCGGGCGGGTAACGATAAAACCGTCCTCGCCCATGCTCCACAGCTTCAGATACGCCACGGAAGGCTCGAACGCCATGCGCAGGATTTCCTTGTCTTTCGTGTTGGCGTAGTAATTTGCGAGCATGCCCACCTCGCTGATTGCGTTCAGGCTCTGGCCGGGCAATTCGCTGAAATTGTCGCCGGGCACGTTGCCGACGAGCCTATCCCCCTTGCGCAGGGAGAAGAAATCGACGATTGCCTTGCGCAAAAGCAGCCGCGCGTTGTCGCTCAGGCAGAGGAACACCTGCGGCGCCTGCACGGAAACGTCGCCAATCCACTGCCCGCGCTCGCGGTCGGGGCAGTCCATAAAGTTTTCACGCATGCACACTTTCAAGGTGCGCGCACACTTTTCCATCAATCGGTTCAGGAGTGCGTCGTCCGTTACGGGCACGTTTACAATCTGGCAGTCGTACCCGCTCTCGCGGTAGCCAAGCTCGAGCACCTCCACCCCGTCCGGTATCGTGAACAGCGCCTTTTCGCCGAAAATATAGTTGTAGCCGCTGTATTCCTGTTCGCCCGGGCGGCATACGTACTCGTAGCGGTGCCCCTTATATACTCCGATATTGTCGCCGGGGCCGCCGCGGACGGCATAGCGGTCGCTGCGGATATCAATCGACTCGCCGCCCTTCGCCTTTACTTTCAAATAGGGAGAAAACTGCATCGCGTACGGAAGCCGCACTTCGTACACCTGCCCGTCGCGCGTATATTCCGCCGACACGTTTTTCCCGAATGCAAACAGCGGAATCGGGCGCTTGCGCGGGATGCCGTACGGCTGTTCGCCGTACTTGGCGACGACCTGCGCCTTTTGGTAATCGACTTTATCCTTGTTGGCGTCGAACCCGACGTTGTACCCGCCGTACAGATATGCGGGCTGTTCGCCCTGCGGCTCAAAATACGCCTGCAAAACGCCGCACTCGATATGCGCGCCGCTGTAAACGCCCAGCTCTTCGCTCTCGAACAGCACCCCCGCGCAAGGGAAAGCCGTATTGTTTCTGCCGCCGTTCCCCCAATACCATACGTCGATTAAAATGGTATTTCTGCCCGGCTTCACCGCGAGAGAAACTTCGTCGTAATAGCCGTTTCCGGGTGTGCTTTCCCGGTGCAGGCCGCCGTCGAACACCGTCAGCGCATCGTTTAGATACAAGTAGTACTTCGTTTCGGCGGCGATGCAAAACTTTGCCTCCGCCACGCCCTTCGGGGCATCGAACTCTACCTTGAAACGGACAAAGCGATTTTTCTTGTGCGGTTCGCCCGTCCAAATCCATTCAGCCTTTTGAAACATCTCTCCACCACCTAAAATTTTAATAAAACCAGTAAACGTTTTTGTATTGTTTGAACAAATACTTGTTCATTTTATCATATATGTGCGAAAAAATCAAGCCAATTTGCGACGTTTCGGCAATCCTATATGCAAACCGTCGGCTTTAAGTGAATATCCCCCCACTAAAGGTGTGGGCTTTAAGAAGCCCTAAAGGGCGAGAATACCGGCGCGGTGCTAAAGCACCGATTTTAACTCGCTTACCGCACACAAGCAAGCCGTCCTTTTATTTCTTCTGATTTGATTTCAGCCACTGCTCAAACAGCTCATAATATTCTACCATACTGATTTAAGACGAAACCAAGTCCGCTTTTTCTTAAATTACAAGGAATGAGTCCGGTGCAATACCGAACTCATTACAAAACAATTTAATTAAATTTTTGTCCAAACTTTGGGGTTCACTTCAATTTTGCGCGGCCCGCATTTTACTCGTTTTACGGATGCGGTCTGCCCTGCGGCGGTTCGGCGATGGTGTCGTCAGGCATGCCCTTGCGGCGGCGCGTTTCGGCGACCGTCCTTTCGTATCCCCTGCCCTGCGGGCGGTAGAAAACTTCGTCCTTCAAAGAATCGGGCAGGTACTGCTGTTTAACCCAGCCGCCGTAGTTGTGCGGGTACTTGTACCCCGCGCTCTGCGCCTTGTCCGCAAGGCTGCCGTAGGAATTGTCCTTTAAATAGGGCGGAATATTGTCGTCCCGCACCTCGCGGGCGGCCTGCTGCGCCGCGCCCATCGCGAGGACGACGGAGTTGGATTTTTCCGCTTCGCACACATAAATGATGGCGTTGCTCAAGGGTATGAGCCCCTCGGGCGCGCCCAGCTTTTCGAACGCCGTGAGCGCCGCCGTCGCCACGACGAGCGCATTGGGATCTGCCATGCCGACGTCCTCGCTCGCGTGTACGACGAGGCGGCGGAGAATGTTCATCGGGTCGCAGCCGCCCTCGATGAGGCGGAAGGCGTAGTACAGCGCGGCGTTGGAGTCGCTCCCGCGCAGGCTCTTGCAAAACGCGGATAAAATGTCATAATACGCGTCCTTATTATAGGAAAGCGCCTTGCGCTGAATGGACTGCTCCGCATCGGCGAGGGTGACGTGAATACTGCCGTCGGCGGCGGGCGGCGTGGTGAGGACGGCGAGCTCGAGCGCATTGTACGCCGCGCGCAAATCCCCCGCGCTCATCTGCGCGATATGCGTTATCGCCTCTTTATCCACCTGCGCTTTATAGGCGTAGAGTCCCTTGCGCGAGGTGAGCGCCTTTTCGAGCGCGCCCTCGATTTCCCCGTCCGAGAGCCGCCTGAACTCGAAGACGCGGCAGCGGGAGACGATAGCGGGCGTCATGCTCGCGTACGGGTTTTCCGTCGTCGAGCCGATAAAAATGACGGTTCCCTGCTCGATGGCGGGCAGGAGCGAATCGGACTGCGTCTTATTGAAGCGGTGGCACTCGTCGAGCAGGAGATAGGTTTTTTTGCCGTACAGTTTTAAGGCGGTGCGCGCGTCCTCGACCGCCTTTTTGACGTCCGCCACGCCGCTCTGCACCGCGTTCAATTTGATAAAATTGCCGTGCGTGGTGGCGGCGATGATGTTCGCGAGCGTCGTTTTGCCGCAGCCGGGCGGCCCCCAGAAGATGCAGCTGCCCAGCCTGTCCAGCTTGATGGCGCGGCGGAGCAGGCTCCCCTCCGCGACGATGTGCCCCTGCCCCACGAATTCGTCGAGGTTGTTCGGGCGCATCTTGTCCGCGAGCGGCTTTGCGTCGTATTCGTTGTTGTTTAAATCGAATAAATCCATAGTACCGTAAAAAATTGCCGCCCTTTCCATTTGCGGCAATTTCCTTATTTTGATTGTCTATCGGCGGCCCGGACGGGCATCGTCGAAATACTTTAAAAGCACACCGCACGCCGCCGCCCGAACCTCAGCGAGCGAACGAACGGGCGCGGGCTCCGCGCGGGCGAAGCGGGCGGTCATTCGCTCTCGTCCTCGAGAAGCGATTTGATTTTTTCGACGTTTTCCTTGCCGAGCTTATAGCCCGCATCGTACACGGAAGCGTGGTACTTTACCTCATATTGACTCACGCCGGGGATATCCGGCTCCAGCCATAAATCGGTGATGCGGCGGTTCTTTTTCCTCTCGCCCGCCGTCCGGTAGGAATCCATAATGTCGTACACGCGCGTGATGAGCGAAATCATGTTCAGCGTCTTGTACGAATGCTTGCATTCGCCGAGCACGTCCACCGCGACGACGACGTCTGCGCCCATCGCCTTGACCTGGCGCACGGGGACGCGGCACAGCACGCCGCCGTCCACGAGCAGCATGCCGTCCTTTTCGACGGGGCGGAACACCGTGGGCATGGAGCTGGAGGCGAGAATCGCATCAATCACGCTCCCCTCCGAAAACACCTGCAGATTGCCCGACAAAATATCGACTGCGACGCAGGTGAAGGGTATCTCCAAATCGGAAAACTCGCACTCCTCCAAAAAGGAGGACATGAGGCGGCGAACCTTTGTCCACTTCATCAGCCCCAATTTGCTCAGAGGAAGGATACCGATATCGACGATATCCGTCGCTTTCAATTTTTGAATGACATCCTTCATATCGTCCGCGCTCATCCCCTTGGCATAGCAGGCGCCGACGATGCTGCCCATCGAGGAACCGGAAATATAGCTCGGACGAATCCCATCTTCCTCCAAAGCCTTTAAAAACCCGATGTGCGCGACGCCGCGCGCACCGCCCGCGCCCAGCGCAAGGCCCAACTTTTTACTCATAAAATCTTTTCTCTCCCCATAAAAGTAAAGTATGTACCATTCCCAAGCATTGCCGGCGCAGAGGAAAGCACCGCGCCGAAAGGCCGCCGCAGCCGCCCTGCTCTCCGTGGCAATCGTGTTTTTAATCGTTCTGCTCGCCGTCTCCCCCGCCCGCTACGCGGCGGCGTGCCTGGAAGGGGTGAGCCTGTGGGCGAAAGCGGTGCTGCCGTCCCTCTTTCCCTTCTTTATCCTGACGGCGCTGCTGACCAAGCTGGGCGCCGCCGAAAAGCTGGCGGATAAACTTTCGCCGCTGACGAAAAAATGCAAGCTGCCGGGCGTCGCTGCCTACTGCTTTTTATTGAGCGCTTTATCGGGGTATCCCGTCGGCAGCCGCATCATCGCAGACCTTTACAAAAGCGGCGCCGTCACGGAAAAGCAGGCGGCGCGCATGAGCGCGCTGTGTTCAACCTCCGGGCCGATGTTCCTCGTCGGAAGCGTTGGCGGGGCGATGTTCGGGAACGCCAAGGCGGGCGCGATTTTGCTCGCCTCTCACATCCTCGCGGTGCTGCTCGTCTGCCTCGCGTTCGTACCTTTCTTAAAACCGCTGCCCGAGCCGCCGACGAAAAAACGCGCCTCCTCCGCCGACAATATTCTGTACGAAAGCGTGTACGGCGCGGTCATCTCCATCCTGTGCGTGGGCGGCTTTATCGCCGTGTTTTACGTATTATCACTCGCCCTGTCCGATTTGCATATCCTGCAGCCAATCGAAAAATTTTTCAATCTGTTTTTCCCGCAGGAAATCGCCGAAGGGCTGTGCGTGGGGCTGTTGGAAGCGACGCACGGCTGCGCCCTGCTCGCCGCGGGCGGAGGCTTATTCGCGCTCCCCGCGGCGGCGTTTTGCGTCACCTTCGGCGGGGCGTGCATCCTCTGCCAGCAGCTCGGCTACCTGAAGAGCGCGGGCGTAAAAGCGGCGCCGTTTATCGGCATCAAAGCGCTCCAGGGGCTTGCCGCCTTTCTGCTGTGCCTGGCGCTGTGCGCAGTATTTGGACTCGGATAAATACCGAAAACCGACAAAAAACCGCGTTTATGCCACGCATAGTACTCTGTTTTTTGAGTCAATAGCACCCTAAAAGGCGGAAATTTTTGGTATATTCCTCCAAGCGGGAGAGAGCGGCGCGCACGTTCTTATCGGCGGCGTCGCCCTTGAATTCGATAAAAAAGCAATACTCGCCCGGGGAATTTTTGATGGGACGAGACTCGATTTTGGTCATGTTCAAATCGTACACCGAAAGGATTTGCAGCATCTTTAAGAGGGCGCCCGGCTCATGCGGGCAGGTCGCCGCAAAATAGATAAAATCGCTGTGCGCAGGCAGAGATTCCCTGCCCCTTTTTACGAGCAGAAAGTGGGTGAAATTTTTCGGCTCGTCGGCGATATTGCCGCCGAGAAAGGAGAGCCCCTCCGCACGCACGTGCGAGCCGACGATACCCGCGTCCCCCGCTTCGGAAATGCGGGAAACGCTCTGCATGGTCGAGTCGGTGTATATGATTTGCGCGTTCGGAAGATTCTGCGCGATAAATTTACCGCACTGCAAAATTGCCTGTTCGTGCGAAAATACGCGGCGGATATCCGACAGTTTCGTCCCCTCCTTCGCGATGAGGCGGTGCTCGATTTTCAGGAGATATTCGCGCACGGCGAACAAATCATCCGAGGCGTACAGGAGATCTAAATTCTGCGTCACCGCGCCCTGCAGGGTATTTTCGACGGGCAGGACGGCGCAGTCCGCCGCCCCCTCGGCGAGCATCTCCGCGGCGGCGTAAAAGCTGCCGCAGGGTATCCCCTGCCCCGCGGGAACGAGTTCCTTTGCCGCGAGGGAGGAATAGCTGCCGTCGGGGCCGAGATAGCTGACGCGCAGCTTTTTTGTTTGCGGTTCGGACATAGCTTTCCCCTTTTATACTTTATCGGCGATGTCGAGGATGAGCCGCTCGGTATCCGCCCAGCCCAGGCAGGGGTCGGTAATCGACTTGCCGTAGACGACGTCCTCCTTCTGGCAGCCCTCCTCGATGAAGCTTTCAATCATGAAGCCCTTGACGTATTTTTTGAAATCCTTGTCGTAGAGGCGGTTGTTGAGCACCTCTTCGACGATGCGAATCTGCTGTTTGAACTGTTTGCCCGAATTGGAGTGATTCGTATCGATGACGATGGCGGGGTTTTTCAAACCCGTTTTGGAGTATCCCTCGATGACCTTCATCACCGTTTCATAATGGAAGTTGGGGATATCGTTGCCGTAGCCGTCGACCGCGCCGCGGAGCACCGCGTGCGCCAGCTCGTTGCCCGTGGTGCGAACCTGCCAATTGTGGTATTTGAACACCTGCCCGCTGCTCTGCGCCGCATAGATGGAATTCAAGAGGACGGGAATGGAGCCGCTCATCGGATTTTTAATACCAACGGGCAAATCGATGCCGCTGGAGACGAGTCGGTGCATCTGGTTTTCGCTCGAGCGGGCGCCGATGGCGATGTACGTGAGCAAGTCTTCCATATACGCATAGTTTTCGGGATACAGCATCTCGTCCGCCGCCGAAAGCCCGCTCGCGCCGATGGCGTCGATATGCAGCTGCCGGATAGTGAGGATTCCCTTTAATATGTCCTCCTTGCTGCGCGGATCGGGCTGGGTGAACATCCCCTTATACCCGACGCCCTTGGTGCGCGGCTTGTTCGTGTAGATGCGCGGAATAATTACGATTTTATCCTTGACCTTTTCGTTGAGCTTTCCCAGCCGCTCCACATAATCGAGCACGGGCTCGCTCTCGTGCGCGGAGCACGGCCCCACGATGAGCAACAGCTTGTCCGTCTCGCCGCGAATGACCTCGGAGGCGAGCCTGTCGCGTTCCGCCTTGATTTTTTTCAAATCCGCGGGGAGCGGAAGGCGCTCGAGGATTTCTTCCGCCGCGGGTATCAGCGCTTCTCTCTTAAACATTTTTGCCTGCCTCTTGCATGTATTTCTTCAAATCCCCCCGTATCTCTTCCGGAACATATTTATCCACGTTTTTGTTAAAACGCAGCGCGTCTTTGACCAGGCTGGAACTGATGTGCAGAAACTCCTGCCGCGTGGGAAGGAACACCGTTATCATTTCCTTATACATGTCCATATTGATGTAGTTGAGCTGCGCCTCGTAGTCGTAATCGGTGCCGTTGCGGATGCCGCGGACGTAAAACTTCGCGTTCTCCCGCCGAAGCAAATCGACCGTGAGCCCGTCATAGGAGAGTACGCGCACGTTTTTATACTGTGCAAAAACTTTGCGCAGCATGGCAAGGCGCGCCTCCTCCGAAAAAAGCGGGCGCTTGTTCGGATTGATGAGAATCGCCACAATCACTTCATCGAACAACTCGAGGCACTTCAAAACGATGTCCTTATGCCCCAGCGTGGGCGGGTCGAACGTGCCCGCAAAAACACACCTCTTCATCGCAATTTCTCCGTTGCGCCGCCGGGCGGCGCGCTGCAGGCGGCAAGGGCCGCCGCACTCCCCTCCTAGTCGGGGGAGAAAAAGGTCAGGTACGTGATGCCGTACTTGCGCTCGTCGTACTTGATTAAATCTTTGATTTCGCCCGCGAACGGTTTGTCGCTCTCCAAGACCGCCACGCCGCCCGTGTTCAGCAGTTTCCGCTCCGCGATTATCGCGAGCGCCTCCTGCCCCGCGCCGCTCTTATACGGCGGATCGATATAAATCACGTCGAACGTGACGTCAATCCGCTCGAGCAGCGCCTTAAAATCGAGGTTATAGACGGAAGCGTTCGCGCTGATATTCATGAGCGCGAGATTCTTTTTCAGCACGGCAAGGCTGTCCTTGGAGGCGTCGTTGAACACGACCAAATCCGCGCCCCGCGAAATTGCTTCCAGCCCCACGCTCCCGCTGCCGCAAAATAAATCGAGCATGTTCGCGCCGTTGATTTCGGGCGCGAGTATGTTGAACAGCGATTCCTTCACGCGGTCGGACGTGGGGCGGATATCCTGCCCCTTGAACCCGGCGAGAACCCTGCCGCGGTATTTTCCGCCGATAATCCTCAATGTTTTTTCGCTCCTTTTTTGCCGCCTTTTCCCGCGGCTTTTTTGTTGTTTTTCGGCGGGGCATACACTTTGCCGCTCGCGATTGCCTTTTGATGGCGCGCAATGCCCTCTTCGATGGATTCCGTCTGCATCGCCAGCACATACTGCCTCGTCTTTTCGCGCGAGACGCCGATCGCATACGCGACGATGATGAGCACGATGTGCGCGCCGATTAAGATAAAGCTCCACCACATCGAAGAAAAACCATACGCAGCGACAAACGCCTCCGTTTCCATGTTCGAAAAGGCGACCTGGTAGATGGAGAAGGGAGGCATATAGCACCAACCGCACATCAGCATGAGCGTAACGCGGGCGCCGGTGTTTTCCCCGCGGGCGCCGACCAGCACGAGTATGATGGGAATGATGCAGACGGTCAGCCCTATCACGGTGCCCTTATACCAACGGTATTCCTTGCAGGGACGGTATGTTCCCGAATCGGACGAACCCGTCGGCCGGTTTTCGCGGATGAGCTGCCCGGTAACTTTCATTTTATAGGCATTTTCCCCCACGCCGCGCGTGAGCAGGAAAATCAGAATTCCGTCCGCCGCCACCAATACGAACATCAAAATCAGCCGCAACTCCGGGTTTTCAATAACGGATACGGCGAGCATCGTCATGCCGAACATAAGGTCGAGGAAAAACGGCGTCGCCGCCCGGCGGAGATATTCCAAAATTTCCCACATGATTTTGCCGATAGCTTTCATAAAACCTCCGATAAATCGCGCGCGAGAATGCGCGCATCCGTAACGAGTGCATCCAGCAACACATCGTGTTCCTCCGACGGCACCTCGTCCGCGATTTGAAAATCGTAGCAAATGCCGATTTTCAGCACACCACTTTTCCCTTGGGAAAAATATCTGTCGTAATATCCGCCGCCGTACCCGAGGCGGTGAAATTGCCCGTCCGCCGCCAGGAGCGGCAGGATACAGACGTCGGGCTTGTCCGCCGTCTCTTCGCCGATTGGCTCTGAAACGCCGAACCTCCCCTCCCGCAGCGCGCCGCCCGCATAGCGGACGGCTGACATTGCTTTTCCGTCCGTTCGGGGCAGATATACGCGCTTGCCCTGCTCCAGCAAGGCGCAGATAATGCCGCGCGTATCCGCTTCCTCCGCGAGGGAGCAATATATGAACACGCTCTCCGCCCGCGCAAAGGCGGGGAAGGAAAACAAGTTGTTAAATATCCTTTTATCGCGTTCCGCGCGGTCGGGCAGCTCGGCGCGCAGCGCCTTCATCCGATTGCGCAGGGCGCGCTTTTTTATCGCTATTTTGCCCTCCGCACACTCTGCATGCGCGGCGGGACTCGGTTTATCCGCCAGATTCTCCGTTGACATACTCTTTGACCGCCCTGCGCCCGACATTCACGAGCGCCTCATAGGAAATCGTTCCGTGGCGCCGCGCATATGCGTCCGCGTCCGAAAATATACAGATTTCGTCGTATTTCCTGTACTTCGCCTCCGCGACGCGCGCGTCCATACAGAGGCTGTTCCCCTCCGCCTGCCCGCGGAAAAACCCGTCGGCATACCCCGCGCGCACCACGCACAAATCTTTGCCCTTCGGCCGATAGCCGCCGTACCCCGCTCCGCCGCCGCGGTACTCCCGCGCGCAAGCGACCGTCGAAAAGACGGAGAGCGCCGGGCGGATTTCCCCCGCCGGCAGGGAAAACCCTGCGGGCAGATAGCCGTAGAGCCCGATGCCGATGCGCACCATATCGAGGCAATACTCGGGCGAGGCGAGCGCGCCGCCCGTCGCGGCGATGTGCCGCACGAGGGAGCCGAACGCCCTCTCCGCCGCCGCGCAATACGTTTGAAAAAGTTCGAACTGCTGCCCCGTAACTTCGGCGTTTTCCGGGCGGTAGAAATGCGAATAGATTCCCTCCACGCGCACACAGCCGGACAGCGCCCCCGCGAGGAAACGCGAAAAGCCGTCCCCGTCAAAGCCGAAGCGGTTCATGCCCGTGTTGACCTTGATATGGCAGGAGACGCAGAGGCCGTACCGTTCGCACGTGCGCGCGAGCAACGCATAGTCCGACGCGTCTGCAACGGTGAAAATCAACCGATGCCGCGCGCCCCGCACGACGTCCTCTTCGCTCAGCGGCGGGCAGAGAACGAGGATATCCTCCGCGATGCCCGCGTGCCGCAGCTGTGCGCCCTCTTCGACGAGCGCGACCGCGAACGAGCCTGCCGTACCGGCGAGGGCCTGCGCGACGGCGGGTGCGCCGTGGCCGTATGCGTCCGCCTTGACGACGGCGCAGAGCTTAGCCCCGTGCGCGCGCGATAAAAAATACTGCGCGTTGGCGCGAATCCGATCGAGGCGAATCACCGCCCTGTTTTCCTGCATACACACCTCCGCAGCTGCCGAAGCGAGCAAACCGGCGCGATTGGCTCTCCGGCGGGCAGGTTCTTGCCGCGAATGCGGGTTGCAGCTGCACCTACAGTATATGCAGGAAAGAAAAATTGCGCGACAATGCGCCGACAAAAAAATTATAGCATAAAAGCGCTCATTTAGCAAACGTTATTTTGTCCTTTGCGCAAAATGAACCAAAATACGGCCAGCGCCTGCACCGGCACCGACAGGACGAATACTATCCACATATTCTGAATCTGAATGGTCAAAAACAGCGCCAGGGCGAGCATCCAGATGAGCGCGGAAACGGAAATCGCGCGGTGATAGCGGTTCCCCCATACGCAGGAAAATACGACGCACAAAATACTGGTGACGGGCAGCGCCCATACGAAGGAGAGCCACAAATCGCCCGGCGCTTTGCAGATAAGGAGAACGGAATAGACCGCCGTCGCCACAATCCACACGAGCAGGCAGCTCATCACCGAAACGATAGCGCGGCGGCGCTTTTTGTAGCGCCCTACCGCAGGCTTTCGCGTGTGTTCGCGGACGAGATAATCGAGGGTAATGCCGTACAGTTCCGCCAGTTCGCATAGCACCGCGATATCCGGCAAACTTTCGCCTCGCTCCCACTTGGAGACGGCTTTGTCCGAATAATTGAGCTTTTCCGCGAGCTGCAGCTGCGTATATCCCGCCGCTTTGCGGCAGTCGATTAAATTTTTCGAAACGGTAGCCCTTAAATCTTTCATGATTTTATTATAGCACACTTTTCTCCGCTTTCCTAACGTTACAGCGCCGCGTTTTGCGGAAAAAGGATGAAATTTCCCGAATTTTCCGCCATTTTAACCGCAAAATTGCGGCACTCTACTCACGGTAGAGTGCAAAAATAAAAACTCTACCGATGCAAAAACAACCGTATAGCCGCAAGAGTCGCAAGTAGTTTTACTTTTTCGGCAAAATGCGGTATCCTGTATACATAGGGAAGGCGGCACCGTTTTGAACGGCGAAGCGCGGATTGCCCTGCCCCCTATTTGCGGAACAAAACTTAAATCCGCAAATCACTCTAATTTTTCCCGATTTTGGCAATACTGAACGGAGACAAATATTTAAAACAGGTGCAATCGGTATGGCAAACGAAATAAAAGCGGCTTTCTCGCTCTTCCAAAAAAAATCTTTGACCGTTTTCGGCGATTCCATTTCCAAGGGACTGTATTTGGAAAAAGGACAAATCCGCCGCATCGGGCGGAGCGCCGTTTCCGTATTGGCGGAAAAATACGGCGTAACAGCTGACAATTTTTCCTCCTACGGGCAGACGCTGAAAAAGTGCTGGGAAAAGGGACATTTCGAACGGTTTATCGGCGAAACGGAGCGCGGCAGCGTGCTGGCGATTGCCCTCGGCGGCAACGACTGCGACTACCGATGGGACGAAGTGGCAAAAAATCCCCTCGGCGCGCAGAGGCCGAATACTCCCCTGCCCGAGTTTGAATCCATCCTTCGAAAGGTAATTGCACTGCTGCGGGAAAACGGCCGCGTGCCCGTGCTCTTTTCTCTGCCGCCCATCGACTCGCAGCGGTATTTCCGCAACGTGATTTGCGCCCGCGCCGACGGGGAACGCGTGATGGAATTTTTCCGCGGCGACGTGACGAACATCGCGCGGCACCAGGAAGCGTATAATACCGCCATCCTGAAGGCGGCGCTCGAAACGGATTGCGCATGCATTGATTTCCGGACGGAATTACTGCTCATGCCCGATTACCTCGACTGCCTCGCCGACGACGGCATACACCCCAACGAACGCGGGCACGCGGAAATTGCGCGCATCATCGGGAACGTCGTCGACAGATACGCCGGCGCTCTCTCCGGGCAAGGGGCGATATAAAGCCGACCGGCACGCCTTACCCTTTTTTCCGCACAAGGGTTCACGCACAGCTTTGCCCTCCCGGCGAAAACGGGAGCAGGCCGATTGCCCGCACTCGCCCGGCGCGGCATCCTTCCGCGGAGGCGGAACACGCGCCGTTCAATGATTCATGCTCACAGGCGGCTTATGGCCGCAACCCTTTTATGTCAGAAGCGAGAACCGCGGGCAGTATTGCCCGCGGTTCTTGCGTTCTATGGCAGCTGTTTCCGACAGAAACACCTCTTTGTCCGGCGACTCGGATTTAACTGCGCTGCATAGCCGCAAATTGGCGTAAGCTGCCGCAGTATACAAGCCGCCCCCGGCGCAAATTCAAAAATTCTATCGGCCGAGCCGCATCGGAAAGCTCCCCTTTTTCCGCAATGCCGAACTGTTCCAACAATTCTTTGATAAATTCCGAACAATAATAATGATTGTTCCAGCGCCAGACGACGCCGAATTTTGCGGCAAACAGCCCTATGTAATTATATCCGTACTGCCTTCTGCGCGAATACATGGAACAGACGTACTCCCGCAGATTCGCATATTCACTTTCCTCCAAGCGAATGCGAACAGCGGCGACTTTTGCATTGCGAAAGCGCTTCATCGTCCCGAAAAGCACCGATTCCCGAACGAACCCGCCCCATAACGGGTTGTACGGAAACAGCCTTCCGAAGGAATACATGACGCCCTCGTCTTCCCCGAAGCAAATCGAAACATGCGTATACGCATCGCCTGTCGCAAAACGAATAATCCTTGAAACGACCGAACGCGTCTGACTGAGTACAATGTATATGTCTCTCTTCATAGTCCCTCATAGTATAACAGAATTGAATCGGCGATTCAAGTGCATATTTTTAAAAAATGCCAAAATTCCGATGAAAAATATCGCCATGTCCGGCAATTTTTTCCGTTTTGCCGTTGTCTTTCTTTGCCGGTCAGCACTCCTCGGCGATTTTGTACAGCAGCTTTTCGGTATCCTCCCAACCCAGGCACGGATCGGTTATGGACTTTCCGTACACCCGCTCCGCCGTGATGGGCTGGCACCCCTCCTCGATATAACTCTCAATCATAACGCCCTTGACCAGCTTTTTCAAATCCGCGTTGTAGCGGCGGCTGTACATGACTTCGCCCACGATGCGGATTTGTTCCTTATATTTTTTATCCGAATTGGAATGATTCGCATCGACGATAGCGGCGGGATTTTTCAAGTCGCGCAGCTTATACATGTCCCAAAGGCGCAGCAAATCCTCGTAATGGTAGTTGGGGATACAGGTGCCGTATTTGTCGACGCCGCCGCGCAAAATCACGTGCGCCAGCTCGTTCCCGTTCGTGGAAACGTCGTAGCCGCGGTACAGGAACCGATGCGCTGACTGTGCCGCCTGCACCGAATTGAGCATGACGGAAAAATCGCCGCTGGTCGGGTTCTTCATGCCCACGGGGATCTCCATGCCGCTCGCCACCAGCCGGTGCTGCTGGTTTTCCACCGAACGCGCCCCGACGGCCTCGTACGAGAGCAAATCGTCGAGATAGCTGCGGTTTTCGGGATAGAGCATCTCGTCGGCGGCGGTAAGCCCGCTCTCGCGCATGGCGCGCAGGTGCATTTTGCGGATAGCGATGAGCCCGTGCAGGAGGTCGGGAGCCTTGTCGGGGCTGGGTTGGTGCAGCATCCCCTTATACCCCGCGCCCGTCGTGCGCGGCTTGTTGGTATAGATGCGCGGAATAAGTATCAGCTTTTCGGACAGCTCGCCGTTCAGCTTCGCCAGGCGCGAAACATAGTCGCAGACGGAGTCTTCATTGTCCGCAGAGCAGGGGCCGACAATCACGATAAATTTATCCGATTCGCCCGTAAACACGGCGCGGATTTGCTCGTCGCGGCGGCGCTTGAGCGCCTGCAATTCCGCCGAAAGCGGGAACTCCGCCTTGAGCGCGTCCGGCGCGGGAAGATGAGAATTCATTTGTATCGACATGCGAATGCCTCCTGAAAGGACGGGAAAAAGCGCCGCTTTTCGGCCGCGCCCGCCTGATTTTGCAAAAAGGGCAAAGTTCCGCGCTTCTCTGCGCGGACTGTTTTATATCTTTTTATTTTATCACATTTTCCCGGCAATTGCAACACAATCGCGGCACCTGATTCCGCGGACGGCCTTTCAAAAAAATTTTTTTGCGTACCGCCCGCGGACGGGTGACACCGCGGCCGTTTTGTGCTATAATAGGAAGGTATTTTTTCATATACGGAGGCAAAACTTTGAGCGGATTTTTCGGCGTGGCGTCCAAAAAGGACTGCGTATTCGATTTGTTTTTCGGAACGGATTACCATTCGCACCTCGGCACCAGGAGGGGCGGCATGGCGGTGTACGGCGACGGCGGGTTCAACCGCGCCATTCACAATATCGAAAACTCCCCTTTCCGCACCAAATTCGAGCGCGATTTTGCGGAGATGAAGGGAAAGCTCGGCATCGGCTGCATTTCCGACAACGAACCCCAGCCCCTGCTCGTGCGCTCGCACCTGGGCAACTTCGCCATCGCGACGGTCGGGCGAATCAACAACATCGACGAACTCGTCAAGACATCGTTCGCGAGCGGAAAGACGCACTTTTTGGAGATGAGCGGCGGAAGCATCAACGCGACCGAACTCACCGCCGCGCTCATCAACCGCGGCTCGACCATCCCCGAGGGCATCCGCATCGCGCAGGACGCGATTGACGGCTCGATGTCTATCCTCGTGCTGACGCCCGAAGGCATCTACGCCGCGCGCGATAAATTCGGGCGCACGCCCGTCTCCATCGGGAAAAAGAAGGATTCCTACTGCGTAACCTTTGAATCTTTCGCCTATCTCAACCTCGGCTATAAAGCGGTGCGCGAACTGGGGCCGGGCGAAATCGACTTTATAACGCCCGAAGGCGCGGAAATCGTATCCCCCGCGCGCGAGGAGATGAAGATATGCACCTTCCTGTGGGTGTACTACGGCTTTACCGCCTCGAGCTACGAGGGGCTGAACGTCGAGCAGATGCGCTACAACTGCGGCGCGGCGCTCGCCCGCAGGGATAACGTGGACGCCGACGGCGTCGCGGGCCTGCCCGATTCGGGCACGGCGCACGCCGTAGGATACGCGAACTGCTCGAAAATCCCTCTGGTGCGCCCCTTCGTTAAATATACGCACACCTGGCCGCGCTCCTTTATGCCCGCCAACCAGACGCGGCGCGACCTCATCGCGCACATGAAACTGGTACCCATCGATTCGCTCATCCGCGGGAAAAAGCTGGTGCTCATCGACGATTCGCTCGTGCGCGGCACGCAGCTGCGCGGCACGGCGGATTTCCTCTACAACAGCGGCGCGAAAGAGCTGCATATCCGCCTCGCCTGCCCGCCCTTGCTCTACGGCTGCCCCTATTTGAATTTCTCCCGCTCCACCTCCGAAATGGAATTGATTGCGCGCAGAAAGATAGCCGAGCTGGAGGGAGAGAACGCGGACATCGCGCCCTATACCGACCCCGACTCTCCGCAGTATGCGGCGATGGTCGAGGCAATCCGCAAGGATATCGGCTTTACCACCCTCAAATACCACCGCCTGGACGACATGCTCGAATCGACGGGCATGCCCGCCTGCAAATTCTGCACCTATTGCTGGAACGGAAAAAAATAAATTTTATACGTGCGGGCGCCGCAGTTTTGCGGCGCCCGCGCTTTTTGTGCGCGAAAGGGCCGCCCGTTTATCGGGCGGCCCTCAGCCGTTATCTCCGCTGCAGAGCGGCTTATTTGGAGCCGAAATCTTCGATGCTCTTGCTGACCGTGTGCGGAATCTTCGTCCAGCGCACTTTTTTGAAAATGGCCACCGCCCAAAGCGGAATACCGAGCAAAAAGATGATAGGAAACGTAAAACAGTGCAGGAACTTTTTGTAAGCCGGCAGATCGATTTTTTTGCGCGCTTTAAATACAAATATCCATGCGCACAACACGAGCGACGCATACAGCCCGACGACGGAAAGAGCAAAAGACGGGAGCGCCGTACCCAAGTACCAGCTTTGCAGGGCAACGTCCGGCTTGCCTCCGAACACCAGGCAAACAAGCAGGATTTGATATAGAACCGACCACACCATGCCGATAACGGAAATCGGGCAAACGTGCACAAACATTTCGAAGCGAATGGGCCCCAGGCCGGACTTCACCGTGCTTTTGATTTCCTTGAGGTAAAATTTATTAAAGCATTCCTGCGAACCGCGCCCCCACCGCATACGCTGCCGGCAGGAATCGCGCAGGCGCTGCGGCTGTTCGTCGTAAAACACCGCGTTCTCGTTGTACCCGATTTTAATTTTTTTGAGGGCGCAGTCGAGCGAAAACTCGATGTCCTCCGTAAGCGTGCGGTATTTCCAGCCTCCCATATCTGCGAGGATATCCATTGCTATATAATAGCCCGTGCCCGAAACATATGTACCCATATTCAATTTGGAACGCGTATGATGCACAAGGGCGCATTCCCGGTAAAACATATAAGACGAGCCGACCGTAACCCAATTCTGCCCCACATTCTTTGAAGCGCGGAAGGATGTCGCCACTTTATACCCGGCGTCGAAGAGTTTATTCATCTCTTCCGTATAATCCGCCGAAACGAGGTTGTCCGCGTCGAATATGAAAGCGGCATCGAAATTTTCTCCCGCATATTCCGACAGAATTCGCTGAATCATATAATCCAGCGCGTAGCTCTTGCCCCGCTCGTTGGAAAAACGCTCAAACACTACCGCGCCCCGTTCCCGCGCGATGCGGGCGGTATCGTCCTCGCAGTTGTCTGCACAGACGAACACCTTCATGAGTTCCCGCGGATAATTCTGGGCATAGATGCTGTCGATCAAATTCCCGATCACCTTTTCCTCGTCATGCGCGCAGATGAGATAAGCGTATTTATGGCGCTCTTTCGCTTCCGGCCATACCTTCGCCCTCGTGAACAGGGCGAAAAACGTGTAAAACGCCTGGTGAAAATACAGCAGCAGCATAATCAGCCCGAACAGCACGTTGAAGGCAACCAATGCGCGCAGATATATTTCCGACGCGGCCGGCAGTCCGCCGAAAAACCAATATTCCTTTACTAATTTTAAAAGCAATTTTAATATATCCATGAACCACTCTCTCGCTCCGCCGTACGGCGGTTCGTCCGATCAACGGGTATAGCGAAATTTCCGGGCGTTTCGCCTTTCAATACCCCGCCCGCTCATACCGTGCCGCGCCGTTCCTTCGGCCGAACCGAAATTTCCAGCTGCAACACCTCCGCTATTTTCGCCAGCGTCAAAAGATTGGGCACGACCAGCCCCGCCTCAATCCTTCCGACGGTCGATTGCGGCAGCCCGCAACGCTGTGCAAGCTCCCGCTGCGATATGCCCATTGCCTTTCTCGCCTTGGTAAATTCTTCCGCGATAAATTCTTGCAACATTTTTGCACCTCGGGTTCTATAATAGCACAAATGCAATAATCTGTCAACGAAGAAAAGACAAAATGCAACAAAATTGTAAAATATTTTTAACAAAAATTCCAACAACTCCCTTTCGCAACAAAAGCGCCGCCGGCGAATATTATAAAGCATGAAAGAAATCGGCTATAACCGCATAAAAGCCGCGCTTTACGCGCGGCGATGGGCATTCGGGCGCAACCCCGCCTATTACGACTTCGAGCGGCTGGGCGGCGACTGCACCAACTTTGTTTCGCAGTGCCTGTTCGCGGGGTGCGGCGTTATGAACTTTGCGCCCGTTTTCGGCTGGTACTACCGTTCGGCAAGCGACCGCACGGCTTCCTGGACGGGCGTGGAATTTTTGTATAATTTTCTTGTTGCAAACGAGGGAGCCGGCCCCTACGCGAAGGAAGCGCCACTCGGCGAGATGCGCGCCGGCGACGTAATCCAGCTCGGCAGAAACGGCGGGGATTTTTACCACTCGCTGCTCGTCGTCGGGTTTTCGGGAAGCATGCCGCTCACGGCGACGCATTCCTTCGACGCGTACGCCCGTCCCCTTGCAAGCTATTCGTTCGAACAGATGCGCGCACTGCACATCCTCGGCGCGCGGGCGGACTGAAAGCGACGGACATCAAACCGCCCCGTCGGCGGTCGCCGCGCCCGGCTCCAATCGCGCGGCAGAGGCGCCGCACCATTGCGCCCGCGCCCGGAGCCGCAGCACAGAGCTGCCCGGGCGTTAACCGTTCAATTTTTCGTACAGGGCGACGAGGCTCTGCGCCGTCTGCCCGTAGCTGCGCGTGCCGCCCGGAACGCCGTTCGACTTCAGAAACAAATCGTTGAAGAAGGCGGACAGACTGTCCAGCCAGCCGTCGTACTGCGCGTAGTGCGCGCTCGTGTTGGAATACTCGCGCAGAATTTCGGGCGAAAGGCGTGCGCGCAGTTCCGCGTACTCCTCCTCGGGCAGGGAATTGAGCATTACAGCCGCGGCGTTCATCAGCCCGCTGTACTGCAAATATTCGTCCTCCGCCGTGATGCACAGCACATAGGCGGCGACGTTCGCCTCGTTCTCCCGCCCGACGCCCTTCGCATGCGCCATTTCGTGCGCCATCGTGACGGGCAGTTCGTAGGCGGGAATATTCACGTTGACATTCGCCTCCCCCGTAAAGGGAAAATAGATGCCCGTGATGCCCAGATAGCTCATCGGCACGGACAGCGCGACCGCCTTCGGCCGCACCGCATACGGCGAAAAGCAGTCGGTTTGCAGGGAATCGTACCGCGCGTTTAAAAGCTCCGCCGTTTCCGCAAAGGAGTGCGGCGGCAGGATATTTCCCTCCCCGTCCCGCTCAAAATCGTCGGCGAGGGCGTTGAGCCGCTCCACATAGTACTCCGCGGCGGCGTAGGCATTCTCCGCCGTAACCTGCACTTCGGGCAGGCCGAGCGCGGAGGAGATGCCCTCCCGGTTATACAGCGGCGCGTACAGCAGGCAAAACGCGAGCAGTACCGCAACGAGCGCCGCGGCGAGGCGGCGCAGGACAGGCAACAGAGATTTTCTGCGCGCGCGGGAAAGGTGCGTACAGATATAGACGACCAAGGCGACGGCGCCCAGGATGAGGAGCACCGCGACGATTTCGTACAAGGAAAACGGGAAAATGCCCGAAACAAGGGAGAGCAGCCCCGCGAGCCAGCGCGTAACGCCCCGCGCGAAGAGGTATTCGGCGAGGACGGGAATCTGCGCGAGCAGCCACGCGAAGCAGGCGGCGAACGCGGCTATGATAATTTTCTGCGCGGGCGTGAAGCGCCCCTTCTTTTCGTTCAGCATACCCCTATTGTACCGCAAAAATGTGGCAGGCAAAGAATAAGCGCGTTAAACTTTGCCGCAAAACAAACCGCGCCCGATTGCAGGCGCCCCCGAAAGCCGAAGCGCCCGCACGTTTGCGGGCGCAGTCTGGCGAACATTCAGGAAGATTTTTTGGCGCCGAAAATATCCGTGCCGCCGCCCGCCGCCATGATTTTTTTGAAGGCGGGGTCGTTCGAAAAGTCGCGCTCCTTGTCGTATTCGCCGCCGAGCGCCTCGATGGCGAATTTGAGCTCCTGGAAGAGCACGTAGCCGATATCCTCCCGCTCGATGGCGGAAAGGAGGGAAGGCAGGGCGCGCTCGTCGCCGTAGGAGGCAAGGTACCCCGCATACAGCGGCGCATCCGCATCGTCCGCGCCCAAAAAGGCGTCCAGCAGAGCTTTGTACACCCGCTCGTCCCGCCTTTTCACTTTGGAGAGAATTTCCAGCGCGTACGCGCCGCTCTCCGTGTTCACCAGCGGCAGTACGCCCTCCGCGGCGTCGTCGGCGCGCGCCTTTAAAAGGTCGGCGAGGGAATCCTTGATGTGCTCGTCGTACGCGTCCTCCGACAGCATCGCTATGTAGCGGCCGAAGGCGCGCGAATCGGAGCCGATGATGTTGAGCGCATAGTGCACGAGCTCCTCGTCCGTCTCGTCGAGGAGAGCCAAAAGCTCGGGGAATACCCCGCGCGACTCCAGCTCTTCGCACAGGATATCGGGCACGGGCACATCCTGCAGGAGGTATTCCTTGAGCGTTTCCACGAGCGCGGAGTCGCTCATCTCCGCAAAATACTGCCGCGGCGTTTTGCCGATTTCGCCCAGATACGTATCGCCGAATTTGCCGTACGCATCGGCGATGAAGTTTTCCCACTCCTCCTCGGTGCGCTCGCCCGCGTGCTTTTCGATATATTTTGCTATTTTCCGGTTGAATTTGTCGTCGAAATCAATGAGTTTCATCGCTGTTCTCCTCGTTTTTTTCCTCTTTGCCGGCCGCCCCGCCCGCGGAAGCGTCCGCCGCGGCGGCTTCCGCCTGCGCGGAGACGCCGTTCACGCAGCTCAAAATGCGCGCGACCGTATCCCCTTCCGCGCCCAGATATTGCAGCAGGGCGCGCGTCTTTTTGATGCCGGCGGGTACGGCCGTCAGATAGACGGCGCAGGCGAGGCTCTCCGCGTCGTGCGCGAGCGCCAACTGCCCGTCCCGCTCGAGCGCGGCGTATACTTCCTGCGCGGCGAGGCAATACTCTGCGGCGCTCCCTTCGCCGAGGGAGGCGAACCGCGAAAAGCAGAGCGCGTATGCCTGTACGAATTTCGAATGGGCGGTGCGCCCGGTGACAAGTTTTTCGACGGGCATGCGGCGGTACAAATCGCCCACGACGACGCCGAATTCATCCTGCCGGTTGCGCTCGCAGAGGCGGCGGAGCGCTTCGAACTTGACTGCGTCGTTGGCGGAGGAATCGAGCAGAAAACGGCGGACAAAATCGTCCGCGCCGCCGCCGACGGCGACCGCAATCGCCAAAAGCTGCAACTCCGCTTCCTGGCCGTCTCCCTCGTCGAACGCCCATTCGAGAAGCTCGGTGACGTCCGCTTCGTCGCAGTAGGCGCGCAGCTCCGCGCTCTTCAGCTGCGCGAGCGCCGCCAAAAATTCGGTGCGGCGCGCCCGCTCCCCGTCGGGCACGCGGTAGAAAAAGCTCGTCTGCGGAGGCGTGCCGCCCTTCTCCTCATAGTCGCGTATCTCGCGGAAGTAATAGCGCGCCACGGCCGCGTCGGGGTAGACGTCCAATATCTTGCCGAAGGCGGCGAGGCTCTCGCGCACCTTGCCGCAGCGGAAAGCCGCCACCCCTTTGAAATACAGCAGCGTCAAGTCGTAGCTGACCGATTTTTCCAGGATGCAGAATTTGTCGTACGCCTGCTCGTACAGGCCGTTCTCGCAGCAGACGGTCGCGATTTTATACAGCTCGTCGGGGCTGTCCGTCTCCAGGGAGGAGAGCTTGACTGCCGCGAGGTACGCCTCGTCCCGCCTGTCCTGCTCAGTGAGCACGGCGGCATAAGTGGAGAGCGCCTGCACGTTTTCCGGCTGTTCCCGGAGCACGGCGAGGCATTCCTGCTCCGCAAGCTCCGGCTTGCCCTCGAGCAGGCTGCATACCGCCAGATAGTTGCGGGCGGAAACGCAATATTCCGACTTGGGGTGCACCCGCTCGAAGCAGGCGCGCGCAACGTCGTACTTGCCCGCCTTGAGGGCGCGCAGCCCCTCGTCGATATCGTCCGAATAATCGGCGCGCTCGGGAGGCCAGCTGACTTTGAGGCGGCGGCGGGGCGGCTGTTCGAACAGCTCCCCCATCTCCATATTGTTGGCGGGCGAAACAAATTTATCGCGCATCATCTTGTTGTAATAATACATCGCGATTGGCTCGTTGCCCATATTGTAGAAGCAGGCGGCCAGCCCCTCGTAGGCGTCCACCGCCTCCTCTTCGGAGCAGATATCCAGATAGGAAAACCAGCAGTTGGCGGAAAGCTCGAAAATCTCCATTTCGTCGTACGCGTCGGCGAGGGAAACGTATTCGTCCGCGCCCGGGCCGTACAACTCGATGGATTTGTGCAGCAGGCGCAGCGCGGCGAGGCAATCCCCCTCGTCCAGGCGCGCGTCCGCCAAATCGAGCAGCTTATCCGCCGTCAAATCGAATTTTACTACCTTTTCTTCCATTCGTGACCTCAATTATGTATCGCCGCGCATGCGGGTTATCAGATCTTCCACTTCCTGCGCGGAAAATTTGTAGTCGGTATTGCAATAGTGGCAGTAAACGGAGATTTCGCCCTGCTCTTCGAGGATGGAGCGCAGCTCCTTTTCCCCCATCGCCGCGAGTATCCCCTCTATATAATTTCTGCTGCAACTGCACTTATATGCGGGTTTTAAAGTGTAAAATTTAACCGCGCCGAAGCACTCCTCGAGCAATTCCTGCGCCGTCATCCGCTCCATGAGCGAACTGACGGCGGAAAATTTCCCGATGATTTCCTCCGCTTTCCGGATGCTCTCCTCGCTCGCGCCGGGAAGCGGCTGCAAAAACACGCCGCCCGCGCCCAGGCAGGTTCCGTCCGTGCCGATTTTTACCCCCACGGCGACAGCCGTCGGAATCTGCTCGCTGTACGCGAAATACGCCGCAAAATCCTCGCCGATTTCCCCGCTGACCAGCTCCGTCGTCCCGACGAAGGGCACGTTGTCGCCGTCGTCGCGCACGACCGAGATATAGCCGTCCTTTCCGACGCAGCCGCCCACGTCGAGCTTGCCGAGCGCGTTGGGCGGAAGCTCGGCGTGCGGATTTTCGATGTAGCCGCGCATGTGCAGAGCCTTATCGCCGCTGACGTAGATGTTGCCGCCGACGCCGCCGCCCTTGACGGTGACGGACAGCGCGCCCCGCTCCTCCTTGAGGGAAGAGCACATATACGCCGCAGCGGTGAGCGTTCTGCCCAATGCCGCCGCCGAAAGGGCGGACAAATCGTGGATGCGAATCGCCTCGTTGATGAGCTGCGTCGTGTCCGCCACGCAGACGGATACTTCGTCGTTGTATACCAAACCGCGCAGAAGCGCGTCCTCTTTTTTCATAGATAACTCCTATTCTGCCGGCGCGCGGGCTATTCCCGCACGCACAGAAAGTTTTGCCGCATGGTATCGGCATCATCGCCCAAAGCGCCCTCGACGGCGCGGACGGAAAACCCCGCCCCCTCCGCCGCGCGGCGCAAATCGTCTTCCTCGTGAATGTACTGCACGTGCCGCTCGTCCTCGCGGGAAAAGCGCCCGTCCTCTCCGCGCACGAACAGAGTGAAATCCATTTCGACGCGGTCGGCATGCAGCGTGTTGAACCACATGTAGGCGACCTCCTCCCTGTCCTCGCAGAAGGAATTGTTCCCCAAAACCTCGCGCAGTTTGTACGCCGAGGACACGTCGAACAGGAACGTCCCGCCCTTTTTCAGACAGCCCGCGACGCGCGCGAAAAAGCGGGGAATATCCGCCTGCGGGAGGTAGTTGACGCAGTCGTTGACGCACAGAGCGAAGTCCGCCCTGCCGCCGAGCGTCTTGATTTTCCGCGCGTCGGAAAGGATATAATGCGGGAACACTCCCTCCTTTGCGGAGAGCTGTTCCGCCTTGGCGAGCATAGCGGGGCTGACGTCGTAACCCGTCATGTCGAAGCCGCGGCGGGCAAAGTCGCGGCAGAAACGGCCGCTGCCGCAGCCGATTTCCAGCCCCCTGCCACCCGCAACGCCGAGCGAGCGGAGGCGCTCATATAAGTACTGCGACCATGAATCATAGTCGCAGTCGGAATTGAGATATTCAAACCAGTCGGCAAGGCCGGCATACGCTTGGTTCATTCCTGCGCGTCCTCGCCTTCGTCCTTCGCGTCCGATTTTTTGGATTTCTTCTTTTTCTTGCCCTTGTCGCCGGCTTCTTCCTCCTCTTTCTTATCGAACTGCGCGTTATAGACGACATATTTTTCGTCATCCTTGTGCTCTTCGGCGTACTGCTCGGTATCCTCGATAATCTTGTTCTTGGATTCGCGCAGCTTCATGAGGTCTTCGCGGGAATAGGACTCGGGCAGCTCGTATACCTTCAAATCGTCGGTAATCGGCTTGATGGGACGGGATGAAAGGTCGGATTTGACGCTCAGCGCCGCCTCGAGGTTGGCCTGATATTCCTGCACGGCTTTGCTCTGTTCTCCGCCCTTGCCCACCTTGGCATAGATGCCGCGGTTGACCTTGCCGCCCTCGCGCTTGGATTCGAAGAATTTATCGAACGCCCACTGCGAGTAGTTGAACCAGACGAGGAGCATATACGAAAGCCCGATTAAGACAAGCAGGAAAATGCCCACGATTTGGAAGAAGGAGCCGAGCAACAGCAAAATTGCCGGAATCGCCATCAATACCGCGAAGAATACGTTCTGGAAGATCAGCCCGAAGGTCATCAGGAAGGAATTTTTCAAAAGCTGGAAAAACTTCAGTTTATAGTTGCCGCCCATCGACAGCATCCACAGGTACATGAGCGTGACGATTGCAATCGCTATATACGATACGGCGATGGAGATGCTGTTCAGGACGTCGTTCCCCGTCCCGCTCGCGTTCATATAGCTCGCCCAGTTGATGGAAATGGTGAACAGGTACAGCATCACCCCGTAAAACATGGTGGACTGCAGCACGATGACGATGTTGATTTTGATGCCGCGCCAAAAGTCGTTCGCGACGAAGATGCCCTCTGTCCAGACCATGTTGCGGATGACGTAGATGCCGCCCGCGATACCCACCGCCGCAATGAGCGCCGCCACGAGCATGAGCGCGCCGAACTGGATATTGGTGGATAGCACGACCTGCTGCGGCACGCCGACAAGGTTGGGAAGCGGCGTGTAGCCGGTGCCTACCCAGCTCGCAAAGGGCATGGATACGCCCTGCACCGTAGTATACACATAGCGGAATATAATTACGGCAATCATGGGGATAAAGAATATGAGCATCAAAAGGTTTACAATGACGAGCTTGCTGAACCTGCCCTTAAATATATCCCAAAAGAGCGCCCAGCGGTTGGACGGGAGCGTGCTCCTGGCATAGTTTTCGTCGCGCTCCTTTCCTTCGAGCATCCTGGCAATGAAACCTTTCTTTTCGCCTTGGGCCATAGTTCCTCCGTTTTCGTGCGGGACTCCCCGCAACATTCGTTATCTTATATTCTACTATAAAACGGAAAATATTTCAATTAAAATATCACGCCGGAAGCAAAAAAATTCTTTGACATTTGCGCGTTTGTATGGTAAAATTTCTATGCTGAATAGAGGAGCGGGCGAGCATGAGTATTTCCGCCGCATCGGGGAGCGGCATTCCCGGCGGAAAAAAAGGGCATCCCCGCCGAGGCACAGCGCCGCCGCCAGCGCTGCCGCCGGGCGCACGGGAGAATACCCGCGCGACTGTCACCGCAGCGTGGAGCACTATTTTAGCGAGAATCCCCCGCCCCGCACGGGCGGCAAGGCATTCCCCGATGTTCCGCGCGCGGCGCCCTTTCGGCGCCGCGCCTTTCTTTACCGGCGCAAAAAATTTTCACCTTACAGGAGATACGATATGAAACAGTACAACGTCGCCATCATCGGCGCAACGGGCATGGTGGGCCAGCGGTTCAGCCTGCTCCTCGAAAACCACCCCTGGTTCCGCGTTGCGGCGCTCGCCGCATCCCCCTCTTCCGCGGGCAAAAAGTACCGCGACGCCGTGGCGGGGCGCTGGGCCATGACTTCCCCCATCCCCGAAAAGTTCGCGGATATGGTCGTGCTCGACGCGGAAAAGGACATCGATAAAATTGCGGGCATGGTCGATTTCGTGTTCTGCGCCGTCAATATGAAAAAGGACGAAATCAAGGCGCTCGAAGAGAAGTACGCAAAGGCGGAGGTGCCCGTCATCTCCAACAACTCGGCGCACCGCTTCACGCCCGACGTACCCATGATCATCCCCGAGATCAACCCGCAGCACGCGGAGATCATCCCCGCGCAGAGAAAGCGGCTGGGCACGAAGCGCGGCTTCATCGCCGTCAAGAGCAACTGCTCGCTGCAGAGCTACGTTCCCGCCCTGCATCCCCTAATGAAGTACGGCGTTTCCAAAGTGGCCGTATCCACCTACCAGGCAATCAGCGGCGCGGGCAAGACGTTCGAGCGCATGCCCGAAATTCTGGACAACATCATCCCCTACATCGGCGGCGAGGAGGAGAAATCCGAGCGCGAACCGCTGAAAATCTGGGGGCATATCGAAAACGGCGAAATCGCCTGCACGGACAGCCCGAAAATCACGGCGCAATGCCTGCGCGTGCCCGTATCCGACGGACACACCGCTTCGGTGTTCGTATCCTTCGACAAAAAGCCCTCCAAAGAGGAAATTTTGCAGGCTTGGGCGGAGTTTTCGGGTGAGCCGCAGAGGCTGAACCTCCCCTCCGCGCCCAAACAGTTCCTCCACTATTTCGAGGAGGACAACCGCCCGCAGGCCAAACTCGACCGCATGCTCGAAAACGGCATGGCCGTTTCGGTGGGGCGCCTGCGCGAGGACATCGTGTTCGATTATAAGTTCGTGTGCCTTTCCCACAACACGCTGCGCGGCGCGGCCGGCGGCGCGGTGCTCATGGCGGAGCTGCTCGCGGCGAAGGGATACCTCGGCTGAAGCGGCGCGGCTTTGCCGCTGCCGGCATACGATAGTATAGTAACCAGCCCCCGTCATCGCCCCTACGGCGCACGGCGGCGGGCGGCAAATTTTCAAATTTTGAGGGAGAAAGTTTCATGCTGAATTTCTTCAACGGAACGGCGACCGCAATGATTACGCCGTTCGGCAAGGACGGGAAGGTCAACTTCGACGCGTTCGGGAGAATGATTGAGTTTCAAATCGAAAACGGCACCGACGCGCTCGTGATTCTGGGCACGACGGGCGAACCCGCGACCATGAGCGAGGCGGAAAAGGAAGATGTGATGCGCTTTTCCGTCGAAAAAATCGCGGGGCGCGCGAAAATCGTGTTCGGGAGCGGCTCCAACAGCACCGCGCACGCGGTGGAAGCGAGCAAAAAGGCGGAGGCGTTCGGCGCGGACGGCCTGCTCGTCGTTACCCCCTACTACAACAAATGCACCCAGAACGGCATTTACGAATACTATAAGGCCGTTTCCGAAGCGGTGAATATCCCCATCATCTGCTACAACGTGCCCCCGCGCACGGGCGTGAACATCCTGCCCGCGACGATGGAGCGCATCGCTTCGCTCAAAAATATCGCGGGAATCAAGGAAGCGTGCGGCAATATGGAGCAAATCTGCGAGACGGCGCGGCGCATCCGCGGCAGGTGCGATTTGTATTCGGGCGACGACAACCTGAACCTGCCCATCCTCGCCATCGGCGGGGCGGGGCTGATTTCCGTCGCATCCAACATCATCCCCAAGGAGACGAAGGCGCTGTACGACTTCGTGAAAGCGGGCGACCTTGCCGCGGCAAACGAGATTCAGGACAGAATGCTGCCCGTCATCGACGCGATGTTCGTCGAAGTCAACCCCATTCCCGCAAAGGCAGCCGCCGATATGATTGGCTTGGACGGAGGAATCCCCCGCCCGCCGCTCACCGAGCTGGAGCCCGCGCATAAGGAAATCGTGCGCAAGGCGCTCTCCGATTTCGGTTTGAAAATTCAGGCGTAAAAAACGCGCAGAGCCGGGCTGTTTTGCTCGGCTCTTTGCCGAAAAAGGCGCAAAACAGGCGCAAAAATTGAATTACGTCCGCAAAAATTGCGGCAAAAGGAGCGATATGGTACAAATTTTAATCAGCGGCATTCTGGGACATATGGGCAGGAACGTACTCGAACTCGTACGCGAAGACGCGGACACGGAGTGCGTGGGCGGCGTCGATTTGCAGGAGGGAGAGCTGTGCGGCGTTCCCGTACACGCGGGGTTCGACAAGGCGGAAAAGGCGGACGTGGTAATCGACTTTTCCAGCGCGGCAAACCTCGACAACGTGCTCGCCTATGCAAAGCGCACGGGCGCGGCAATCATCCTCGCGGCGACCGGCTACAGCGACGCGCAGCTCAAGCAAATCGAGGAAGCGGCGAAGGAGATCCCCCTGTTTAAGACGGCGAACCTCTCCGTGGGCATCAACCTGCTGCAAAAGCTCGTCCGAGAAGCGGCGGAGGTGCTCGGCGAAAAGTTCGACGTGGAAATCATCGAGCGGCACCACAACCTGAAAAAGGACGCCCCCTCGGGCACGGCGTTCATGCTCGCCGAGAGCGTGAACGAGGCGTTCGGCGGCGAAAAAGAATACGTCTACGGGCGCGAAGGCATGTGCGGCGCGCGCAAAAAGGCGGAAATCGGCATCCACGCGGTGCGCGGCGGCAACATCGTCGGCGAGCACGAGGTGATGTTCGCGGGCGAGGACGAAATCATAACCATTTCGCACAGCGCGCGGAGCAAAAAGGTGTTCGCGGCGGGCGCGGTAAAGGCGGCGAAATTTATGTGCGGCAAGCCCGCCGGAAAATACAATATGCAGGATGTGCTCGCGGACGAATAAAGCCGCTTTGAATCCTCCGGTTCCTTTACACCGCATTGAAATTTTGAGCGCGCTATTGACAAATTCTAATATATAGACTATAATAAATGTATCAATACAGCGGCAATTGCGCCGCAAAAGGAGGGAAGATGAAAAAATTTTTATCAGCACTGCTCGCCTGTATTCTGGCGCTCGGGCTGGCAATGTTTGCCGGCTGCTCGAAGGAAGGAACTATCTCAGGCAATTACAGCGAGGTAACCGAGGAGGATTGGACAGCAATTTCCGAAGCGCTCGACGCGCAGACCATGTTCGGCGACATGGAGCAGGAAGATTGGAATTTCGGCTTTGAAGCAACGGCGGGCTTTGAATTTTCCGCCGTCAACGGAGACGAGAACATCTCCGCCGGCGGGGACGCCGAATACAAGTTCGGAATGAGCGCCGAAGCGATCGGCGGGGCGGGTTCCGTCAACTTTTCCTTTACCGCGCCCGAGGGCAGCGAGAACGACAACATCAGCCTCGAAGGCAACGTGTACAACGACGCGCAGTACTTCTACTTCGGCGGTTCGATAAAGACGCCGGGCGAGGAAGCCGCCGCGGAGAGCAAAATCAAATTCAATATCTCCTCCCTGTTCGGGGGACTGACGGGCGGAACGGCGACGTTCGCCGCCGAAGGCTCGCTCGGAACGGAAACGGCGCCCTCCGCAGAAATTGCCGCAATTTTGCAGCAGGCCGCAGCGGAATTGTCCCTGAAAGTGGAGGCGGATCTCTCCTCCGGCACGAAACTCAAAATCAGCGCCACGGAAGAGACGTTCAAAGCCGTCCTTGCGGAGATACTCGGCGGCTCGACGGCGGAAAGCGCGCCCGTTACCTTTACGAGCAACGTGCTCGAAGTGTACCTGTACATCGACAAGGACGGAACTTTTGCGCAGGCGGCAGCCAATATCGATATTGCGGGAGCCATCAAAATCCCCGCATCGGATACCGAAGAGGCGCAGACGATAGAATTTTCCGCAACGGGAACGGCGTCTATCAAAATTTCCGCCGAAATCCCCGAACTTCCGGACGATTTGAATTCGTATCAGGAACAGGCGTAATCGCCACGGAAATACAGCTCCCCGCGCGAATGCGCGGGGAGTTTTTAAACCCGGGCAAAAAATATTTGCGGTTTTACCAACAAAACAGCTTTTTCCATTGTTATATTTATACGGGAGCGTATGAACGAAGAAAAACTCGAGAGGAAAATCGCCGAACTGAAAGAGGGAAACACCCGCGCGTTCGACTATATCTATGAAAAGACCAACCGCTCCGTCTACTTCGCCGTCCTCTATATCGTGCGCGACAAGATGTACGCCGAGGACATTTTGCAGGAGACGTATGTGAGGGCAATCCGCGCGCTCGATTCCTATGCGGCGGGAACAAACTTTATCGGTTGGCTGACGGTAATCGGAAAGAACCTCGCACGCAACCACGTCAAGCGGGCGAGGCGGGAGGTCAGCACCGATTTCGAGGCGGACGCCTACAAATACGGCGCAAGCGAGACGGAACTCCCCTACATCTTCGACACGGCCGCCAAAATTTTGGCGGAGGACGAGTACGAGATACTCATGCTCTGCCAGGTTTCCGGCTACAAGCGGCGGGAGGTCGCGCAGATGCTCGGCATCCCCATCGGCACGGTGACCTGGAAAAACAACGAAGCATTGAAAAAGCTCAAAGCATTTCTGCAAAAGGAGGGCGGGGTATGAAAGATATTAAAAAGCTCTTGGCGGAGCAGTCAAACCAAATCCTGCCCGACGAGAGCGTGAAAGAAAAAATCAAGGGCGAGCTCGGATTCGCCGAGGAGCGCGAAGCGGCCTATGCGCACGGCGGCACGGGCGGCGCCTCCGGCCGCAAGCGGTGGTTCGCGCTCGCCGCGGCGGGGTTGGCGCTCGTTTTGTGCCTGTGCATCGTTCTGCCGATTGCCCTGAACAGGGCGCCCGCCGGCCCCGGATTCATCGACGGCGGAAAGCTGGACAGCATCGACACCGCCGACGAGTTTTACGCGTACAGCGCCGCGTCGGTGGGCAGCCTGCTTGCGGCGGCGCAAAGTTCCGGCGGGCAAGCGCAGAGCGCAAACGTACGCGCGCTCTCCCTGCAAACGCGCGCGGGCGGCCTCACCGACGAGGAGCAGGGAATTGCCGACACCGTAAACAATTATCTCGGACTGGTCGAAAGCCTGCTTTCGGACGAGGCAATCGAGTACACCGCCGAGGAGTTGGGGCAGGAGGAGCACGGCTACCCCTATCGCATGACAGTGACCGTGCAAGATATGCTGGGCGGCACCGTGCAGTATACGATGTATTACAATAAAATACTCACGGACAGCGAGACGGACGGCGATGAAACGGAGGAAGAATACGACATCGAGGGAATACTGCTCGTCGACGGCGAGGAGTATCCCGTCCGCGGCGAAAAGGAGACGGAGAGCGAGGATGGAGAATCGGAGCTTTCCCTGCAATTCACCGCCTACCGCCCGAACGACGCCGGACGCGAACTCCCCTACCTGCGCATGGAGCAGGAAGCCGAGGAGGAAACCGAAGGCGCAGAGGGAGAATCGGAGAAATTTTTCCTCTACACGCTGTACGACGAGAGCGGCAGCCCCGCGGAGACGACGGCCGTCGAATACGAGCAGGAAGAGGGCGAGCTGGAATTAAAAATAACGGTAAAGCGCGGCGGCGTAACGGACGAACTCCGCTTTTGGCGGGAAGACGGGCGCGAAAATGTGCTTTCGGCGCGGGCGAGCATCGGCGGCGAGGAATATTCCTTTACCGTTACCATTCAGGAGAGCGGCTACCGCTACGAATTTTCGGACGGCAACAGCGGCAGCGGCGGACGCCCCGGCCACGGCGACGACGATGATGATGACGACGATGACGACGATTGAACCGAGGAGTTTTTCGGGGGAAGGGCACGCGCCCTTTCCCCTTTTCTATGCGCGGAGCGGATCGCCTGCCGGAATGCGGCGCGCGATAAAAAAATAATTTCTGCGCATACTGTTTTCAAAAAAATTTTTATATTTTTGATTTTTTTCCAACAATCCGCTTTTTTCCGCTGTTATAGATGTGTACAGGGAAAGCGAAAGAGCTTTCAAAAAATCAAAAAAGGAGACAACCAAAATGAAAAAGACACTTTTGACAATCCTTGCGGCGCTCGCATTGCTCGCGTTGGCGATTGGATTTACGGCTTGCGGCGAGGGAGGAAACAGGAACAACGCGTCGAACGACAACAAATTCGACGATTTGACCACCACCGAAGATGTATACGGCTTTTCCGCGGCGACGGCGGGCACGCTCATCTCCTCGATGAACGGCGGCAGCGCCCAGGCGCTCGCGCAGGCGAAGGGGCTGACAGTACTCGCGCAGAGCGGCGTCGTTACCGACGAGGAAACCATCGCGGCGCTCAACGAATATATGATGCTCGTGGAGAGCCTGCTCTCCGACGGCGCGTTCGGCATGACGGAGGGCGAAAGCGACCTCCCCGACTATGCGAAAAAGGCGGAAGTGACCTACAAGGACATCCTCGGCAACACCCTTTCGTACACGATGTACTATAATGAAACCCTCCGCCCCGACTACGACGATGACGACGATGACGATTTCGATGAGACGGAGGAAGAATACTCCATCGAAGGCATCCTCATTGTAGACGGGCAGCAGTACGCGATGCGCGGCGAGCGGGAAACGGAAAACGAGGGCAGCGAGAGCGAGAGCGAAACGAACTTTTGGGTGACGCTGAGCGAAACGCGGAGCATGCGCGTAGAGCAGGCGCAGGAAACCGAGGGCAACGAATCGGAGCAGGAATACGTGTATTCCATCCTCGAGGGCAGGCAGGTTATCGAGCGCAGCGCCTTCGAATACGAGCAGGAAGGGCGCGAGACGGAAATCAAACTCTCCTTGCTCAAGGACGGGCAGACGCAGATTTTCTACTTTGAAAAGGAGACGGAGCGCGGCCAGGAATACATCCGCATCCGCGTGGGCGACAAGAACGGCTCGCAGAGCTACCGCGTGAGCATCGAGACGGACGCAGACGGAAATTCGCACTACGTTTACGAATACGCGGGCAAGCGCACGCAGATGGAGCGCTTTGACCGCGACGACGATTAAAAGGCATTCAGCAAAAGAGCTGCCCCAGCCGGGGCAGCTCTTGTTTTTTGTAAAGGAGAGCCGCCCCGAATTTTCGGGGCGGCTCCGTCGTTTTGTATACGATTTACTTCTTTTTGAACAGGATGCGGCGGCAGCTGTCACATTCGATAAAGTTGCCGTCCGTCAGTTTGGAAAGTTCCGCAATCGAAAGCTCCATGCCGCAGCCGGGGCAGCGGTTGCCCGTGACCTCGCACACGACGGGGAAAACCTTTTCCTTGCGCTTCGCCTTGTACTTGGCGAGGGTGGTTTCGGGCACGCCCTTGGCGAGCTTGGCAAGCTCCGCCTCGATGGCGGCGATTTCCGCGGCGTGCTTTTCCTTGACTTCGCTGTATTTGACCTTGTATTCCTTGTACTGCTTCTGCATGGCGATGGTCTGCTTTTTCGCCGCCGCATACTCGGAGGAAGCCGCCTCGATTTGCGCGACGAGCTTGTTGATATCCCCTTTCAGCGCGCGCAGGTTGTCCGCTATCTGCGAGGCGTTCTTTTTATAGAAGGAAATTTCGCCCCCCTGCTCGTCCACCATCTCGTCGAGGTTTTCATAGTCCTTGATGGTATCGGCGATTTCGGCGTATTTCTTTTCCAGAAGTTCGAAGATGTGTTTAAGCTCGGAAGCCTTCGCGTCCAGCGCCTCCAGCTTTTCGGGCGCCTTTTCCAAAAATTTGCGCGCCGCCATGTACTTTTTGCGCTCGTCCGTCGCCGCGATTTCCTGCTCGATGGCGCGGAGCTTTCCGTCCGCCTCCTGGTATTTCAAAAGTTCGTCAATCATATTTTTACCTCCTTATGCCCTTTACAACATGCACGCGTCCTCGTGATATGCGCACGGAACGCCCAGCTTGCCTTCGAGGCTCTGATATATTTTCTTGAATCCGTAATTTTCGCTCGCATAATGGGTGAGCTGCACCACACACATACCCGCTTCCAGCGCGTCGCAGATGTAGTTGTGCTTGATGTCCGCCGAAACGATGACGTCCGCGCCCTGCGCCTTCGCGCGCGCGACGGCGCCGCCGTCGACGCCCGAGCCGCAAAAGGACGCGACGCGCCCGATTTTCCTGTCTCCCTCGCCGTACACGAAGGCGCGGGATGTGCCAAGCTCGCGCTTGGCGCGCTCCGCAAAGGCGGAGAGCGTCTGCTCTTTGACGGGGAAAATTCTGCCGTAGCCGCCGTTTTCCAGCGGCTCCTGCGGGGCGGGAACGCTTTCCGCGCCCAAGGCAAGGGCGAGGCTCTCGTCGATGCCGCCGCGGGCGCAGTCGCAGTTGAGGTGCATGGAGATGACGCCGATGCCCGCCTCTAAACAGGCAATCAGCCGCGCGCCGAGCGCATCGCTCCGCAGAATGTTCGAAATGGGGAAAAAGATGGCGGGATGATGCGTGACGATGAGGTTTTTGCCCGTCTTTTTCGCCTCCTCGATTGCCGCGAGGGACAAATCGAGGGAGAACAGCGCACCCGCAACCTCCCGCTCGGGATTGAGTAAAATGCCGCTGTTGTCGTGCCCGCCGTACGTCTTTACATAGTCGTCGCTGATTTTTTTGGGATAGAGCGCGTCGATACGCTCATACACTTCGCGCAAGGTCATGGTATACCTCCGTAATGCGCCGCAATTTTTCCTCCACCGCGGGAACGGGCTTTTGCGCCGCCGCGAGCCGTGCGCGGCACTTGCGCATTTCCTCCTCCAGCATTTGGAGAAAATCGGGCGAAGGGGAACGGATATTGTCAAACCCGAATGTAAGCTCCCTCTCCCCGTAGCTCCGCACCGCCGCCCCGCGGTAAGCGGGAAACTCGGCGCGCAGAACGTCGTAAAACTTTCCGTCGAAAAAGGTGAAATCGCGCACGATGGAATAGCCGTTTTCCAACAGATACGCGCGCACCTTGGGGGCGTGGCGCATGGGCTGCAAGACGAGCGCGGGGGGCAGAAAACCTTCCCGCAGGATGCTTAGAATCTCCTCTCCGCCCATGCCGGCGATGAGCACCTGCTCGGTATCGCGCGGGATTTTTTCCAAACCCGGACAGCACACGGGCGCAACCCGCCCCTCGGCTATGTAGGCAGAAAGCAATTTTTCCGCCTTGGAAAGGCTGCCCGCGCTGATGTCGGAGACGACGGCGCGGCGGCAGAGATTTTCTTCCAACATATACTGCGTGCAGTAGCCGTGATCGCAGCCGACGTCGGCAAACGTTTCGCAGGGGGCGAGCTGCCCGCATAAAAGGCGGATGCGCTTGGTTTGCTTCATGCCGGCCTCTTTAATCGAGGAAATCTTTCAGCTTTTTGCTGCGCGAAGGGTGGCGCAGTTTGCGCAGCGCCTTCGCCTCGATCTGGCGGATGCGCTCGCGGGTGACGTTGAATTCCTTGCCCACTTCCTCGAGGGTGCGGGGCTTGCCGTCGTCGATGCCGTAGCGCAGGCGCAGCACCTTTTCCTCGCGCGGGGTGAGCGTATCCAAAACGCCCATCAGCTGCTCTTTGAGCATGGTCGCCGCGACGGAATCGGACGGAGTCGTCGCGCGGTCGTCCTCGATGAAGTCGCCCAGGTGCGAATCCTCCTCCTCGCCGATCGGCGTTTCGAGGGAGACGGGGTCCTGCGCGATTTTCTGAATTTCGCGGACGCGGTCGACGGGCATATTCAGTTCTTTGGCGATTTCGTCGGGCGTGGGTTCGCGGCCGAGCTGCTGCAGGAGAATGCGCGAGGCGCGCGTCAGGCGGTTGATGGTTTCCACCATATGCACGGGGATGCGGATGGTGCGCGCCTGGTCGGCGATGGCGCGGGTAATCGCCTGCCGTATCCACCAAGTTGCGTAGGTGGAGAACTTAAAGCCCTTCTGGTAGTCGAACTTTTCCACAGCCTTCATGAGCCCGAGGTTGCCCTCCTGAATCAGATCGAGGAAGAGCATTCCCCTGCCGACGTACCGCTTTGCGATGGATACGACGAGGCGCAGGTTGGCTTCGGAGAGGCGCTTTTTTGCCGCCTCGTCGCCGTCCTGCATCTTGCGCGCAAGCTCGATTTCCTCGTCCACCGAGAGGAGAGGCACGCGGCCGATATCCTTTAAGTACATCTTGACGGGGTCGTCCAGCCCGATGTCGCGCAGGGCCTGCTCGAACAGCTCGCGGTCGCGCTCGTCCTCGTCGACAATCTGGATGCCTGCCTCGCCGATGGACTTATAGATATAGTCGATTTGGTCGGGGCTGGTGTCGATTTTTTCGAGGATGTCGCACAGGGTGTTGGTGGAGATGCTCCCCTTCTGCCTGTATTCCGCGATGATTTGTTTTAAAATTTCGTTGAGTTTCTGCTCGGATACGCTCATGAAAAAAAGTTATCCTCCGTTAAAGTTAAAAGTTTTTCAGTTGAATGGTAAGTTCTAAAATTTTGCGCGTGATTTGCTTCTTTTTCGCGAGGTCGGTCTCCGCGTCGCACAGGGCGCTGTACCTGGCGAGCTCCTCTTCCAGCCTCGCCCGCTCGAGAGTGCGCACGCAGTCGTCAAAGTAGCGCGCCGCGCCCTCCCCCTCCAAACTCTCCCCCAGGCTCAAATCGAGTATCTGCGAGAGTTCGGGAGTATCTTCGTCGAAGATGTCGAACAGCGCGCTCGCGCGCACGGGTTCGCCGTTTTTTTGGCGCATTTTAATATATTCCGCAATAGTATTATGCACGGAATTGTCGAAAGAGACACGCGAAAGGTCGAAATTTTTCGCATATTTCGCGCCGAACAGCACGGATGCGAGGATAAAGCGGCACGCCTTGACGTTGCGGTCGGCGCCGTCCTCCTTGACGGGGAAGGATTCGGGCTGTACCTCCTTCGGGTGTTCGGGGAGGTTGTCCAAGTCGCGCTTCAGCGATTCGTAGGTGACGCCCGTCTTGTCGCGCACCTGCTTGAGCAAATCCTCGCGCAGGCTGGCGCTCTCCGCCTCGCCGATGACCTTGAGCGCCTCGGCGATGTAATTGCGCTTGTCCTCCGTTTTCGTCAAATCGTACTGCCGCCGCAAGATTTCCAGCTTGAAGTCGATGAGGGGCATGGCGGCGTCGAGGCAGTTTTGGTACCCCTCGTAGCCCTGCCGCTTGATGACGTCGTCGGGGTCGAGCCCCTCGGGCAGCGGCACCACGCGCACGTTGACCTGCTCGTCGCGCAAGATTTCCAGCCCGCGGATGGCGCCCTTCTGCCCCGCAAAGTCGCCGTCGTAGCTGATATACACGGTGTCGGCATACCGCTTGGCAAGGCGCGCCTGGTCTTTGGTGAGGGCGGTGCCCATGCTCGCGACCACGTTGCGGAAGCCCGCCTGAAAGAGGGAAATGGTGTCCATGTACCCCTCGACCATGATGAGCGACTTGATGCCCTCCGCCTGTTTGAGCTTTTTGATTTGGTTGATGTTGTATAAGTTTTTGCTCTTGTTGAACACGAGCGTTTCGCGGGTGTTCTTGTATTTGGCGAAATCCGTCTTTTCCAGCACCCGCCCGCCGAAAGCGATGACATCGCCCATGGCGTTGATGATGGGAAAGATGAGCCGCCCCGCCTGCGCGTCGGTCAGCCGCCTGTTCTTTTCCGACTCGATGACCGCGCCGCTGTCCAAAACATCGTCGCGGCGGTACCCCTTGTCCAAGAGGTACTGCGGCAGGCTCTTGAAATCGAGCGAGGCGCCGAGGCCGAATTTGCGCACGGTGGCGGACGCGAGCTTCCTGTCCAGAATGTACTGCACGTGCGCGTCGGCGCGGCCGGAATTGAGGTTGTTGAGGTAAAAATGCGCGCAGTCGCGCAGGATTTTTAAGATTGCGTCCCGCTTGCGCTTCTGTTCGGCGGTCTTTTCGGTGTCGAAGTTCATCTCGGGAACGGGCATCTTTGCGCGCTCGGCGAGGATTTTGACTGCGTCCATGAAGTCGACCGACTCGATTTCGCGGATGAAGCTAATCACGTCGCCGCTGACGCCGCAGCCGAAACAGTGGTAAAACTGGTTTTCGGCGTTGACGGAGAACGAGGGGGTCTTTTCGTGATGGAACGGGCAGCGCCCCCACCAGTTTCCCCCCTTGCGCTCGAGCGGCACGTACGCGCCGACCACTTCGACCAAGTCGTTTTTGCTCTTCAGTTGTTGCAGATATTCAGGATCCAGTCCCTTCGCCATGGCAACACCTATCCCGCCCGCAGCGCGGGCGCCCTTGCAGACGGCGCGGGCGTGTTCCTTTCGGAGCGGCCGCGCCCTTTGCGTTTTATAATTCTTCGATATCCTTTTGCGTCAGTGCCCAGCTGTGCGGCACAAAGATATTGTCGAACACGGCGACGGCGAACTTATCCGTCATGGACGAGAGATAGTCGCAGATGACCTGTTCGAGGGGGAATCGCTCGGACAGCCCCAGATAAAAGGCTGGGAGCTTGTCCTTGTTTTTCCTGAAATAATCGTACATCGCGGAGAGCATGCGCTTGGCGCGCTCCTCTTCCTGCATCGAAACGGGCGTTATGTACACCCTCTCGAACATGAACGCGCGCAGATGCTCGAGCGCCGCCGCCTCCTTCTCCCCCATCGTGACCGCGTTTTTGCCGATGCTGTTTTCGTAGATGGAGGTAATCATCGTGTTGATGCGGTCGCGCGAGGAATTGCCCAAAACGCGGACGTCCGCGCGGGGCAAGTCGCTCTCCTTCAATAAATCGGCGCGGATGGCGTCCTCGATGTCGTGGTTGACGTAGGCGATGCGGTCGGCGAGCGATACGGCTTTGCCCTCCAAGGTCGCCGGCTTGCCGCTCTTTTTGTGGTTAAGGATTCCGTCGCGCACCTCGAAGGTGAGATTCAGCCCCTTCCCCTCCTTTTCCAGAACGTCGACGACGCGCAGAGACTGCACGTTGTGCTCGAAGCCGCCGGGCGACAAGCTGTTTAAAACCCGCTCGCCCGCGTGGCCGAAGGGGGTGTGCCCCAAGTCGTGCCCCAGCGCGATGGCCTCCGCCAAATCCTCGTTGAGCGCGAGCGAACGCGCGATGGAGCGAGCAATCTGCGACACGTCGATGGTGTGCGTCATGCGGGTGCGGAAATGGTCGCCCTCGGGCGAAAAGAACACCTGCGTCTTGTTTTTCAGACGCAGGAACGCCTTGCTGTAGATGATGCGGTCTCTGTCGCGCTGGAAATCGGTGCGCATGTCGCACGCCGTTTCGGGGCGGAGCCGCCCGCGCGTATTCTCCGAAAGGCACGCGTATTCGGATAAATACGCCCGCTCTTTCGCATAGGTGCGCCTTTTAACCTCCCCTTTGTCCATCGGATTCTCCCGCACGGGAGCGAATATTGCGGTTTTTGCCGCACTCCCATATTTATAAATTCGACGGAAAAGCAAAAAATCCTTTTTTTTCGCAAAAAAATTCGCTGAAAAATCGCCGAAAGGGCAAAAAAAGAGCGCAAAACGCGCCCGCATGCCCGCGAACGCGCCGAATACGGCAAAAGCTGCCGCTCATTTTTCTATAGGACGGAGTGTTTCTCCGCGCCGCCGCGCGGCTCTGTCCCTGCCTGCGGCCGCGCAACATTCCGCGCGCCGCCGGACGGCTACATGTGCATGCCGCCGTTCACGCGCAGAACCTCGCCCGTGATATAGCGGCTTTCGGCGAGGAAGCGCACCGCCGCCGCGGCCTCCTCCGGCGTGCCCGCCCTGCCGAGGGGAACTCCTGCAAAAAACTCCGCCCTCTCCGCCGCCGAGAGGCGGTTCATGCCCGTTTCGATGAACCCGCAGGCGACGCAGTTGACGCGGATGTTGGACGGAGCAAATTCCTTGGCGCACGCCTTGGTGAAGCCGATGAGCGCCGCCTTGCTCGCCGAGTACGCCGCCTCGCACGAGCCGCCTTCCTCCCCCCACACCGAGGAGACGTTGACGATGCTGCCGCCGCCCCTTTGCAGAAATTTGGAGAGCGCCGCGCGGGTGCACAGAAAAGCGCCGTCCGCATTGACGGAGAGCACCTTGCGCCAATCGGCGAGTGAGGTATCCTGCACCTGCCTGTACAGCGCGACTCCCGCGTTGTTGACGAGGACGGACAGCCCGAACACGCTTTTAAACATCGTTTCGACCTGCGCCTCGTCGGACACGTCGCACCGGAATACGGACGCGCCCGCGCCTGCCTCGGCAATCAGCCGCGCCGTTTCCTCTGCCCCCGCCCCGTCCTGCGAGTAGCAGAAAGCGACGTCGTACCCGGCGCGCGCGAACTCGAGGCAAATCGCGCGGCCGATGCCGCGCGAGCCACCCGTGACGAGGACGGTGCTCATTTCGCACCCAAAAGAGGCAGCCCGAATACGGAAACGATTTCGCGCGCAACCTCTTCGACATTTTTGCCGTTTGTGTCGATTGTATAATCGGCGCAGCCCTCGTAAATGGGGGTGCGGAAATCGAGCAGCGCCTTCATCTTTTCAAAGGTCGTATTCTTGAGCAGAGGGCGCTCGTCGCCCGTGTGCCCGGTGCGGGCGAACAGCACTTCGATGTCCACTTTCAAAAAGACGATTTTGCCGCCGCCCTCTTTGAAAGCAACGCTGTTTTCCGGCTTCAAAACGCAGCCGCCGCCCGTGGAGATGACGCAGTTATCCTCCCCCGCAATGCCGCGCACGATTTCCGCCTCGATTTCGCGGAATCGCTCTTCGCCGTAAAATTCGAAAATGCTCGATATTTTGCCGTATTTCTGGGTAATGAGGTCGTCCGTATCGTACCAGCGCATGCCCGTCAAATCGGAAATTTTGATGCCGACCGTCGTTTTGCCGGCACCCATCATGCCGCAAAGGATTATGTTCATAACAGAAAACTCTCCGCCGCCAAAATATAACTGTTTTTGCCGAAGCCGAGGATGGTGCCGCGGCACACCTCGGAGATGACCGATTTATGCCGGAACTCCTCGCGCGCATGCACGTTGGACATGTGCACCTCGACTACGGGCGTCTGCACCGAGGCGATTGCGTCGCGCAGGGCGTAGCTGTAATGGGTGAATGCGCCCGCGTTCAGCACGATGCCGTCCGCGTCCGATTGCTGAATCTTCGTGCACAGCTCCCCTTCAAGGTTGCTCTGGAAAAATTCACATTCCGCGCCGCGCTCTTTGCAGAATTTTGCGATTTGCGCGTTGATATCTTCCAGCGTTTCGGTGCCGTATACACCCTTTTCGCGCCGGCCGGTCATGTTCAGGTTGACGCCGTTGAGAAAGAGCAGTTTCATCCTCGTATCCTCCTTTTGCTGCTATATAAGCCGTTCGGCGCGCCGCGTTTTTTCGGCGGGGACGCCGTTCAATCCTTGTATACCTCTCTGTACGCCGCGAACAGGCGCGCCGCCTCTTCCGCCTTCGGCTGCCTGCCGAGCACGATGCAGTCGCCGTAATACGCCTGGTAGAAGAGCATCCCCTCGCCGTTTAAAACGGGCTTGCCGAGGCTTTCGGCGATGCGCAGAAATTCGCTCTTGCGCGGGTAGTAAATGAGATCGATGGCGTATCGGGTGCGGGAAAGGATATCCTCGCCCACGGGGGATACGCCCTCCGTTTTGTGCATGCCCACGCCCGTGGCGTTGATGATGATATCGTAATCGGCAGGTTCGAGCGCTTTGAGCGGGGTGAAACATCCGAAATCCCGATAGACATTGTCCAGATTTTCCGCGCGCATATCGTAGGCGTACACGTCCGCGCCCGCGTCGGCGAGCTTTTTGATGACGCTCCTGCCCGCGCCGCCCGCGCCGAGCACGAGCACTTTTTTGCCCCCGGGTTCGATTCCGTTTATCTCCAGCATGAGCATAAAGCCCACGCCGTCGGTGTTGTAGCCGATTTTATCCTTGACGACGTTGACCGCGCCGAACGTTTCCGCATCGTCCACGATTGTATCGAGATACGGGATGATGTCCAGCTTGTACGGGATGGTCACGCAGAAGGCGTCGTATTCGGCGATGAGCTTTTTTGCGTACTCGTCGAAATTCTCCTTCGCCACGGAGAGCAAATCGAAGGTGCATTCGCTGCCCAGCCCCTTAAAATCGAAGGTGTGCATCTTTGCGCTGTCTGACTTGGAAACGTCCTTGCCGATGACGCCCATTTTGTATACTTTACTCATAAAATACTCCTTTTTTCCTCTCACTTTCCGCGTGCAAAGGCACTGCGGAAAGTCGAGATTTTCAGGGCTTCCACCCTCGGCTTGCAGTTTTTAGGGGCTTTTATCTATTATTTTAATTGCAAGCCTTCACCCGCTGATTTGGCTTAATAAAATTTGCTCGCGCAAGCAAAACCACGCTTTTGCGCGGCGCACCCCCATTTGCCGATACCTCGGCTTACGGAAGGGGTGAAACAGCGGCAATAAATAATATGTGTGCCCTTAAAAATGCCGCTGTGAGGGGAAAGCCGCTCGGGTTTCCCCTCAACTCTCGACTTTTTCTTTTGTCAGCTCAAAAGAAAAAGTGAGCACATAACATCTCATAAAAATTCGGAAACGAGATATCCGCGCACTCCGCGCCGAAAATTTCGCCGCCGCGCTCGCTCGCCGCAAGCCCGATTGCGCCGCTCATCGCGATGCGGTGGTCGCCGTGCGGCTGTACGCTGCCGCCCCGCAGGCTCTCCCTGCCTCGGATGATAAAGCCGTCGTCCGTCGGCGTGCAGTCGCCGCCCAGACCGTTAATCAGTTCCGCCGTGGTGCGGATGCGGTCGCTCTCTTTAACTTTTAGTTCCTCCGCGCCCGTGATGCGGCTTTCCCCCTCCGCGAACGCGCACAGGAGCGCGATGACGGGCAGTTCGTCGATGAGCGCGGGCATGATTTCGCGCGAAAGTTCGATTGCCTTCAAGTCGGATTTCCGGACGCGGATGTCGGCGACCGGCTCGCCGCAGACGGTGCGCTCGTTTTCGAGGGAATAGCGCACGTTCATGCGCGAGAACGCCTCCAAAATGCCCGTGCGGGTGGGGTTCACGCCCACATTTTTGCACAGCACCTCGCCCCGCAATGCGCCCAGCGCCAGAAAGTACGCCGCGCTCGAAATGTCGCCGGGTACCTCTACGTCCATGGCGGTCAGTTCGCTTTCTCCGACAAATACGTCGGTACCCGCGACGCGGATGTCCGCGCCCATGGCTGCGAGCATGCGCTCGGTGTGGTCGCGCGTCTTGATATCCTCGTGCACGAGCGTTTCGCCCGTCGCGCCGAGCGCCGCCAAGATGACTGCGCTCTTGACCTGCGCGCTGGCGACCTTGGTATCCACCCGCGCGCCGCAAAGCCTTGCCGCCACAATTTCAACGGGCGCACAGCCGTTCTGCGTGCGGATATCGGCGCCCAAAATGCGCAGGGGCGCGGCGACGCGCTCCATGGGACGGCGGGAAAGGGAATCGTCGCCCGTCAGCCGCGCGTTCACTCCCCTGCCCGAAACCAATCCCATCAAAAGGCGCATCGTGGTGCCGCTGTTGCCGCAGTATAAATCGGCGCTTCGGAATCTGCGCGTACCCTTTACGCGGATACAGTTCCCCTCCACCGCGACTTCGGCGCCGAGGGCGCGCATGCAGGAGGCGGTGGAAAGGCAGTCCTCGCCGAGCAGGGCGTTCGTGACGAGCGCCTCGCCCTCCGCCGCCGCGTTGAACATGACGGCGCGGTGGGTGATGGATTTATCGCCGGGGATAATAAACTCTCCCGAAAATTGTCTGCAAGGGGCTATCTTCATGCGCGATTCTCCTGCAACAGTTTCAAATACTCCGCAAAGCGCGCCGCCGTGAGGGAATATTCGGCGTACTCGCCGCGCGCCTTGGGCAGGATGAAGGAAATTTTGTCCTTCTCCTCGTTCTTTTTATCGAGCAATGCAAAGCGGATGCACTCCTCGGGGGAAGCGAAGCGCGGGATGCGCGGCTCGGCGAGGGCGACCATTTTGCGCACCTCCTCCGCATATTCATGCGAGCACACGCCCTCCCCTTCGGCGATGTAACTTTCCAGCCACATGCCGATGAGCACGTACTCCCCGTGCGAGCGGCGGCCGTATAAAAGTTCGAGCGCGTGGCCGGTGGTGTGCCCCATGTTCAGGCACTTTCGCAGGCCTCCTCGCTCCGTTTCGTCCTGCTCGACGATGCGCGCCTTGAAGCGCACGCAGTCCGCCGCGAGCTCGTGCAAAAATGCAAGGCCGCGCAGTTTATTCGCGTTCTGCTTTATCCTGTCACCGACGGCCGCGTCGAGCACACCCGTCTTGACAATTTCGCCCAAGCCGCACTTGATTTCGCGCGGCGGCAAAGTCTTAAAAAAGAGCGGGTCGCAGTACACGCGCTCGGGTTGATAGAAGGCGCCGAGCACGTTCTTTACGCCGCGGTAGTCGATGGCCGTCTTGCCGCCGACGGAGCTGTCTACCTGCGCGAGCAAGGTCGTCGGAAGCTGCACGAGGCGGGTGCCGCGCATGTACAGCGCGGCGGCAAAGCCCGCCATGTCCCCGACGACGCCCCCGCCCAGCGCCACGACGACGGAGGAGCGATGCAGGCGGGCATCGAGCATGCTATCCAAAATTTTAAACAGTGTGTTGCGGTTCTTGTGCCGCTCGCCCGCGGGCACGACGCATAAACCGCCCGCGAACTTTTCCGCGATGAGCTCCTTGTACAGGCGGTACACGTTGGAATCGGTGACGACGAAAACGTCCTTTCCGCGCAGAAACTCCGCGGCCGCATCCAGCGCGCCTCCGCCGCAAAATACGGTACTCGGGCGGGATTTTGTGTTTAACTGAATGGTCTGCATAGTACTATGCCTCGCATAATTTAGGGTAAAAGCGCGTATCTGGCCTTGATTTCCGCCATATTGTCGCCGCCCAGGCGCTCCTGCACTTTCTGCGCGAGCGCGAAGCAAACTGTGCTTTCGACGATGATTTCGCAGGCGCAAATCGAGCAGACGTCGCTGCGCTCGGTGGCGGCGCGGCACGCCTCCCCCGTATCGAAGTTGACGGTATTCAGCCCGCGCATGAGGGTGGGGATGGGCTTCATGGCGGCGCGGAGGATGATTTCCTCGCCGTTGGACATGCCCCCCTCGATGCCGCCCGCGTTGTTGGTCTTGCGGACGAACTTTCCGTTTTCGTTAAAGATTTCGTCGTGCACGGCGCTGCCGCGGCGGCGCGCCGCTTCAAAGCCGAGGCCGATTTCGACGCCCTTGATTGCCTGGATGCCCATCACCGCACCCGCGAGGTGCCCGTCCAGCTTTCCGCCGTAGGACATGCAGCTGCCGAAGCCGCTCTTTAAGCCCTTGACGCGGATTTCGACGATGCCGCCCGCCGTGTCCTTGTCCTCCTTGATGGCGTCGATTTCCGCCTTCGCGCGCTCGCACAGCGCCGCGTCGGGCATGAATAATTCGGATTCCTTGACGTTTGCGAGCTGCTCGAAGGTGTATTCCCTATCGTCGGAAATGCCGGCGACGGAGCGCACATACCCCCCTACTTCGATGCCCAGTTCGCGCAGGAACATGCGCGCGAGGGTGCCCGCCGCGACGCGCACCGCCGTTTCGCGCGCGGAGGCGCGCTCCAGAATGTTGCGCGCGTCCGTCTGGTCGTATTTGAGGACGCCCGAAAGGTCGGCATGCCCCGGGCGCACGCGCGTGAGCCGACGCGCGGACACATCCGCGCCGTAGGGAGACATATATGCTTCCCAATTGGCGTAGTCCTTATTTTCCACCATCAGGCACACGGGGCTGCCGAGGGTGAGTTTGTTGCGCACGCCCGACAGAATCTGCACGCGGTCTGTTTCGATTTTCTGCCGCGCGCCGCGCCCGTAGCCGCCCTGCCGCAGGGCGAGGTAGCGGTTGATTTCCTCCACGTCTACGGGGAGGTTGGAGGGAAGCCCTTCGATGATTGCGGTGAGCGCCCTTCCGTGCGACTCGCCGCTCGTCGTCCATTGAATCATATATTTCAACTCCGTTAAAAAATTGATAACCGATTGATTGCGCCCGCCCGGCACCGACAGGGATTTGCCGCCGCAAAGCGCAGTCCGTTGCACCCGAAATCTGTCCGGATTCAGCCGACACAGCCGACGGAATACGCTCCGTCCGCTTTGACGGTGAGCATGATGCTGCCCAGCTCGTCGGTGCGGTAAATTTCCGCACGCGGATTCGCCGCGAGCACGTTGCCGATGCAGGCAAGGCTCGGGTGACCGTAACCGTTGCCCGCGCCGCAGCTGACGAAGAGATTTTGCGGGCGGCACAGCTTCGCGAGCGCTTCGCCCGTCGAATTGCCGCTGCCGTGATGCCCTGCCTTGAGAAAATCGAGCTCTTCCAGCTTCGGGCAGAGGAGCACGTCGCCCCAGGGCGCTTGCTCCGCCCATTCGAAGGCGGCGCTGCCCGTAGCCGCATAGGCGTCAACGAGCCTGTCCTCCACCGCGGCGGACGCGTCGCCCGTCAACAGCAGAGCGCGCCCCGCGTATTCGAGGTAAATTACCGCCGACAAATCGTTCGTGCTCTCCTCCTCCGAGCCGGCGGGTAAGTCCGCGATTTCGGAAGAGAAGGGCGAGAGCATCATCCAATAATAAAAATTTTCCTGCGTGCGGGATACGCCAGCCTCGAACATCTGCGACAGGCGCACTTCCGCGCCCGCATCCTCCGCCGCTTTCAAAAATGCGGCAAAGGCGGTATCCCCTTCCCGCCCATTCAAAAAGGGCGAATAGACGAGCTTCGCGCCGAAGCAGTTCAAAACATCGTCCAAGCCGCCCGCGTGGTCGGCATCGGTGTGCGTGAGAACGGCGGTATCGAAAGCATCGATGCCGAGCGCGCGGCAATAGCCGATGGCGCGCATGCGCGTCTCCTCGCTCCCGTCGCCGCCGTCCACAATCATGCTCTTTCCGTCGGGAAATTCGACGATGGTACAATCGCCCTGCCCCACGTCGACAAAATGGACGCGAAGTTCCCCATCGCCCCGCGGCGGAATATCCGGCGCATAGGCGAACGCCCAGAGATACTCGAGCGGAAACGCGAACAAATCGACGAGCACGAGCACGAGGAAAACCGCCGCAAGCGCCAGAGCGACCGCCGCGCGAATCCTATTTTTCTTTCTTTTTCCGCCGCGCACGGCACCCGCCGCCGCGGAATAGAGATTTTTATCCATCCGTATTCATGCGCGCCCGCCGCAGGCGGGCAACCCGGCAATCGGAAAATTTTTTCCATTCTTGCGCCCCGCGCAGGCAAATCGCAACAAAAGCGACAAAAACAGCAATTTTGTCTATGAAATTTGAGCAGAAAAGAAATACAGCACCGCCGGCAGGCATCGCTTTACAGCAGTGCGAGCGCGAACGCGCCGAGAATGAGAGCGTCTTCTTCTCCCAGCGCCGCGCGGACTATCGCAAACGGCGCGCTGTCGCAGCCGACATACAGCCGCTCGCCCACGTACTTGCGCAGCGGTTCGAGGAGGTACTCCCCCTCCCGCGCGATTTCGCCGCCGACGACGATTGCCTGCGGATGCAGGAGGTTGGCGAGGTTGAGTATGCCCTCGCTCAAATAGAATATGTAATTTTTGACGACTTTCTGCGCGGCGGCGTCCCCCCCGCGCGCGGCCTCGAACGCCGTATCGGCGGTAACGCCATCCGCGTCTCCCGCGAGCCGCCACAGCGCGCTGTTCTTATTCTCGAACATGGCGCGCTTGGTATCGCGGACGAGCGCAGCGCCCGATACATACTGCCCGAAGCAGCCCCGACGGCCGCAGGCGCAGGGCACTCCGCCGACTTCGACGGACATGTGCTCCGCGGCCACGCCGCCGGCGCCGAAGCCTTCGAAGATTTCCCCGCCGCAGACGGCGCCGCAGCGGACTGCCGCGCCGAGCGAGAGGTAAACCAAACTTTCGTACTTTTTCCCCGCGCCGAAGCGCGCCTCCGCGAGGGCCGCCGCGTTCCCGCAGCCCGCGAGCTGCACCGGCATGCCGAGCCTGCGGGAAAGTTCGCGCCTCCACGGGCCGACCATATCGGGAGCCCCGTCCCAGCGCAAAATTTCCCCGCTCGCGCCGTCGACGGCGGCGGGGACGCACAGGCCGAGCGTTTCCGCCCGCTTGCCGGTACGGGCGCCGAGGGACTGCGCGAGTTCGGCGAGCTTTTCCGCCGCCTCCGCGCGCCCCTCCCCCGAAAATTCAGCCGAAGCGCGCGCGACGAGCTTGCCGCTCCTATCGAACAGCCCGGCGCGCGCAAGCGCGCCGTCGAATGAAATTCCGATGCCGTACTTCATACCTCTTTATTCCTTCACCGCGCCCGACCAAAGGTCGCTGCGCGCGATAAATTCCTCGTTTGTCTTCGTTTTAGAGAGAAGCTCCCGCACGTGTTCGGCGCCGAATTTGCCCGATGCGATGTTCCGCAGGGCAAAGGCACAGCGCTGCTCCTCCTCCGTTTGGAAACTTTCCGCCCGCTTCGTGTACGAGCGGGAAAAATCGATGGCGGGAAAAACGCCGCGGGCGGCAATCTCCCGCTCGAAATTGACGAACATATTTGCCACGCCGCCGATATCCTCGCCCACGTCCGCATCCATCGCCACGCCGCGCCCCTTCAGAGCGGTCGCGAGAATGGTGACGGAGCCGGCGCCCTTCAGCCGCCGCGCCGAGGAGAAAAACTTTTTGGCCGCGCCCAGCGCCGCCAAATCCACGCCGCCCGCCGTCGCGACGCCCGAGGGGGGCGTGCTGTACGAGAGCGCGCGGACGAGCGCGGAAATCGAGTCGATTAAAATCACCGCGTCGCCGCCCTCTTCCGCCACGCGCTTGGCGTGTTCCAGGGCGAGGCGCGCCGCCTGCACCGCGCGGGCGGGCGCATCCTCAAAGGAAGCCGCAATCACGGCCGCGCCGCCGAGTTCCTCCGCCTCCGTCAGCTCCTCCGGGCGAAGGTCGAGCAGAACCATGATAAGTTTCGTTTCCGGATAAAAATTCAAAAAGGCGTGCGCCGCTTCGCGGAAAAACGCCGTCCTGCCCGAACCCGCGGGCGCGTACAGGATGCCGCGCTGCCCCCGGCAGACGGGACAGACGATATCCGCCGCGCGGAGGAACAGGCAGCCGCCCTGCCCGAGCGAAAAACGCTCTTCGGGATACAGGACGGGTATTTCGTCAAATTTTTTGCGCTCGACAAAAACGGGCGCGTCGCCGTTGATTGACGCTATCTGCACCGCTTCCGGCGCGGAATTGCCATCCTTGGCGACGTAACAGCCGACGATATCCCCGTCGCGCAGGCGATAGCGCTCGATGAGTTTATCGGAGACGATTGCGTCTCCCTCGCCGGGAAGGAAAGACTTCCCGCGCAGAAAGCCGTGCCCCTGCCTGCCGATTTCCAAAACGCCCGAAGCGCAGGAATCGCCGTAGCCGTATTCCCGGCCGGTCTCCTCCGAATCGCGGAAGCGCAGCTCTACCGGAGGCTGCGCCGCGCCCACATACGTCAGTTCGCGGTTGCACTCGGTCAAAAGAGAGCGGACGGCGGCGATGCGCTCGGGAGGAGCGTCGCTCGCCTTTACGCGCGCGCCCTTGTTGCTGCGCGGCCCCGGCTCGGAGATGCCCGCCCCCACGCGAATCGCGGTGAGAATCAAATCCTTCTTTTTTGCCGTCGTCGGGGCGTTCACCCCGAACGCGCGGGCTATATTGCGCACTTCGTAGATGTTGAAATCATCCAGATAATCGTAAACCTTCTGATAGATGCGCAGAACTTCTTTATCTTCCATCGGGCCATCTCCTCAATATCAATGTTTTTCCGCTGTATTTGCTCATCTCCTCCGTATCCAAGCAATCCGCCGCCGCGCAATTATCCGCGCCGCAGAGCGCCTCGAACGCGCCGAGGGGCGCGATGTCGAGCGAACAATCGTCCGTCCTGTAGTGCATGGGTATGACAATCTGCGGGCGGATTGCGCGCACATATTCGAGCGCGCCGGCCGCGTCGACCGTATACGTTCCCCCGACGGGAATCATCAGAACGTCCACTCTTCCGATTTCGGAAAGAAGCTGCTTTGTGGGCTGCTGCCCGATATCCCCCATATGGCAGACGGCCGCGCCGTCCGCCTCGATGCGATAGATGATGTTGTTTCCGCGCTTTGCGCCGCCCTGATCGTCATGAAAGGAAGGTATCCCGACGATCCTGAACCCGCCGCACGCATGCTCGCCCGCCGACGTTATCACCTCGCGGCAGCCGGCCACCCCTTCCACATAGTTGTGGTCGAAGTGCCGGTGCGTGCAGCACACGCAGTCGGCGCGCACGCGCGGCATGCGCCAGCCGATTCCGTCGAACGGGTCGGTGAGCAGGCGCGCGCCCGCATGCGTCTCGAAAAGGAAACAGGAATGCCCGATATACTTGATTTTCATTGGTTCATTCCTCCTTCGCCGAGCGCAAAGAACGACACTTGGTGCCGCTGTACATAGCCTTCATAATGCAATTCGTATTCCCCCTTAAAATGAAAACCGTTTTTCCGCAGTATTTCCGCCCGAAGCGTTTTGACTTCGGCGGACAGAAAACCGTATTCCGTCACGATTTCCGTGTACGTCGTCTTGTTCGGATTTAATTCAATCCTGTATGCGATGCCGCCCGTCCTTTGGATAACGGCCGTTTTCGCAAACCGAAGCAGATACTCCGCCCCGTCCGCGGCAAAGCGGAAGGCAACCGCCGAATCGGCGCGCGTCTCTTCGGCGCGCGCCGCGATCTTTTCGCGCACGCCGCCGCCGTTCACGAATAAAACAACATCCGTTTCCATGCGCGTCCTCCCTGCGGCAGCCGTCGGCGTGCCCGTTTCCTCTATTATACCATAGTTTCGCACGCTTGTAAAACAACGGCGCGAGCATGCGGGAAAATCAAAGAATCTTCCGCTCCTCGTCCAGCTGCGCCTTGCGCAGCCTGCCCAGCTTTAAAAGTTCGCGCAGGGCCGATTCGTCGCCCCCTTCCAGCGCGGCGAGATATTCGTTCAGATGCCCGATGAGCCGCCGCAGCTCCTCCGTGACCGCGCCGCGGTTGAGCATGTACAGGCGCGTCCACACCTGCTCGTCCACGCCCGCGATGCGCGTCATATCCTGAAAGCTGCCGCCCGTGAAGCCGGGGAATCCGTCCGCCGTCGGGCTCTTCACGTACGCGTTGCTCACGATGTGCGCGAGCTGCGAGGTATAGGCGATTTTCGCGTCGTGATAGGCGGCGGAACAATGCTTGACGAGCCCGAACCCCATTTCGGAAAACAGCCGCTCCAGCGTTTCGATTGCCGCTGCGTCCGTATGCTCGTTTTCAACGACAATCATGCTCGCGCCGTCGAACAGCGTTTCGCTGGAATTTTCAAACCCGGAGACCTCCTTGCCCGCCATGGGATGGCAGCCGACATAGCGGAACGAGCGCGGCCGCGCGTATACGAACTGCTCCAGCGCCTCTTTTACGCCGCAGATATCGGCGACGATTGCTCCCTCTTTAAAGGCGGTTCCTCCGATATACGCCATCGCGGCGTCGGGCGGAAGCGCGACGAACACGACGTCGCAGTCCTCCGCGCGCAGATGCTCCGAAACGGCTCCCTCCTCCTCCGCGCGGCGCAGTACCTGCGGCAGGTCGTACCCGCCGACGGAATACCCCGCGCGCACAAGCGATTTTGCCATAGAGCCGCCGATTAAGCCGAGCCCCGCAATCATGATTTTCATAGCCGAACCTCTGTAAATAGTAAAATGCGGCTTTGCCTCCGGCAAAACCGTATCGAGCGGAATTACGGTTTGAGTCGCATTAAAAATATGTGCAAAAAACCGTAACGACTATCCGCAAACCCGTGAAAGCGAATTTTCTCTGTACTGCATTTCTATTCCATATCTTTACCGTCATTATACTCCGCGCGGACAAAATTGTCAAGGAAATGCGGCAAACAGGCGCGCCGCCCGCCCATCCGCCCCGCACGGCGCATGTTTTTGCCGCAAATCCGTTGACAGCCGCCACCGCATGGTTTATAATAGATGATGTAATTGTTTGTAATGTTAATTTGTTACATTTTGTTGCTTTCGGAGGAAAATGAAACTATGGACGACATCATCGCGCGGCGGCAGTTCGACCCGCTGTATATGTGGCTCGACATCGGCTTCCTCGTCGTATTTGCGGCGCTCCTGCTCGTCAAAAAGAAGTACGTGACGCTCATTATCGGCGTGCTCTTCGGGTTTGTGTACTTTGCCGTCGATTACGGCATCTTTCACCTCGTATTCCGCGCGCGCACCATATCGGAGGGGTACAGCCTGTTCTGGGTGCTGCTGTGGATGTCGATGAGCTACGGCTTCACCAACTTCGTGTGGATTTGGCTGTGGATATCCAAGGACAAGCGGCTGCTCGAATGGTCTGCGCTCATTTTGTTCTGGTGGCTGTGCGCGCCCATGATTGCGGCGACCTTCGGCACGAGCGAAAACCCCATCGTAATCCAGCGCACGACGGGCGCTTACCACGGCTATATGGCGATTCTGCTCTTCGCCGGGTATCTCGCGCTCATCGTTTGGAACCTATTCCAAAGGGAAAAGGCGCGGCGCGTCAATATCCTTTGGCTGCTCGCCATCGGCGTTCTGGTACAGTTCGGCTGGGAGGCAGGCCTGCTGCTCGGCGGGATTCGCAGCGCGGGATTCGAAAACTTTGCGGATAAAATTCTGACGCTCGTGACCAATTCCCTGCTCGAAACCAACCTGGGCATGCCCTACATATACGCCATTTTCCTTGCCTGGTCGGCAAAGTTCACCGAACAGCTCCGCCCCCGCAAACTGCCCCTCACCTTCCTGCATCGGCTGGAGGAGAACAACGCCGAGCGGGTGCGCGGCGAACAGCTCTCCGAATACCTCGGCGCAAAGAGCGAATAACCCCGAAAACTGCGGCGGGCGCGCCCGCAGGCGCGCCCCGTACAGCGGCTGCGCCGCGGCACAGGGCCCGGCACAGTTCTCCTTATTCTGATATTGTTTTAAATATACAAGTTAAATATACAAGTTAAATATACAAGATTTCCCCTACGGCGCCCCGCACCGCGGCGCGCTAAATTTTCTTTCGCCCCTTGGGCACGAGCATCACGATCTTTTTCGGGAGGACGTCGACGACGACCTTGCCCGATATGCCCTTTTCGCCGTCGAAATTCCATACGACCGAATCGCCGGCGTCGATTTCAAAGTGAGAACCCTCGAAGCGGACGATATTTTTCTCCCGCACGCCGTACCCGAAGAGGAACAGGCTCGCCAGCGAAATATAGGCGCGCACCCGCTGTAAAAAATTCGGCTTTTTGCATTGGCGTATAACGGCGGCTTCGATTTTTCCGTCCGCCATGCTGCCCCTTCGGTTGAGGCGCATGCCCGCCACGTACCGCCCGTTCATGAGCGCGACGAACACGCAGTCTGTCCGCTCACAGGCGGCGCCGCCGTTGACGGCGATATCGAATACGTCGAACTTCATATTCTTCCGCAGTCCCTCCACGCCGTAGGCGATGCGGCCGATGTGATGCTTTAAATCCTGCGGAGCGCTGTACGTGGCGCTCGTAAACGCGCCCGCCGCCACGATGTACATCGCGTAGCAATCGTTGATTTTCATGCAGTCGAGCAGGACGCTGTCGCCCGTCAAAATCACTTTGAGCGCGCGGCTGAGCCGCTTCGGTATGCCGAGCGAGTGCGCGATGTCGTTGACGGTGCCGCACGGGATATACCCGAGCTCCGGCACGCGCGACGCGCCCGCGACGCCCTGCACCACTTCGTTGAAGGAGCCGTCTCCGCCCGAAAATATGAGCGCATCGTATTTCTCCGCGGCGTTCGCGGCGGCGAGCATCATATCTCCCCGGCACTTGGTGGCGTACGTATCCACTTCGTCATACTTCTTCTCCAACGCCCGGACAATCTTATCGAGTTTTTTGGATATCTTTCCCCTGCCGCTGACGGGGTTATATAAAAACAGACAACGCATACCATTACTCCGCGTTCAGTGAAATCCTCTGCTATCATTATATCCGATTTTGCAGGCAAAAGCAATCGTTCCCCGGCAATTATCCTGTTTTGCACGCCCCGCACGGAATCTGCGGCGCCACGCCGGGAAAACGGATGAATAAAAAACGCGGCAAACGCTTTCCTTTTCGCCGTATTTCGGCTATAATGGAGAAAGCGGGATGCCGTGCGTGCCCGCAAATTCGATATAAGGCGGTACTTTGCATGAACTATCATATCGGCAACATGCTCATCTATCAGGAGTTCAACGACTCGGGCGTATGCCCCCTCTGCCGCATCCGCAACATACTCGAAAACAGATTGGCAGACCAATACATGAGCGAATCGGTTATGGAGGACATGCAACGGCGCATGGTGAACGAAAAGGGTTTCTGCGAGCACCACACGAAGATGCTCTACGGGCGGCAGGGAAAGCTCTCCCTCGCGCTGCAGCATACGACGCGCCTCACCGCGCTCAAGGGAAAGCTGGAAGTTACGGCCGATATGAAGCGCGCGAAGGATATGGCGGAAGTCTTCATTCACAGCGGCGACACCTGCGTCATCTGCGACAGCGTGGAGACGAACATGATCCGCTACTACAAAACGGTCGCCGAAATGTTCTGCGCCGAGCCGAAATTTAAGGAAATCCTGCTCGGAACGAACGGATTTTGCCTGGAGCACTTCGGGTATCTCCTGAAGTACGCCGCCTATGCCCGCGGGAAGAAAAAGGACTATATCTACACCCTGACCAAACTGCAGAAGGAATCGATGGACAAGCTGCTGGCGGATTTGCAGTGGTTCTGCGCAAAGCACGATTACCGCAACGCGGATAAGCCGTGGAACGGCGCCGACACCGCCCTCCTGCGCTCCGTCGAAAAACTGCACGGGGAGACGGCGAGCGAAAGCGCACCCCAAAAATGAGCGCGTCTGCGTTCCACCGCCTGAAAAGCCCACAGCCCCGTCCCCGCGGGTGCTCTGAACTTGTTGCTGTATTTTAATAATTTTTTAACAACTACCCATTATAATCTTATCTGATCCGACAGCAAAAAATCGACAAGTGTCGAGAAAATACCCTCTTCTCCTTGACTGCTCGCCGCTCTTGCTGTATAATAGAATTATATAGAGAGATGTGCGCTTAACTTATATTTGGCGCCGGGAGGGAATATGAAGACAGACAGACGCAGCCAAAAGACAATTTTCGCGATTCAGAACACGGTACTGCAACTGTTGTGTACGCGGCGCATGAACGAAATCAAAATTGTCGATTTGTGCATGGCGGCAGATATCAATCGGACGACCTTTTACCTGCACTACCACAACATCACCGAAGTACTCAAATCTTTGCTCGACGATATGGCGGCGCAGATTTTCGAAGATGACGACGATGAGAACATCGCAAAAGCGGGAGGAACGCTGGAATTTTTGACCGCTTGCGCCGAAACGCTCGACCGCTACGAATATTTCGGCGCATTCGTACAAAAATCGTCAGACGCCGACTATCTTCTGACAAATTTGAAAAATGTCCTCTCTGAAAAGATCTTCCATTATTTCAGCCGCAAGTACGGAGCGGCCGCGGGAAACGCAAAATATATCATTCGTTTTTTGGCCGGCGGCGTGCTCGACGTATATGTCGAGTGGCTGAAATCGGATAAAACAGTCGCGTTAGACGGCGTTTTAAACGTCTGCACCCCCATGGTTACGGCGGGAAAAGAACTTTTGGAAAAGTTGACGGACGGAGAAATCAATCAATTTTAAATGGAGCAACAATATTTATGCGGATAGCAATTGTGGCGGACGTACTCGGAGAAGAAAACAACGGCACGACCATTACAGTGAAACGTTTGATAAACAACCTGAAGGCCCGCGGGCACGAAGTATTCGTCGTTTGCCCCCGCTGCGCCGAAGAGGAAGGATATTATTTTGTCGAAAAAATCGACTTTAAAGTTTTCAACAATTACGTAAAAAAGAACGGCGTTGAGCTGGCAAAGCCCAACGAAAAACTTTTGCTCGAAATCATTGAAAAATGCGACGTGGTACACGCGCTGATGCCCTTCCCGCTCGGCCGCGCCGCCGTGCGGCTGTGCAAACAGCTCAAAAAACCCTGCACGACCGCCTTCCACGTTCAGCCAGAAAACGTGAGCAGCCATTTCGGGCTGCAGAAGAGCAGGTTCGTCAACCGTTGCATCTATTCAAATTTCTTAAAGGGATTTTACAGTTATACCGATTATATCCACTGCCCCACCGAATTTATCGCAGGAAAGCTGCGCGAACACGGCTACACGCAGGATCTGCGCGTTATTTCCAACGGCGTCGATCCCATTTTCGTGCCCAAAAAAGGCGAAAAACCGAAGGAGTACGCGGATAAATTCTGCATCCTTTCGACCGGCCGCTTCGTCAAGGAAAAATGCCAGAAAGACCTCATCGAGGCAGTTTCCCTGTGCAGGCACGCCAACGAAATTCAGATTTTCCTCGCGGGCGAGGGGCCGCTCGAAGACAAGCTGCGCCGCGCGGGAAACAAGCTGAAAAATGCGCCCAATATTTCCTTCCATCCCAAAGAAGAGATGGTCGACCTCATCAATTTCTGCGACTTGTACGTTCACCCGTCCTACGCGGAAATCGAGTCGATTGCGTGCGTGGAGGCGATTACCTGCGGATTGGTTCCCGTTATCTCCAACAGCAAGATGTCCGCGGCAAAATACTTCGCGCTGGACAATCTCAACCTGTACCCGGCGGGCAACGTAAAGGCGCTCGCGCGCAGAATCGATTACATGATTGAGCACCCGGAATTCCGCGAGGCGCAGCGCGAAGAGTATATCCGCTATGCCGAACGGTTCCGCATCGAAAAATGTATCGACAAAATGGAAAAGCTCTTTGCGGACGCCATTGCGGGCAAGCGCTCGCGCCAGCCGGAGGAAACCGCCGAAACGGCGGCAGCCCTCAGCGAAAGCGCCGCCGAACAGCAGCAAAATGCCTAACAAACGAGATTTTGTTCGCCGCAAGCGGAAGCCCCTCTGTTTTCAGCGCTATATCTACCCCACTTTGGATAAACTCACCTTTCCGAAAGCGGTATTCCTGTACATGCTCGGCGGAACGCTGGGAACCCTGTGGGAAATTATATTCAACCTTATCAAAGTGCACCGCTATTTCGATTGCAGCGGCAGCATTTTTACCCCGTTCAACCCCGTGTACGGGTTGGGCACCATCGCAATCGTACTTTCGCTCAAACGGCTGCGCAGCCCTGCGGAAGTCTTTTTCGGCGGCGCGCTGCTCGGCGGCGTCGTCGAATATGTGCTGAGCTGCTTTGAAGAATACGTCCTCGGCGTGCGCTCGTGGAACTACAGCACCTGGCCGCTCAACATCGACGGCCGCACCACGGTGCCCATCATGCTGTTTTGGGGCGCCCTGTGCGTGGGAGTTATGTTTCTCCTCTACCGCCCGCTCGATTGCTTTTTTGAGCGAATCCCGCGGCGGCTCTTTTACGGGGTGGCAATCTTCTTTTTCTGCGTTATCTGCGTCGACATGTTTTTCAACGCGGCGGCGATGTTCCGCTATGTCGCCCGCGCAGACGATATCGAGCCGCTGACCGCCTTCGGCGAATGGATTGACAGAACTTTCCCCGATTCCTTTATGCGGCAGCGCTTCCCTAGCACCAAAATCGGATAACGAACCCTTTTCGCCGCTATCGCGGCGCACAGATTTACCAAACCAAAAGCCCACCGCATGCGGTGGGCTTTTGGTTAACTTAAAAAATCTCGCTCGCTTCGCTCCCTGCGATTTTCGGGGTCCCCGTTATATTATAAGAGGTCGTGGGTTTAATCCGTCGCAATAACAAAAAGACGAAAGGATTTACCTCTCGTCTTTTTGTGGGTTTAGTGGATAAAAATGCTACCTTTGTCACTATTATTAATTCATACTCTTTTTTAAAGTTTTATCGCGAAAAACAAAAAAACATCTATTACCGTCCACCTCTGAGGCTCGGATTGCAATAAGTGTATTAATTATTATTAAGAAATTGAAAATCCAATTTCCTCAGATTTAGAGATAAACGCTTTTTCAAACTCTGCAATTTTACTTTTATCAACAACAACGATAAGATTTTTCCTTGCTCTTGAACAACCAACATAAAATAATTTATATGCGGTTAATATTCCTTCGATTTTTCCTATATTGTTAATCTTTTTTGCATTGGTAACATTCTGTTTTGCTAAATACGCAACAAGATCGTTTTTACATAATTCTTCAAACAACTTATTTTCATGATACATGAATAAAATATCTTTACTATATTTAACTAAAATATCTTTATTTTTTTCACAGTTGTTGTGAGTCTCCGCTGTAAGTTTACTTATTTTTGTTCCTAGTTCTGCTTCAACAGTTGATATTGTTTTACTGTATGAATAAAAGAAATCTTCGACTTCAGGAAGAGAAAAATTTATTTTAGACCACAATTTAAAAAAGGAATACATACGTACATTTGGATTATTATTATTGTCAGCTGCTACAAAAATTACAGATTGGTGACTTTCACCTTTTACGCCATGCTGAGTAGATACATGAGGCGAACTTAAATAGTTCGCTAAGTTTTTAATCTCCTGAACTTCAATATCTAATACGCGCTGATATTCTGCACTTCCTTCAAAATCATTTTTTACTTCTTCTGGTATAATTCCTTTGTCAAATAAACATTTAATTACATCTCTAATTGAACAACCGCTTTTTTCGTATACAATTTTGACTGCATCAAATTTATCTTTTATGCACTTCTTATCTGTATGTTGCTTTATTTTGAATTGCGATGAAAGAAAATATTTACTTTCCTTCTTGCAAATAGAAATTACCATACCGTAATTTTCACTTATATAAAATTGCATTATACTGTTTAGCAAAAAAAGAAATTTCATTAATGTATCTGGATTATCTCTTGACATATCAGACAAAACGTCTGTCGGAGAATACTTTCTTCCAAACGAATATTCTTCCATTCCCTCATATGCACTATATAAATTCTTTGCCCCTATTTCCTCATATTTTTCCTTGTTCATCAAATACAATGTCAAGATCTCAGAAAATTGACTTTGCAAATTATTAACACAATTCTTTACGTCGGAAGTAATAGTTATCCGAGGAACTATATCGGGAGTAACGCCAATATTGTTTTCTGATGGTTCCTGCAGAAAAGAATGATCATTATATATTTTGTTTAAGATAGATACAATTTTTTCTATTGAACGATAATTTGTTTTAAGTTGGTCAGAAGAATCAAATTCTTTCAATTTTTCTTCAAAGGATCCATCATAGTTTCGATATATTTGCTGCATCCTATCGCCCAATAAATAGAGCTCAATATTATCGCGCTCTTTAACCGCATCATAAAAAATGTCAAGCACATAAGCTGACGTGTCTTGATATTCATCAATAAAAATGTAGCTATATTTATCTCCTATTTTCCTCAGCAATACTGGATATTTTTTAATTAGTCTATTTGCAAACACAATCAAATCATCATGAGACAGTTTGCCTGTGTATAATGAGGTAAATGGTGTTTCTCCATATGATAATGCCACCAAATTTTTTCTAACAGTATTTTCAGTTAATTCTCCATATTTTTTAATATAGAACTGATTGCTTTCATTTATATACTTATCCTCTGTAACATTTGCTATTCTCTCATTGATTTTTGTCCCATACATCTCCCAATATAAAGCGATGGCTTCTTTGTGGCAATAGAAGGGACTAATCAAGTCATTAATAAATGAATGTATAGTGCTTACCGTAATATTTGAACTATCCAAATCTTTCTTGAGCTCATCTACAGCACGATTAGTATATGTAATACACAAAATCTTGCTCATAGGCTCATTAAAACAAATATTTTTTAGATATTCTCGTATATATGTGGTTTTTCCGCTCCCCGCTGGAGCATTTATTAAATGTTTATTATTTTTCTTTATTTCGCCAGCCATAATAACCCCTGCTTTATGTAATCCGGAAGCATTTTCTCTTCGTTACCACTCAAAATCACTGAATACATAAAATCAGTTTTATTTTTAGATGTTGCTTCAACAATTTTTTGAATAGAATATTCGCTATCACTTTCTCCTGTTTGATTGTTTGGTATAGTAAAAGTAAGTTTATTATCTTTTCTAATTATTTTCCATTGACTTCTCTTGATTCTTTCAAAGACACTAAATCCTAATAGCTTATTAAGCATTGCTTCCTCTAATGTTCGTGCTGTAGAGTCTTCATTTTGAAAGGCGAGGTAAACTAAACCATTATAAAGCACTACTTTATTATCCTTTTGAAAATCATACAAATCATTAACAGTCGGAGTATATGTTGCCTCCTTATCGGGATATGCCAATCTATAACAATGATTTATTGTGGCATTTGTACTTACAGAACTTTTGGCTGAATCTAAAGTTAAAGCTGTTTTGCTATAGTCTAAGTCTGTTATTATCAACGTCTTCATTTTGAGCATAGTAAGAATTGGCAGATAATTATGAGCATATGCTCCACCGACTTGAATAAAAGCTATATAGCTATCATACAAAGGCGACAACTCTGATAACCCAAGTAATTTTCTGAGATATAAACGTTCCGAATCTCCTTCATACAGAACAACCTTATCCGCAAAAATCAATTCAGAATATCCTATTTCAAAAAACCAATCAAAAAAGTTTTGTAAAAGAAATTCGGATTCATCATCGATAGTTTTAATTTTTTCATTTTGTATTGATTTTTTAAATTTACTCAGATTGAACAACTCACTTTTAAATTTTTCTGTTTGTCTAATAACTCTGAGGCTATCTAAGCCAACCTTCCTTGCTATTTCGTTAGAATGTGTTGTAATTAAACCTTGTAAATTCTTGTCGATATAGTAATTCTTAAGAAATCGGATAAATACATTTTGCATTTGAGGATGCATATGCGATTCAGGTTCCTCTATGAAAAATACATTCACTTTTTTGTAATCAACAGATTTACAAAACTCTTCCAATCTCATATGTAGATAGATCAAATTACTGAATCCAAGCCCCTGAGATTCTTCATTTAACAATAGTCCATCAATATCGTATTTTGCTCTAGTAATTCTTTGAATAAAATCCTCTACATCTTGTTCGTTTACATCCATCTCTAGCTGAAGTTTTCCAATATGGCCTCCGCTCGTTTTAGAAATATCTTTTATAGTATCATCTAGAGACTTGATCGATGAATTCTTAATTTCTGTTTTTGCCCCAGAGTTTTCAATGTCATGCATTAATAAATCAGGAAGTTTTTTTGTTGCCTCAATCCAGGTAGCGTTGTCTTTTAGCAATGCAATAACTCTTTTACTGATACCTTTAGAAGAATCCAATTCGCTATCATCCAGTTCTCTTATTGCAGGTATATTTTGAAAATTAAATAAATTTTTAAATGCAGAAATTTCCATTGCATTTGCATTTTCGTAATTTGAATTACAGAAATAGCATTTTTCAACGGACGCATTACAATATAACTTAAGTATTTCTTCCTTTAAAAAATAACGCTTTGCATCTTTTTCAACACATTCTGGATTGGCAATATCTTTAAATCGCATTGCCAGCTTATCATAATACACATTTAAGAGTTTTTCAAAAGAGGATACATTCGGTTCATATGTATAAATAAAATAAAACGAGTGTTTGGTATCATCTAGATCCATAAGATAATCTGCAAAACACTGGATGTTATCATTTTCAGGGTCATAATCTACTTGAATTTGTGCTCGAAAGCTTTCTATAACATAATCAGCAATAAATTCATTTTCAGTTGCTATTTGCTTAAGAATTTCTCGTATACCTTTTTCTTTATCTTGAACAATCATAATCTGTTGGAAAATAGGTAATATTTTATTTATCCAACAAGTAGATAGCTCGGTTGGAAGATCACTATAGTTAAATCTGAGTTTTTTGTCATAAAATATTCCTCTCAAAACAGAAATAAGCGTTGTTTTGCCACTATTATTGGGACCTGCTAATACAGTTAGAGAATTTTGAAAATCCAACTCGATACAATGTAATTGTCTATAGTTTTCAATTTTAACTTTTTTTAAAAGCATATTATCCCCTCCATTCCGAGACCATTTCTATTAAATTTCCCAATTTGTTTTATGTATTAGCAGTAAAAGCTATTTGATCCATTATCATTGGGGTTGCTATAGATTAATCTGTTTTGGCTTTTATCGTAAAAGTGCTGCCTTTGTCCACTAAATATGTGTTTGTGTACAAAAAAAGATGGCGTCGGGCAATCTATTTTATCCCAAGGCACTTTAGCAAATTATACCAACTAATCATATTAATTGCTATAGAATATTCCTTATAATTAATTATACTATTTTTTACTGTATATAGCAACAATAAAAATGTTTGTAAAATTCATTCCTTTTAAGCAATGTAAATAGTAAATGTTATATAATTGCTAAATAAATCAAAAAGGAGAAAAGTTATGACAAAATACACAGAAGAAGTAAAAAGCAATGTTCTTAAACAATATCAAGAGGGAACGCCTATACTGTTAATCATTCAAAATACAGACATTCCACGCAGTACGATCTATCATTGGATAAAGAATCCTCCACTATCTAAAAAAGAAGAAACGGCAAAAACAATTCGCTTTCTCGAAGATAAGATTAAACGGTTGGAAGGAATTATTGAAATCTTAAAAAAAGTAAATTGCACTGTCTCAGCACCGCTGCAAGAACGACTGTATGAACTCGAAGCTCTTCAAGGGCAATACAATGTACATATGCTATGCGAAGCTTTGGACGTTTCCCGCGGGACATTCTATAACCACATCTTCCGCAATAAGCGAGACAAATCTTGGCATCTGAAACGCAGAGAAGAACTGAGGGAAAAAATTCAACAAGTATTTGACGAAAGCAAACAAATTTACGGTGCAGGCAAAATCGCTGCTGTTCTGAAAGAGCGCGGATGTATTACGAGCGAAAAAATGGTTCGGTTCCTTATGCAAGAAATGGGACTTATCAGCATTCGGCAAATTTCAAAATCTCTATATGAAAAGGAGCTACGCAAGTGCAACAATCGATTAAATCAACAATTCAATCCCTCTGCTCCAAACCAAGTTTGGGTCGGTGATGTTACATACTTTCGTTTCAACAATAAAAACTACCATATCTGTGCCGTTATGGACTTATACGCAAGGACAATCATTGCATATAGAATTTCTTTTAAGAACAGCACTCAATTAGTGAAAAGTACTTTTCGACAAGCATATGAAACCAGACAACCAACGCAGAATCTCATATTCCATAGCGACCGAGGTACAAATTATCGTTCCTACTCTTTCTGCTCCTATCTGAAATCTCTCCATGTTGAACAATCATTCTCTCGTACGCATACCCCCTACGATAATTCTGTAATCGAATCATTCTTTTCTTCAATGAAGCGCGAAGAGTTATATCGTACAAAATACAGATCTGAATATGAATTAAGAAAAGCGATAGATGACTATGTCACTTTTTACAACACAAAACGACCTCACTCCAAAAATCAAAACAAAACCCCTATGGCAAAGGAACAGGAATACTATTCCGAGACATAAGGGTTCAAATCAAAGGATTTTCATGATTTACTGATGTAAATGAAAAGGTTTGCTGTTTTACAGTCCAAATACAACTTTTATGAATATCAGTAAAAATAACAAGATAACGACAAATTAGAGCGATTTTCATACAAAATACAGAAAAACACCTATTGCTGTCCAACCACGGGGGTTCGGATTGCAATAGGTGTATCACATGGTCGAGGTGACGGGACTTGAACCCACGACCTCTTGGTCCCGAACCAAGCGCGCTACCAAACTGCGCTACACCTCGTTATTAACTTTTTAAATTTACTTGCGGCCGTTCCACGACCTCTTGGTCCCTCGTCGCCGCTCTCAGCCGTTTCCTCGCGCTACCCTTTCGGGCACCGCTCGCTCCCGCGTTCGGCGGCTCCTCTCCCCAAAAATCTCGCTCGCTTCGCTCCCTGCGATTTTCGGGGGCCCCGTTCCGTGCGTGCTACCAAACTGCGCTACACCTCGTTATTAACTTTTTAAATTTACTTGCGGCCGTTCCACGACCTCTTGGTCCCTCGTCGCCGCTCTCAGCCGTTTCCTCGCGCTACCCTTTCGGGCACCGCTCGCTCCCGCGTTCGGCGGCTCCTCTCCCCAAAAATCTCGCTCGCTTCGCTCCCTGCGATTTTCGGGGGCCCCGTTCCGTGCGTGCTACCAAACTGCGCTACACCTCGTTATTAACTTTTTAAATTTACTTGCGGCCGTTCCGCGGAACGTGCTCACCTGAACAGCCATTCTATTATACCAAAGCCGCTTTTTTTTGTCAAATAATAAATCTCGGTTTTCGGTGTGAATTTATTTTTTCTGAAAATCCTTGTGTTCAGCGCAGACGTTCGAGCAAGGGGCGGACGCGCCATGCCAAAAACCCCGCCAGCAGGCACAGCACAAAATCTTTCGGCATATACAAAAAATTATATGTGATTGCGGCCTCCCATACGCCGCCATTGTGCATATAAAAATGCCATATCAAAAGAAAGTACGGGACGCCGACCAAATAGTTTACCAAAAAGCCTATACCCCCCGCGACAAGAGCGCGGAGCAAAGTTATTTTACCTTTCCCGCCAATCAGCCCCGCAACAAACGCGGCGGCCGCAAAGCCGAGGATGTACCCGAACGTCGGCTGTACCACATAAGCAAACCCTCCGCCGTTCGTAAACACGGGCAGGCCGATGAGCCCCATAAAGATATAGACGCCCACTGCCGCCGTACCGTACAACGGCCCGAGCAACAGCCCCGCGAGCACCGCCACCACCGTCTGAAAGGTGAGCGGCACGAGCGGAAAAGGAATTTTGATAAACGCGGAAACAATCATCAGCACGACGAAGATGGCGCACTTGGCAAGATCCACCGCGGTGCGACGCCCGCGGTTCAATTCCGCGGCCGCATTCTTTTCTCCCTGTATTTCGTATCTTTCGTTTTTGTCATTTTTCATTCGATTATACCTCACATAGTACTTGAATTACCGCACTTTTACACTGACCTCGCCGCCGGAAAGCAGCTTTTCCTGCCCATTATCCAGCCGCACTTTTAAAAAGCAGTTTTCGTCGATATCGAGCGCCACGCCGCCCTCACAGAGGTCGCCCGAGCGCACTTCCACCCGTTTACCGAGGACGAAAGAGCGCCGTTTGTACTCCGCATAGAATGCCCTCTGCGGAATATTCTCCACATAATAGCGGAACCGCTCTAACAGCTTCGCCGCGATTTTTGCGCGCGTTTCGGCGGGGCATTCCCTGTCCTCGAAAACGGACGTCGCAATCCCCTTCAATTCGGGCGGAAACGCCGTTTCGCGGATGTTGATGCCGATGCCGACGATTGCGCGGTCGAGCCCTCCGCTCTCCACGCTGAAGGACGCCTCCGTCAAAATTCCGCACACCTTTCTGCCGCGCAAAAACACGTCGTTCACCCACTTGATTTCGCAGGGCTCGGAGCAGACGCTTTCGATTGCCTCGCACACGGCGACCGCCGCGCTCGTGGTGATGAACAGCGTTTCCGCCGCCGACAGCTTCGGCCGCAACAGGATGCCGATGTACAGCCCCGCGCCCTTGGGCGAATAAAAGGGCCTGCCGAACCTGCCCCGCCCCGCCGTCTGCTCCTCCGCGATGAGAACGCTCCACGCGGGCGCGCCCTTTGCGGCGGAGCCTTTCAAATCGTCGAGCACGGAACCCGTCGATTCGGCGACGGAGATCTGATACCCCCCTCCCGCCAAAAATTTTTCGACGCCCGAGGGGGTAAGCTTGTCGTTCTCTGCGGCGAGGCTGTACCCGCGGTTGGGCACCGCGGCGATGGCGAACCCCTCCGCCTGCAAACTTTTGACCGCCTTCCACACGGCATTGCGGCTGACGCCGAACTCCTCCGCCAGCTCTTCACCCGAAAAGCTCCGCCCCCGCGCACCGTCCAATTTGCGGTAAATTTTTTCTTTCAGCTTCATGCCACTTATCTTACCAGACCATAAAAAAATTGTCAACCAAATTTTATCATTTGGTTGACAATTGTGTTTTTTATTGTGTTTCGGCGGTACACTCCCGCAATGAGAGCGCCCCTGCATCGGGAGCTGCCGGCGCAAGGACAGCGCCGCCGATGCGGCAACCTGCCCGTTACGGGGTGACGCGGTTGATGTCGCGCGGGAACATGGAGGCGTTGCGCACATTCTTGAATCCGAGCAGGTGCATCGTGATGCGCTCCAGCCCGAGCCCTAAACCGCCGTGCGGGGGCATGCCGTACTTGTGCGCCATGAGATAGCTCTCGAAATCGTCGGGGTTCATGCCGCGCGCCTTCATTTTTGCGATTTGCTCGTTATAGTCGTGGATGCGCTGGCCGCCCGTCGTAATTTCGATGCCGCGGAACAGGAGGTCGAAACTCAAAGTATAGTTCGGGTCGGCGGGGTCGTCCATCGCGTAGAACGGACGCTTTTCGGACGGGTAATGGGTGACGAACAGGAAGTCGGAATTGAATTCCTGCTTCGCCCACTTGCCGAGCAGCTGTTCCTCTTCCGGCTCGAAATCGCGGTAGTCGGTGATCTTCTTTTTGAATTTTTTGGTGATAATCTCCTTCGCGTCCATAAATTTGACGAAAGGAATATCGACAATTTCCGGTAAATTGACGTTTAAAAGAGCAATCTCATCCGCATAGTCCTTTTTGAGCAGCGCCATGATATATTTGAGCGCGCCCGTTTCCATGTTCATGATGTCGTAGAAACTGTCGATAAAGCCCATCTCGAAGTCCATGCTGACGTACTCGTTGAGGTGGCGGGAGGTATCGTGATGCTCGGCGCGGAACACCGGCCCGACCTCGAACACGCGCTCGTAGACGGGAACGAGCATCTGCTTGTAGAACTGCGGGCTCTGCGCGAGGAATACCTGTTTGCCGAAATAGTCGAGCTTGAAGATGTTCGCGCCGCCCTCGGCGCCCTGCGCGTTGATTTTGGGGGTGCGGATTTCAGTGAAGCCCTGCGAGAACAGGAATTCGCGGAAGCCGCGGGCAATGCCCTCCTGAATTTTAAACACCGCGCGCTCCTTGGGGTTGCGAAGGGTTACGGGGCGCATATTCAGATTTAAATCGAGCGGAATGTTGTCCAGCTGCTTTTTATTGATGACGATGGGCATCATCTCGGCGGGCGTGGAGAGCACTTCGATGCCGTGGATTTGCATCTCGTACCGCCCTTCGCGCGTTTCGTCCTTGACGATTTTGCCCGTCAGTTTGACGGCGCAGCCCTCGACCACCTTTTCATCCATGCGGTAGTCGGAAAAATCGGGCGAATACACGCACTGCACGACGTCGCGCGCGGTGCGGATGATTACGAACGCAAAGCCGGTCATCTCGCGGATACGGTGGATGATTCCCTTCATCGTGACGATTTCGTTCACATGTTCGGGAAACTCTTTATAACTCACGCAGTCGCGCTTTATGATTCCGTCTATTTTTTCCATAAATAACCTCGCTTGATAGTTTCGCCCTTTATTTTAATATTTTACGGCCGAAAAAGCAAGCGAATACGCCGCCGTATACAAAAAGCGGGCGGAAAAATCCGCCCGCCCGCGATTGATTCGCTTGAAAGCTGTTACAGCAAAATACAGATGACGCCGCCCTTGCCCTCGTTGACGATGCGCGTGACCGCCTTGCGCAGCTTGCCGCGCGCGTCCTCGGGCATGTTCCCCAGCTTGTCGTCCAGCCCGCCGCGCACCATCTCCTTGAAGGTCTTGCCGAACATGTCGGTATTCCAGAGCGCCTCGGCATCCTTTTCGTAGCTGTCGACGATGCCGCGGGCAATTTCCTCGCTGCGCGCGCTCTCGCCCGAAACGGGGCACACCTCGCTGTGCACGTCGATTTTGATGAGATGGTAGGAAGAGGCGTCCGCTTTCAATTTGACGCTCGTGCGCGTCCCCCGCCGCACCAATTCGGGCGGCTGCAGCACCATGTCCTCCTCCTTCGGATACACGACGCCGTAGCCGTTCTCCTCGGCGGAGGCGATCGCGCCGCGGAATTTATCGTAGAACTTTTTCGCCTCCTTCATGGAGCGCACGTACGCCATCAGCCGCAAATCGTCGGAAATATCCGCGCCGCACTCCTCGCTCAGGACGGAATAAAACATCCCCTCTTTCGCCGCAAAGGAATAGTGCGCGCAGCCGCTTGCAGGGTTTACCTCGCTCGCCTCGCAGTACACGTCTCCCTCCGCAAAGGCATTTTCCATGAGCGAGCAATCCCGCGCGCAGCAGATTTTCGGCGATACGGCGCGCACCTTTTCGAGAATTTCGGAGATGATTTTGCTCTCCGCGGGCAGGACGCACATCCAATCGGGCAAGTCGATTTCCAAAGAGGTTACGGGGAGGGAAAAGAGCAGCCCCTCTTCGACGGCCGAATAGTCGCTCTCCGCGGCGCAGTTGACGGAAATCGCCGCGCAGCCGTACTTTTCCTCCAAAGCGCCGCACAGCTCGCCCGCCGCGCCGTTGACGACGATGATAAAGGCGATACCGCAATCCCGCAGCGATTTCACCGCCGACTCCTCCTCGGCAATAACTTCTCCGCGCGGGCGGCCGAAGGAGCCGTCGGACGTGACGAGCACGGCGCAGCCGCATGCCTGCGGAAGTTCCGCCACCGACGCGTATTCGGCGACGCTGACGCCGCCCTCCGCAAGCTCCGCTCGGACGGCTTCTCCCTCGGCAAACACCGCGCCGCCCGAAAGCGAGCCGGCAAAGGCGCGGGCGAAGGTAGTTTTTCCGCATCCCGCGGGGCCGACGACGGCGATTTCGCTCTTTCCGCTCCGACGGATACCCTCTAATAATTCGTTCGACATAAAAAAACAGCCTCCATATACCAATGTTCCGGTATACGGAAGCCGTTTCCGTTAGCCCCCGTATCCGCCTGTTACAGTTCAGTATATGAGGGCAAGTTTGCAAAAAATACCAAATTTAAAAAGTTTGCCGCACTTTCCGCACGCGCGGCAATCGTTCGCTATTGCGCTTCCTTCTTGCCGTGCGAGAGCTTTTTGACGGAGGTATGGTGTTCCTCCCCCGCGAGCAGAGCCATGATGTTTCTGCGGTGCGCGAACCAGGTGAGGAAGCAATCGAGCAACAACAGCAGGAAAATCGCCACAACAAAGCCGCTGAGCATTTCGTTCATATACCGGATATAGAAGATGATGCCCTGCGTAACGGCGAAAAAGGATACCCCGAGCAGGCTGCCCATCGAACCCCATTCGCTCGCCCAGATATAGAAGAGCGTCAGAACCAAGATGCCGAGCGCGACGAAAATCATCCACCAATATTCGCAGCAGAGCGCGAAGGTGAACATGCCGAGGGTAGACGCGATGCCCTTGCCCCCTTTGAACTTCATCGTGACGGGATAGATGTGCCCGATGATGACGGACACGCCGCAAACATACCGCGCGAGGTCGGAGACGAGCACGTCGGTGCCCGCGAACACATAGCCGCGGAAGATGAAGTAGGCAATCAGCAGGGGCAGGCCGCCCTTAATCATATCCAACAGAAGGGTTAAGCCGCCGATTTTCAGGCCGAATTGGCGGCTCATGTTCATCGTGCCGGGGTTGCCGCTGCCCATCTTGCGCACGTCCTTGTGCTTGATTTTGGAGATAAGGAGCGCGAAGTTGAAGCAGCCGACAAAGTAGGACACGACCGCCATGACGATGAACCAATACCAGATATCCGAAAACGCGAGTTCCATATTCTTCCTCCCCTTTTACATCAGACCGCCCTCGTTTTCGCCGCGGTTGCGGGTGACAACGCGGATGGGCGTGCCCGAAAAGTCCGCCGCGCGGCGAAGTACGTTTTCAAGGTAGCGCTTATAGGAAAAGTGCATCAGCTTTTCATCGTTGACAGAGAGCACAAAGGTGGGCGGACAGACGGAGGGCTGGGTGCAGTAGTACACGCGCAGCCGCCTGCCGTTGACGGAAGCCGGCTCGTTGGTGCGCACGGCGTCCAGGATGAGGTCGTTGAGGGTGCCCGTCGAGATGCGGCGGTTGGCGTTTTCGTACGCCCTGCGCGCAAAGGATAGTACCTTTTCGGCGCGCTGGCCCGTTTTGGCGGAAATATATACGGACAGGTAGTAGTCCATGAATTTGAGGTCGGCTTTCAGCTTTTCCTCGAATTTGTTGACCGTTTTGGAATCCTTTTCGATGAGATCCCACTTGTTCATGACGATGACGGAGGGTTTGCCCTGCTCGTGTACATAGCCGATAATCTTCACGTCCTGCTCGGTGAGACCTTCAGCGCTGTCCACCACCAAAAGGCAGACGTCGGCGCGGCGCACCGCGTCGAAGGCGCGCAGAACGCTGTAATATTCCACGTCGTCGGAAACGCTCCGCTTTTTGCGGATGCCCGCCGTGTCGATAATGATATATTTTTCGCCGTCCAGCTCGAAGGGTGTGTCGATCGCGTCGCGCGTGGTGCCCGCCATGTCGGTGACGATGGTGCGCTCGAAGCCCAAAAGACGGTTGACGAGGCTGCTCTTGCCCGCGTTCGGCTTGCCGACCACCGCGATTTTCAGGCGGTCGTGCTCCTCCTCGTCGCCGCCGTCGAAGTGGGCGACGATTTCGTCGAGCAAATCCCCCACGCCCTGCGAATGTTCGGCGGAGAGGGCGAAGGGCTCGCCCAGGCCCAAGGCATAATATTCGAACAGCTTGTCGGGCGAAAAGTTGTCGATTTTATTGACGGCGAGGATGACCGGCTTTTTACAGCGGCGGAGCTTGTCCGCCACGTCGTAGTCGGAGGAGGTCAGCTCCTCCTTGCCGTCCACCATGAGCACGATGACTTGCGCCATGTCGATGGCGGTATCCGCCTGGCGGAGGATTTCCTTCCACATGGTGTCCTCCGATTTGAGCTCGATGCCGCCCGTATCGACAACGGTGAATTTTTTGCCGCGCCACTCCGCGTCGGCATACAGCCTGTCGCGCGTGACGCCCGGCCTGTTTTCGGTGATGGAAATTTTTCTGCCCGCGATCTTGTTGAAGAGGGTGCTCTTCCCCACGTTCGGGCGGCCGACGATGGCGACCAAAGGATTGCTCATAACTCTCTCCCGCGCCGTTACAGGGCGCGCCGTTTTGTTCTTATTCCCCGCTATTATACAAAAAAACGCGGCGTTTGTAAAGAAAAAAGCGGCCTGCCGAAGCAAACCGCCTTTCTTCCTTTTCCGTATCAGCCGATGTTGATGCTGAGCATGCCCAACACGCAGCCGAGGATATAGATGACAAGCGCAATCCAGAAAATGACGCGCCATACGATACCCAATCCCCGGCTGAACGTATAAGCAGGGAATGCGATCGCAACCAAAAGCGCGAGCTTCGCGATCAGGTCGAGGATGTCGCCCGCAACCGAGCCGTTGAACAATCCGCCGAAGGTAAATGTGAACGCCGCAACGATGAGCGCCACAAACGCACAGAATTTTACGAGGTCGCGCTTTGCCTGCCCTTCCGTTCTCTGTTTTTTAGCCATACAAGATTCTCTCCTTTCTTTATTGTACGGTATGTATTGTACCACTTTATTCTGCGTTTTTCAAGCGAACGTATGTATTTTTTTGCAACATTTCCGTAAAAATTTTGTCGGAAATTACAGGGATGATCGTTCTGTAAAAAAAATTCTCTTGACATATAGTATTTATATGCTATACTGGAAACAAAAAGACAAATACGGGAAATGGAAGGATGATCGAATATATTAAAAAAACGCCGATCAACGAAGGCTGGTCAAAAGATAAAAAGTACTGTTTGATTGCGCCTGACGGCACCAAAATGTTTATGCGACTCTCTTCCCTTGATCAGTATGAGCGGAAAAAGAACGAATATATAGCCATGCAAAAAGTTGCGCAGCTCGGTGTGCCTATGTGTATGCCGATCGATTTCGGCATTTCCGACGAAGGCATATACTTTCTGCAAAGTTGGATCGACGGCACAAACGCAGAAAAAATAATACCGTCGCTTCCTGCCGAAGAACAATACCGGTTTGGAACCGATGCAGGAAGGATATTAAAAAAAATTCATAGTTTACCCGCGCCCGATGGGCATGAAAACTGGGCTTCTTTTTTTAATCGCAAACTTGATTATAAAATTTGCGCATATAACAATTGTAGTCTGCGGTATGAAAACGGTGAACTGTTTATTAAATTTATTGAAGCAAACCGTTATCTGCTCAAAGAGCGCCCTCAATCCTATCAGCACGGGGATTATCATATCGGAAATATGATGCTCGGGAATGACAATAAATTGTACATTATCGATTTTGACAGAAATGATTACGGCGATCCGTGGGAGGAGTTCAACCGCATCGTTTGGTGTGCGCAATCCTCTTCCTTATTTGCAAGCGGAATGATAAACGGATATTTTGACAACGCCGTTCCATTGCCGTTTTGGAAACTCCTCGCGCTGTATATCAGCAGCAATACCCTTTCCTCCCTGCCCTGGGCGATACCGTTCGGCGACGCCCAGATACAAACCATGCTCAAACAGGCAAAGGATGTGTTATCCTGGTATGATAATATGGAAAATGCTATTCCTTCCTGGTACATAAATTAGAATCGCGCTAAAAACAGGGAACGAGAAAATTTCTCGCCCCCTGTTTTTATATAAGCCTTATATTTATAATAAATCAAATGCGCGACTGAAAACCACGCTTTTCGGAAAGCGCACTCCTATTTACCGATACCTCGGCTTACGGAAGGGAGTAAAGGCGGCACGCATAAAAAAGGCGTGCCCTGAAAAAGCGCGCCGCCGAGGGGAAAGCCGCTCGGGTTTCCCCTCCAACTCTCGACTTTTTGTTTTGTCAGCTCAAAACAAAAAGTGAGAACATTTCTACTTGTCATATATAAACACCCCATCCTCCCCATCCGTTTCGGTAAAGCGGACGGCGACGCCCTCTTTGGCGGAGGAGGGTACGCTCTTGCCCGTGAAATCCGCCTTGAACGGCAGTTCGCGGTGGCCGCGGTCGACGAGCGTTAAAAGCTGAATCTTGGCGGGGCGGCCGAGCGCCATCACTTCGGAAATCGCCGCGCGCACCGTTCTGCCCGTGTAGAGCACGTCGTCGCAGATGAGCACCGTCTTTCCGTCCACGGAAAAGTCGATTTCACTGCCGAAAAACTCCACTTCGGAGCCTAAATCCTCCAAATCGTCGCGATACAGCGCGATATCGAACACACCCAGCGGCACGTTCTCGCCCTCGATGGAATCGAGGCACGCCTTAATGCGCTCGGCGACGGTGACGCCGCGCGTGCGGATGCCGATGAGCACGAGGTTTTCCACGCCCTCGTTTTTTTCGATAATCTGATGCGCGAGGCGGCGGAAGGTGTTTTGCATGCCCTCCGCGTCCATCAATTTGCCCTTGATTTTCATACGGTTCCCCTTTGCGCCGCGGCGAGCGGCGGCATTTATAGTACTGCCCACGCGGTTGCGCGTGCAAACCTTTGCGGGCGGTTTACCTTGCGCGGCCGCGCTCCTCCCTATCCAATTTTTCCAACACCTCGGAAAAATAGGCAGGCAGCGGCGCCTCGAACGCCATGCGCTCGCCCGTTTTCGGGTGCGTGAGTTCCAGGCGGCAGGCGTGCAGAAGCTGACCGTTCAGCTTGAACTTCTGCCGTTTGCTCCCGTATACGGGGTCGCCGACGATGGGATGCCCCAGATGTTTGCAATGCACGCGGATTTGGTGGGTGCGCCCCGTTTCTAAGCGGAAGCGGACGAGGGTATACCCCGCCGCAAAGCGCCGCACGACCTCGAAATTCGTGGCGGCGTATCTCCCCTTTTCCTTGGGCACGACCGCCATCTTCGTGCGGTCGGCGGGGCTGCGGCCGATGTACGTTTCCACCCTGCCCGCATCCTCCTTAAAAATCCCGTCGCACAGCGCGAGGTACTCGCGGCGGCAGGTCTTTTCGGAAATCTGTTCGGACAGGGACAGGTGCGCCGCGTCGTTTTTGGCGACGACGAGGAGCCCCGACGTATCCTTATCGATGCGGTGCACGATGCCGGGGCGGATAACCCCGTTGATGGAACTGAGGCTCTTCAGTCGGTACAGGAGCGCGTTGACGAGGGTGCCCGACAAATTGCCGCTGCCCGCGTGTACCGTCAGCCCCTGCGGCTTGTTGACGACGGCGATGTCGTCGTCTTCGTAGATGATGTCGATGGGAATGTCCTGCGGCGTCAAATCGAGCGCCTGCGGCGCGGGAATCTCGCAGAGAATCTCCTCCCCCGCCGCCACCGCGCGCGACGCCTTGGCGGGCGAACCTCCGACGGTGACGTGCCCGTCGTCGATGAGCTTTTTTGCCGCCGAGCGGGTGATGTTCAGCCGTTCGGAGAGAAACACGTCCAGCCGCGCCGCCGCGCTCTCCGCCATGATGCGCTCGTTCATTCTGTCTTTTTATCGGCCGGCGTATCGGCGCCGAGGTCGTTGTCCGTTTCCGCCGCGCGCTCGTCGAGATCGGCGACCGCCTCCATCAGCGCAGCTTCGTCCTTCTTTTTCTGTTTGCCGAAGCGGAAGAGCGCGTCCTTATCCACAAACAAAAGTGCCAGAATAAACAGCACGGCGCCGACGGTGATGGCGATGTCGGCCACGTTGCAGTTGAAGTTCAAAAACCCGATATTCCCCACGGAAACGAGGATAAAGTCGCGCACCTGCTGTTCGACGAGGCGGTCGACGAGGTTGCCCGCCGCCCCGACCATGATGAGCACGATTCCCGTGCGTAGGCACTTGCGCCCCTTGCCCACCTTGATGAGCGCAACGAAGAACGCGACGATTGCGACGCAGGTAACTGCAATGACCGTCGGCTGCAGCCACGGCGCGTCGCCGAAGCTGCCGTACGCGATGCCGGGGTTGTAGGTAAAATCGAACCCGATGAGCCCCGGTATGATTTGAATATTGTCAAAATGCAGGGCCGCCGCGAGTGCCTTGCTCCCCTGGTCAACCAAAAGCACGATAAAAAATATGAATGCGTATGCCATTGAATCGCTCCTAATCGTCCATCAAGCCGAGGTCGCGGCACAATTTTTCGAGGTCGAGCTCCCCCTTGGGGTTGAGCACGTCGTCGAGGTTGAAGCCCGTGTCTTCCTCTTCGCTCTCTATGTACTTGCCGATGACCGCCTTCGGGTCGAACGGCTCCTCGTCGGGCGAGGCGCCGTTTTCCGCGCGGAATTTGCCCTTTTCCTTGCCCAAAAGCGCCGCCAAATCGTCGGCGAATTTGGTGTACTTTTCCGCGTCGTCCTTGGGGATGACGCCCGCCATCTGCGCGGCGAGCTTTTTCCACTTGTCGGCGAAGAGCTGGAGCGTCTTCCACTCCGTTTCCGCGCTCATGCGGTAAAACTCCTTGATTTCCTCGCCTTTCGTTTCCGCGGCGACGAGCGCCTTGCCCACCTTGCTCTCGCGGCTCTTCATCTCCGCGAGGCTGGCGCGCAGGGTGCGGTTCTCCGAAACCAGCCCCTCGTTGCGGTATTCGAGGCGGCGAATTTTCGTTTCGTACGCCTCGCGGATGCCCGCGATGAGCTTTTCCACTTCCTCTTGTTTGAACTTTTTACGCATTTTCCGCCCTAATCTCCGAAATCAGTTTATTCTTTATATCGTACAGCTTCTGCGACAAATCCACTTTATATACGTGCGGATTGTCCAGCCGCTTATACTCGTCCCAAAACGTTTCCTTCTCCTTCTCCGCATAGTCGCATATCGCCGAAAGCGGGGGCAGTTCGTACACGAGCTTTCCGCCCCGGATTACGGGCACCGTGAGCTGCCGCACCGAATAGTCGGTGAACGTGGTGCGCTTCCAGGTATCCTTCGGGTGAAAAATCGTGAGCGGCTTACCCGTGTCGATTTTTTCGCCGCGCACGACGATGAGGTCGGCCTCCGCCTTGCCCGTCTTGTTGTCGTAGATGCGGTACACGTCCTTGAACGCGGGGTTGGTGATTTTGTCCGAATTGTCGGACAGTTTAATCTTCGGCACCTCGCCGCCCTCCTTGGGATACAGCGCGGAGAGCTTGTAGACGCCGCCGAGCGCGGGCATATCCGCGCTGGTGATGAGCTTTGTGCCCACCCCCCACAAGTCGATTTTCGCGCCCTGGTTTTTGAGGGATGCGATGAGGTATTCGTCCAAATCGCCCGACGCGCAGATGATGGCGTCGGGATAGCCCGCCTCGTCGAGCATGCGGCGGGCGCGCTTGGAAAGATACGCCAGATCGCCGCTGTCGAGACGGATGCCCTTCGGCTCGTGCCCCGCCGCCCGCAGTTCGTCGAACACGCGGATGGCGTTGGGGACGCCGCTCTTCAGGGTGTCGTAAGTATCCACGAGCAGCAGGCAGGCGTCGGGGAAAATTTCCGCATACGCCTTAAACGCCTCGTATTCGGTGGGGAAATTCATCACCCAACTGTGCGCGTGGGTGCCTGCCACGGGGATATCGAACAGTTTGCCCGCGAGCACGTTGGAGGTGGAGCGGCAGCCGCCGATGACGGAGGCGCGCGCGCCGTAAATGCCCGCGTCCGGCCCCTGCGCGCGGCGCAGGCCGAATTCCATCACCGTTTCCCCCGCCGCCGCGTACGCGACCTTGGCGGACTTGGATGCGATGAGCGTCTGGTGGTTGACGATGTTTAAAAGCGCCGTTTCGAGGAACTGCGCCTCCAACAGGGGCGCCTTGACGGTGATAATCGGCTCCTCGGGAAACACGACGGTGCCCTCGGGCACGGCGTAGATGTCGCCCGTGAAGCGAAATGTCTTTAAATACTGTAAAAATTCCTCGTCGAACAAATCCAGTGAGCGGAGGTAGGCGATGTCCTCCTCGTCAAAGCGGATATTCTGCACATATTCGATAGCCTGCTGCAACCCCGCCGCCACCGAATAGGTGATGGTGCTGTTGCGGCGGAAAAAGAGGTCGAACACCGCAACGTCCTTTTCCTTTTCGTTTTTGAGGTACCCGCTCATCATCGTGAGCTGGTATAAATCGGTCAAAAGCGTCAAATCGCGGCTCATTTGTCTGCCTCCGAATCCGCGCCGCTTGTGTCTTTATCGGCGCCGTCCGCCGCGCCTGTTTGCGCCGCATCCGCACCCGTTTCGGGCGTTGCAGCCTGCACGGGCGAATGGCAGAAGGGGCATTCCGCCACCTCTCCCTCCGCGGCGAAGCGCGCACCGCACGCGGGGCAGACGGCGACCCGCTTTTTCGGCGCCGCAGGCTTTCCGCCGTCGGAGGCAGCCTTCAGCTTTGCCGCCTTTTGCTTGGCGAGTTTCTCTTCCTCCATCTTTTTGCGCTGTTCCTTGGTGTAGTACTTGGGCAAAATCGCCAAAGGCTCCCCTTCCGCCGCGCCGAAGCAACGGCCGTATTTGCGGCGGTTATAATAGAGCAGACTGAGCGCGAGCAGAATTCCGCCCACGCACATAATCAGCGAAAACACGAAGGAAATCGGCACGTTGTTGCCGAGAATATACTGCGGATCGCGCAGAGGTTCCATGATGGAGCGCACCAGGCCGTAGCTGAACAGATATCCCGCCAAAGCCAGGCCGCTCGGCTTCTTTTTGAATTTCCACAGCAAGAGGAACAGCAGCGCGAAGACGATGAAATTAAACAGCCCTTCATAGAAAAAGAAAGCGTAGTGCCAGCTGTTCGTATCTTCAATGAATACGGCGAAAGGAAACCACTGCAGCGCAGTGTTCGTGACTTCGGCGCCGTACACTTCCTGGTTAAAAAAGTTGCCCCAGCGGCCGAGCACCTGCGCGAGCGCGAGCCCGGGCACGACGCAGTCGGCTATGCGGAAGAAATTCACCTTATGAATGAGGCAGAACAGCACGACGCCGAGCGCCCCGCCGATGACGCCGCCGATGATGGACAGCCCGCCCGCGCGGATGCCGTACACGTCGTCGAAGGAAAACCAATACTGCGGCTCGACGTTACCGGTGATGCAATAAAACAGCCGTGCGCCCACAATCCCGATGGGCAGAACGCACAGGATGAGGTCAAAAATCCAATCGGCAGGGATGTTGCGGCGCTTGAATAACAGCGTCGCCACGATGACGGCGAGGATGATGCCGCACACAATCATCACCGCATAATAGTAGATGTCGAACCCGAAGATTGAAAACGACCGCGGCGGAATAAAATAGTTGGGGTCTCTCATACGCATGCTCCGTTGCTCCGCCGAAGGCGGATTTTATTCGCCGAAACGCTCCGCGTTTCGGCCGCCGCGCGGCGGGCAAAGCCCCTTGCCGATTCGTACCGGCGGCGGTATACAACTTTATTATACCATACTCGGCGAAAAAATTAAAGTGTTTGTACGAAGAAATTTTCCCGGCGTTTGTGCGCGGCTTTTTCGCCCGCGGCACTGCTGCGCCGCTCCTTTCTTCGGCGGCGCTCCGCCTGCCGCCGTTCGGAAAGGAGGCAAAAACCCGCCCGCCGCTTTGTCAGCGGCGGGCGGGTCTGTTTTGTTTTAAGCAACAATCATTGCATTCCTCCGGTACAGCCGAGACTGATGAGCAGGGCGCCGTCCACCTTCCGCATGGTGGAAAGGGGCAGGGAGCCGATGCGCTCTTTCAGCCGCCGCTTATCCAGCGTGCGGATTTGCTCGAGCAGAATGACCGAATCTTTTTGCAGTCCGTAGCTGCGGCCCGCGATTTCGATGTGTGTGGGAAGTTTCGCCTTGGTCATTTTGCTCGTGACCGCCGCCGCGATGACCGTGGGGGAATATTTGTTGCCGACGTCGTTCTGTACGACGAGAACCGGACGGACGCCGCCCTGTTCGCTCCCGACTACGGGGCTAAGGTCTGCGTAGTACAATTCTCCCCTCTTGATTTCCATTGGCAGCAACCTCGCTTGACTTATCTTTCGGAAAAACCCTCCCCTAACAGTATATGTACCGCGAAGCCCGCCCGTTCGGAGAAGTGTCTTTCCGCAAAACAGTATCGCCCGATTGCCGCCGTTTTATACGCGCCCGCCCATTGTTTTGCGCTTTTTCCGTCAATTTCTGCACTCCGCAATCAGCTGCGAAACCGCCGCGGGAAGTTTGGCGATGACGTCCGTTCCGCAGACGCTGTATTCGTTGCCCTGCTCGGCCGCCGCCAGCTTGCCCGCGCGCCCCAAAAGCCACGAGCCGCACGCCGCCGAATCCATCGTGCCCACCCCGCGCGCCGCGAGGGAGACGATGATGCCCGACAGCACGTCGCCGCTGCCGCCCTTGGCGAGCGCGGGCGTGCCTTCGTTGCAGAAAACCGTAAATTTTCCGTTCGTGACGAGGCTCGTATGCCCCTTCAACAACACGGTGACGCCGTATTCTGCCGCGAACGCCTTGGCGAGCGCCCCGCCGTTTTGCAGAACTTCCTCGAGCGGCTTGCCGCACAGCCGCGAAAACTCCTTGGCGTGCGGCGTCAGAATCACGCGGCAGCTCTTTTCGCGCAGGATATCCGCGCCGTACTCCGCAAGCGCGGTGAGCGCGTCCGCGTCAATTACAAGGGTGCCGCGGTATTCGGAGAGCAGGAAAGAGAGGCTGTCGTACAGCCCGCGCGAAACGCCGCAGCCCATGCCGACCGCGACGGCGTTTTTGCCCGCCGCAAAACCGCGCAAAAATTCCTCGTCGAAGCGCACATGCCCCTCCTCGGCGGGGGCGCCGAGCAAAATCGCCTCGGGCAGTTTCCCGACAGAATACGGAAAAATGTCGGCGGGAACGGCGAGCCAGGTATAACCGCACCCGCATCGGAGCGCGGCGCCCGCCGTAAGGAACGGCGGGCCGGAATAGGCGACGCTGCCCGCGAGAATCGCCGCCCTGCCGAAGCTCCCCTTGTGCGTGTTCGCCCTGCGCGGGGGAAACACATTTCTAAAATCCGCCGCGCCGCAAAGCCCCGCCTGCGCGGGGGACGGAAGGGATATGCCGATATCCCGCCGCACGATTTTTCCGCAGACATCGGCGCCGTCGCCGAGCAGAAGCCCGCCCTTGAGCTCCCCGATTGTGACGGTGACGTCCGCCTTCACGCACTGCGAAAAGGCGCCCGTATCCCCGTTTAATCCGCTCGGAATATCGGCGGATACAATCTTTGCGCCGCTCTCGTTCATGCGCGCAATCGCCTCGGCAAAGCGCCCCTCGGGCGCGCCGCGGAACCCCGTGCCGAACACCGCGTCGAGAATGACGTCGAACTTTTCTTCCGGAAACAAAGCGAACACGGCGGAGTCTTCGCCCGCGGCCGCGAGCGCGCTCTCGTACGCCGCGCGCTGGGCGGCACAGTCGGGGGAAAGTTTGTCCGTCAGCGTGTACACCGCCGTTTCGAACCCGCGCTCGGCGAGATAGCGCGCCGCGCACCAGCCGTCGCCGCCGTTGTTGCCGCCGCCGCACACCGCGAGCACCCTGTGCCCGCCCGTTTCGCGGAGCAGCTTTTCCGCCTCCTCGGCAATCGCCGCGCCCGCCCGCTCCATGAGCTCCGCGGAGGGCACCCCCAGCGTTTCGATGGTATATTTATCCGCCGCGCGCATCTGCGCGCAGGTGAGTACGTTCTGCATTTGTCTCTCCTCCCCTTGCAACCGTCCGCCGCGCGAACGCGCCGGCGGCACATGCGCCCGTCCGGCCGCCGCGCTTCACCCTTACTCGTCGTCCGCGCCGAGCGATGCGAGCGCGTCTTTCGCCGTGTCGTAATCGAACCCCTTGGACAGGAGATGGCGGTACGCCTTGGTCAGGTTTTCGCGGGTGAACTCGCGGTTCTTCATGTACTTGGCGAGCACCGCTTTCGCCGCGTCTTCCTCGCCCTCGCGGTCTTCAAGAGCGGCGCCGATGGCATCCTCCGAGGCGCCCCGCTTTTTCAGCTCCGCCGCAATCAAGCGCCGCCCCTTGTTCTTGCCAGCCGTGCGCACGTATTGCTCGCAGTACTCGCCGTCGTCCACAAAGCTGTAGCCGCGCAGCTTTTCCAAAACATAGTCGCACACCGCGTCGACATACCCTTTCTTTTTGAGATAGTCGCGAATCTGTTTTTCCGTCTTCATGGATGCGGACAGGTGCGTCATCGCCTTGTCCAGCGCCTGCGACTTTTCGTTTTCCAGCTGAATTTCGTCCAGCTTCGCAAGGTCAATCGGCTCGCCCGCCTTCAAACGATAGCGCAGCGCCGTCTCCAATTTTAAGCCGCAGTAGAACTTGCCGTCCACGTAGATATTGCACCGCTCCTTGTCCTTAACCTGCGGCGTAATGGCTGTTATGTCTGACATAGTACCTCCGTAAACGGTGTTTTTTCGCATATTTAGGCAAATTTTGCATAAGAACGATTAAAAATCGTCCAGTACTTCTTTTCGGCAAAATAGCAAAATTCCGCGCAAAAATTGCGCGGAATTGTTTGCGGATTATTCCGCCACAGCAAACCCGATGGTACCCGAGAGACTGCTCGGGTAATACTTGGCGAGCAGCTCGCCCACCTGCTTCAGATAGTTGTCGTTCATGTGATGGAAGATGAGGCGCGGGGGGTCGCGCGAGGTATCGAACTCAAAATCGTAGCCGCACATCGTATCCAGACAGCACAGCTTGAGCGACTTGCCGACCAGCCCTTTCATCCAGAGATAATCCTCGCTGTCCTCGTCCCCTTCCGCCAGAATATCGGCGTACAGCTCGGCGCGGCTCTCAAATTCCTTCCAGAACTTGATGACGGCTTTATCGTTCGCTTTTTTCTTGAACAGCTTATCGAACATGCTCACAGCTTGACTACCCAACCGAATTTATCTTCCAAGCGCCCCGTCTGAATACCGGTGATGGTGTCGTACAGCCATTTGGTGATGTCGCCCATCTTGCCGCCGTTGACGACGTAATCGACGCCCTTATACTCCATCATTCCGACGGGCGAAATGACCGCCGCCGTGCCCGTGCCGAACGCCTCGTTCAGCGTGCCCCTCTTCTGCGCCTCGATGACCTCGTCGATGGAGACGCGGCGCTCGGAAACCTTGTAACCGTGCGCGCGCAGAAGCTCGATGCTGCTCTTGCGGGTGATGCCCGGCAAAATCGAGCCGACGAGCGCGGGCGTTACAACTTCTCCGTCGATGACGAAGAACATATTCATCGAGCCGACTTCCTCGACGTATTTCTTTTCGTTCGCGTCCAGCCAAAGGACTTGATCGAAGCCCTTCTTTTCCGCCTCTTCGCCCGCCTTGAGGGAGACCGCGTAGTTGGCGATGCACTTGGATTCGCCCGTGCCGCCCACGGTCGCGCGGGTGTAATAATCCTCGACCAACAGGCGGGTAGGCTCCAGCCCGTGCGCGTAGTAGCTGCCGACGGGCGAGAGGATGATGAAGAACAGGTACTCCGTCGCCGCATGCACGCCCAGCTGCACGTTCGTGGCGATGATAGACGGGCGGATGTACAGCGCCGTGCCGGGCGCGGTCGGAATCCAGTCCTTTTCGATTTTCAAAAGCTCGAACAGCCCGTCGAGGACGAGTTTTTCGTCGATGAGCGGGATGCACATGCGCTCGGCGGAGCGGTTCATGCGCTTGAAGTTCTCCTCGGGGCGGAACACGCGCACTTCGCCCTTGTCGTTTTTGAAGGCTTTCAGCCCCTCGAAGATGCCCTGCGCGTAATGGAACACCGTGGTGGCGAGGTCGAACGCGACCGGGCCGTACGGCTCGATGACGGGTTCGCCCCACTTGCCGTCTTTATACTTCATCGTCAGCATATAGTCGGTGAAGATTTTGCCGAACCCGAGTTTGCTCTGGTCGGCGGGCTTTTCTTTCAATTTTTCCGCTTTGATGAATTTCATACAATTCCACCTCATTTATTTGCGCACATGCGCAATTTCTCTTATTCCGAATACACCCATTATACCACCGAAACGCCCGTTTGTAAACAATTTGCAATTCGGATTATTCGAATCGGTGCAATCGGTTTTTTCGATTTATTGTCTGTCCCGCCGCTATCTTCGGGAGAGGGGGAACGGAAAGAGATATTCCTCCCCTTCCTCGGCGTCCGCCCTGCCCGCCATAAAGTCGCGCGCGGCGGAAAGGAAGTTTTCCGCGTCCGCCGCTTTCACTGCGGCGCAGACGCGCACCTTGTCGGAATACTGCGTATCCTTGACGGTGCAGTCGCTCTGCGAGAGGTACTTTTTCAGCGCGTCGAAATTTTCGTAGCCGACGGTGAAATACACCTCGCGGCAGGGCGTGTATTCGCGGATATCCGCCAAATCGAGCGCCTCGGCGGCAGTACCCGAATAGGCGCGCACGAGTCCGCCCGCACCCAGCTTGATTCCGCCGAAATAGCGTGTGACGACCACCGCGGTTTCGAAAAGTTTTTTGTTTTTGAGCACGTCCAGAATGGGCATGCCCGCCGTACCCTGCGGCTCGCCGTCGTCGGAAAAGCGCATGAGATTGCCGACCTTGTCCGCGACGAACGCAAAGCAGTTGTGCGTGGCGAGCGAATGCTCGGCACGCACCTTGGCGATGAACGCCCGCGCTTCCTCCTCGCTTTCGGCGTGGGCGCAGTTGGCGATGAAGCGCGAGCGCTCGATGACCTTTTCGTATGTTGTCGCCGAATACACGGAAAGATAGCTTTTCATGGTTATAAAACAGCTGTTATATACTCATTCGCGCAAGCAAAACGACACTTTTGCGCAGCGCACCCCTATTTGCCGACACCTCGGCTTACAGAAGGGGTGAATGTCCGCGATTGTATAATATGTGTGCCCTTATATATCGCGGACAAAGGGGAAAGCCGTTCGGGTTTCCCCTCCAATCGCAGTAAATCGCAGGCAACAGCTTGCCGAGATTTACGCGAGTAGCACCCTTATATGCGTCTTCTTCCCCTTGTGCAGGACAAATTCGCCCTTTTCCTTCGCGGAAACGGGGATTTCAGCGTTCACGTCGTCGATTTTCTCCTCGTCGATTTTCACGCCGCCGCCCTCGATGAGCCGCCGCGCCTCGCTCTTGGACTTCGCCGCTTTCGCCGCGACCAGAACGTCTGCGACCGTCGCCGTATCCGCGGGAATCTCCGCCGTGGGCATGTTCTCCGCGTCGCCGCCGAACGCCGCCTTCGCCTGCGCCTGCGCCGCGTCCGCCTTTTCCTGCCCGTGCACCATCTTGGTCAGCTCGTAGGCGAGCGTCTCCTTCGCCGCGTTGATGCGCTCGTCTTTATGCGCGCACAGCTCGGAAATCTGCTCCAGCGGCAGGAAGGTGAGGAGCTTTAAGCACTTTTCGACGTCCGCGTCGTCCACGTTTCTCCAATACTGATAAAATTCGTAAGGGCTCGTTTTGTTCTCGTCCAGCCAAACGGCGCCCTTTGCCGTTTTACCCATTTTCCGGCCGTCCGAGGTTGTGAGAAGCGTGAACGTCATCGCGAACGCGGGCTGCTGTTCCTTGCGGCGGATGAGGTCCGCGCCCGCGAGGATGTTGCTCCACTGGTCGTCGCCGCCCAGCTCGAGCTTGCAGCCGTATTTCTTATACAGTACGAGGAAATCGTACGCCTGCATAAGCATGTAATTGAACTCGAAGAAGGAAAGCCCCCTCTCGTAGCGCGACTTGAAGCACTCCGCCGAGAGCATCTTGTTGACGGAGAAGTGCACACCGATATCGCGCAGGAAATCGATGTAGTTGAGGTTCAGAAGCCAGTCAGCATTGTTGACCATGATAGCGCCGTTGTCGCCGCCGAACTTGATGAACTTCGACATCTGCTTGCGGAAGCATT
>CAKNLK010000001.1 GCA_930989535.1 uncultured Clostridia bacterium | reverse complement strand
AAAGAGGAAAAACACGATGCCGAGGCCGCGAAAGCGGGCGAACATCGGGTTTGTCCTCGAATCACGGCAAAAAGTTTTAACAGCTTAAAACTTTTTGCGTGAAATAAAGTATGCAAAGGAGAAGGGATGCAAAAGAGGATTTTTGTTATCAGCAGTGCGGTCGCAGTCTTTGTAATTGTCTTTTTGATTGCGTTCAGCGCCGTTTGCTCCATATCGCAGTTCGACGTGGTGTACGACGCAGGCAGCCCGCAGATGGTCGCTGCGTCCGAGCGAATCCAGCAGCAGCTGGAGGAAAAGTACCTGCGCAAAAATTACCTGTTCTTCGAAGAGGAGAACATCCGCGAGGTCGTCGCCGAAGAGGGCGGCGGGTATCTGGAAGTGACGGGCATCGAAAAAACGTTCCCCAATAAAATCAGCGTCTCCGTCAAGGAAAAGTACGAGGCGTACACCTTTGTTTTGAACGATACCTACTACGTCGTCGGCGACGACGGTACCGTGCTGTCCGTGGCGAATGACAACCACAACAACATCGCCGGCAGAAACATCGAGGTCGTGGGCATCGGGTTCAACGTACCGAAGGTCGGCGAACAGTTTACCGTAACGGAAGAGTACCGCAGCGCTTACGCCGCGCTGAAAACATTCATTGCCGAAGTCAATGACCGCGACATGCGCGGCAACATCCTCCGCATTACTTACGGGCAGGATGAAGATTATGATGCTTCGGATTGGCTCACCAATGCCTGGTTCATCGTGGAAACGGCGGAGGGGGTGCAGATACAGATTATCGACCCCGCGCGCAACGCGTCGGAAAAGGCAAAACTCGCTTTGGACATGTACGAAAACCCGTATGTAATGAGTTCGGGCGAGGGCGGGGATAAGATTTATCTCGGCGACGAAGGCCGCGTGTACGGGTACATCTACGTCACTGATGTGTACAACATTTCGACGGGAAAATTCGAATTAGCCGAGCCCATTTACAACCCCGGAACGCCGCCCGACCCTTCGCAGGCGGAAAAAGCGTAAAATACCAAAAATTTCCTACACGTTTCCCCGAAAGATTTCTTTCGGGGAACGTTTTTCTATTGACATAAAAAAATTTTTATTATATAATAGTGATTGTATAAATCATATTTCGCGGAAGAGGAAAACGGAGAGAAAAATGAACCGCAAAAGCGTAGCCGTGCTGGACGTGCGTTCGGCAGACGTTACCGTCCTTGTCGGGGAACGGGGAGTCAACAATACCTTTGTTTTCAAGGGGATTCATACCCACCCGTACGACGGCTTTGCGGAAGCGGAGTTTTTCGACGTGCGCGGCCTGCAGCAGGCGATTGCCGCCTCGCTCGACGCGGTGGAGCAAAGCCTGGGCAGCAGTATCCGCGAAATCTACGTCGGCGTTCCGGGGGAATTTTGCAAAGTGCTCACCCGGCGGCATCTGATTAGTTTTCAAAGCAAGCGCCGCATCACCGCGGCAGACGTCGCCGCCCTGTTCGACGGCGGTTACGCCGAACCGATTCCCGCCTACACGCTCATCCGCCGCTCGGCAATTTTCTATGTCACGTCGGACAAGCGCCGCACCATCGACCCCGTGGGCATGGTCAGCGATTCGCTGGAAGGGTATCTGAGCTATTTTCTCGCGAGCGACCGCTTTATCGGCACGCTGCGCAACATTTTGGAGGAATACGGCGTCAAAAAAGTCGAGTTTCTTCCCGCTTCTTTGGCGGAAGCGCTGTATCTCATCCCGTCGGAAACGCGCGACGAATATGCGATTCTCCTGGATATCGATAAAATTTCCATGACGTTCAGCGTCGTCTGCGGCAACGGAATCACCTATCAAAGCGCCTGTTCCGCCGGCGGCGGACACGTCACCGCGCAGGTGTTTGCGGACGGGGATATCGACATTCCGTTTGAAATCGTCGAGGCAATGATTGGTAAAATCAACCTTTCGGGGCGCGACGACGACAAAACAAATATCGAGTATATCGATAAAATGCGCTCCTACACACTCCCCATGCAGTTTTTGAAGGAGAAAGTGAAGGAGGGATTAGACCTCATCTGCGAAGTTATCAACAAATGTTTGGAGCTTTGCGGTGACAGAAATATAGAATATAGGCCCATTTTGTTGACGGGCGGGGGCATTACGGGAATCCGCGGCGCGCGCGAGCACCTTACCAACCGCCTGAACAAAGTCGTGGAGATTATTGCTCCCAACCTGCCGTACTACAACAAAGCGTCGCAGAGTTCGCTTTTGAGCCTGTTGGATATGGCTTTGGCGACCAAACGCGAAAACAGCTTTTTTTATAAATTATTTAACGGATTCGGAGGGTAAATTTTACTATGTTTAACAGTTTGGACAGCCTGTCCGGCGTTGCGAGGATAAAGGTCGTCGGCGTCGGCGGCGCGGGGAACAACGCGGTCAACCGCATGATTGAGGCGGGCATTCAGAGCGCAAGCTATGTAGCCGTCAATACGGACAAGCAGATCCTGCTCCTTTCCAAGGCGGAGAATAAGATTCAAATCGGTTCCGCTTTGACGAAGGGCCTCGGCGCGGGTGCAGAGCCGGAAGTCGGCAGGGCGGCCGCCGAGGAAAGCAAGGAAGTCCTCACCGAGGCAATCAAGGATACCGACCTCCTGTTCATCACGGCAGGCATGGGCGGCGGCACCGGTACGGGCGCCGCACCCGTCATCGCCAAGATTGCGCGCGATTTGAAGATTCTGACCATCGCTATCGTCACCGAGCCTTTCAACTTCGAGGGCAAAAAGCGCATGGACAATACGATGAAGGGGCTCGAAAACCTCAGAAAGTACGTCGATACGCTCATCATCATCCCGAACGATAAGATTACCTGCGTCGTTCCGAAAAATACGTCGATGGTCGACGCGCTCCGTGTCGCGGACGAGATTTTGAAGCAGGGTATCCGCGGCATTGCCGACCTCATCGTCAACCCCGCGCTCATCAACCTCGACTTTGCGGACGTCCGCACCATCCTGAAAGACCAGGGCCTGGCGCACATGGGTGTCGGTGTGGCGAAGGGCGAAAACAGAATCGTCGAGGCGGTGCGCCTGGCGGTCAACTGCCCGCTTCTGACCACGACAATCGAGGGCGCGAAGGGCGTCATCCTCAACATTGTCGGCGGCAACGATTTGACGATGGACGAAGTGCAGACGGCGGCTACCCTCGTGCAGAGCGTCGTCGACTATTCCGCGAACATCATCTTCGGCGCCTGCATCGACAGCAACATCAGCGACGAAGTGGAAGTCACCGTCATCGCGACGGGCTTCCCCAACATGGAAAATATTTACGACCAAAAGGACGAGCGCAACGTCTCCAGCCGCAATTTCTTTGTGAACAGGGGATTGCCGGAGGGCAATCCGAACGCCGCGGCGGCCGCTTCGCGCCCTGCGCCCATGCAACAGCCCGCTTCGCCCTCGTATCTGCGCACGCCCGTCAACAATACGATGAACGGCCAGCAGCCGCCCGTATACAGGCAGCCGTATCAGCAGGCGGCCCCCCAGCAGCAGTATGCGCAGCCGCAGTACCAACAGCAGGCCCCGCAATACGCCCAGCCCCAGCAGCAGGCGGCTCCTCAGCAGCAGTACGCGCAGCCGCAGTATCAGCAGCAGGCTCCGCAGTATGCCCAGCCCCAGCAGCAGGCGGCTCCCCAGCAGCAGTACGCTCAGCCGCAGTACCAGCAGCAGGGCCAGCAGTATGCGCAGCCGCCCCGCCAGCCGCAGTATCAGCAGCAGGGCGCGCCGGGCAATGCCGCCGATAAAGAGCTTCCCACCTTTGTGCAGAGGCTTTTCAAGAAAAAATAAGTCCGCATCCTAAGAAAGGGCATGAAAAAAGGAGACTCAAAAGAGTCTCCTTTTTTTGATTGCAAATCGATGCAAAACCGACGCGGCAAAACTGTTTCGCCCGTTCTGAAGAGAGCCGAAACAAGGGGAATTATTCGCCCTTTTCCGCTTCTTCTGAATAAACGGTCAAAATCGCTTTTTTCAATTCTTCGCGGGTCTCGGTATTCAGCGGATGAGCGATGTCCTTAAATTCGCCGTCGTTTGTCTTGCGGCTGGGCATGGCAATGAACGGGCCGTCGGCGCCGTCGATGATTTTGATGTCGTGCACGACGAAGCAATCATCGATGGTAATGGAAGCGACGGCTTTCAGCTTGCTGTCCTCCTTCTTCACAAACCTGATTCGCACGTCCGAAATTTTCAAAAGTGTTTCCTCCTTACATGCAAGTATTCGTCTGCCATTATTTTACTATACATTTTTCAATATTTCAAGAGCTATTTCAAAAAAAATTTAAAAAATTTTAAAATTTTTCACGGATTTTGTCAGTTTTTATCCGGAGCGGCATATAATTATCCCATGAAGCGGAAATTTTGGCCGAAAAAGCGATACATCTACTTTATCGGAATCGGAGGGATAAGCATGAGCGGTCTTGCCCTGTTTCTGCAGAAGCAGGGCTTTTGCGTGGCGGGCAGCGACATTGCCGCCGGCAGTATGACGGCAAAACTCGAAGAGGAGGGAATCCGGGTGCATTACGGCCACGCGCCCGAGCGAATCGGCATTGCGGACGCAATCGTCGTCAATTCCGCGATTGCGGAGGACGACGTCGAGCTCGCCGAAGCGCGGCGCCGCAACATCCCCGTCTATAGCCGGGCGGAGCTTCTGCACCTGGTCGCAGCCTGCTTTGAAAATTCCGTCGGCATCGCGGGCTGCCACGGCAAAACGACGGCGACCGCCATGTGTGCGCACGTTTTGGAAGAGTGTTCGGGCAGCTGTTCGGCGCACATCGGCGGGGAAGATTTCGATTACGGCAATTTCCATTTCGGCGGCGACAGGTATTTCGTCACCGAAGCATGCGAATACAAGGGGAATTTTTTAAAGCTCGAGCCGAACCTCGCCGTCGTGCTCAATACGGATAAAGACCACCTCGAGTGCTACGGGAGTGCGGAAAATCTTCGGGCGGCGTATGCGGAATTTGCCCGCCGCGCCGACGGCGCAATCGTATGCGGCGAGGACGAAATCGTGAACATGGTGCGCCCTTCGCTCACCTTCGGCATGTCCGACGGGTTCGACGTTTCGGCGTCGAACGTGCGCTCGAGCGGCGGAAAGTATTCCTTTCACCTGCGCATCTGCGGGGAAGTTTTCGATAAGGTCAAGCTCAACGTGTACGGCAAGCACAACATCTACAACGCGTTGGCGGCCGCGGCGGTCGCCGAATATTACGGCTATCCGCCCTCGTTCGCGGCGGAGGGGCTGAAAAAATTCCGCGGCATCCGCCGCCGCTTCGAGCCGCTCGGCAGGCTGAACGGCGCGGAGCTCATCGCCGACTATGCCCATCATCCGCGCGAGATTTCCGCCTCCCTGCATACGGCGGAGGAAATCTGCGGCGGCAGGCTGTTCGTCGTCTTTCAGCCGCACACCTATTCGCGCACGAAACTTTTATTCGGCGACTTCGTGTCCGTCCTTTCGGGTGTAGAAAATTTGGTCATCTACAAAACGTATCCCGCGCGCGAATATTTCGATGCGGACGGCAGCGCTCTGACGCTTTCGGAGCACCTTCCCAACTCGCTCTATATCGAATCGGTGCGGGAGCTGGAAATCTATCTGCGCTGTTCCCTCGGCGCGGGCGACGTCGCTCTGTTTTTGGGGGCGGGCGATATTTATTTTGCGGCGAAGCAGATTGTGCGCAATTTAAAAAATTCCGATTCTTGATTGTATTCCCTCGTAAAAAATCGGGAATATAAATAAAAAAAGCGGTTTTTTAACCGCTTTTTTTGTATAAATTATTTAAAATACATCTAAAAAATATCGTTTTATCAAATATCAATCGGGATGTTTTTCGCGAGGCAGGAATAGGCGTAATCGACGAATTGCTTCGCCCGGCGCGGCGAGCGCCCGCCCTTGACGATTGCCCAGCGTTCGGCGAGGGAGCAAAGTTCCTCTTCGCCCAGCGAAATGTGCGCGTCGGCGGCGAGCTGTTTCACAATGGACAGGTATTCCGGTTTGCCGGTGGAGGAGAAGCAGACGGTGAGCCCGAACCGGTCGGAGAGGGAGAGCTGTTCTTCCATTGTATCGCGCGCGTGCACGCTGTTGTCCCGGTCGGAGAAGTTCTCTTTCACGATGTGCCTGCGGTTGGACGTTGCGGCAATCATCACGTTCGAGCTCCGCTCGTGGATGCTTCCTTCCAGCCCCGCCTTGAGCGCGGTGACCTTTTCGTCGCGCTCTTCGAGGGAGAGGTCGTCGATGAACAGGATAAATTTAAAGGGCAGCGTGGAGAGCACTTCCTTGACTTCGTTGATGAGGCAAATCTGCTCTTTGGGAATCTCCACGCAGCGCAGCCCCTTTTCGGCGTACTTGTTGAGCATGGCGTGTATGGTAGAGGATTTGCCCGTGCCCTTGTCCCCGTACAAAAGCATGTTGGAGTAGGGGAGCCCCTCCACGAAGTTGACGATGTTATCCTCGACGGCTTTCTTTTCTTCTTCGTAATCTTTCAAATCGCGCAGGGTGATTTCGGGCGTGTTGCGCACGGGTTTGAGTTTTTCCCCGTCGAAGGTGAACGCCTTGTTCCCGATGTAGATGCCGTACCCGTTTCCGCGGTAGAACTGCGCGAGGTTTGCGACGGTTTTGTCCGCCGCCCAGTCCTTGCCGAAAAGTCCGCTCTCCTTGCCGTAGCCGATTTTGGGGAAGCCTTCCTCCGTCGCCCGCCGGATTTCGCCGGGCAGTTCGCCCGTCCGTTTGGCGAAGTTCTGCAGGATGCGCAGGTCGTTCGCCATGGCGTCGCACACGGCTTTTGCGGGTTTGCCGACGCAGGCGCGGCGTGCAAACAGGCTGTCCTCCCGCAGAATCAGGCCGGAGAGGTAGTCTGCAAACGAATTCTGCATGTCCGCCTCGAGCAAAATTTCGTAGGCTTTGGCGTATTCGCCGACGTCGTCGTGCCCGAGCGCGCGCTCGAGCGCCGCGGCGGCGCCGTCGCGCAGTACGCCGCGCAGAAGAATGAGCCGTTCGGTATTCAATTTTTCCATAATCGATGTATCTCCGTAAAAAGTTCCGCTCTATTATACCGTTTTTTTTGCGCGAAAGCAATTATTCGGGCGCCCTTTCGCCGCGCGCCGAAAAATTTTTTTGCCCTGTTCCGATTCGGTTTTTCGATTGAGCGTATCGGTAAAATTATTAAATAAAATCGCTCATTCGCTTGACGGATTTTTTTGTGCGTACTATAATATTATCGAATTTCGATTCGGAAATAAATTGTTTCGGAGGAAAAACAATATGGCAAAAATATACTATCAGTCCGATTGTGACATCAACGTGCTGAAAAAGAAGACGGTCGCCATCATCGGCTACGGCAGCCAGGGGCACGCCCATGCGCTCAACCTGAAGGACAGCGGCGTCAAAGTGATCGTCGGCCTGTACAAGGGCAGCAAGTCCTGGGAAAAGGCGGAAAAGGCCGGCTTAAAGGTTATGACGGCGGAAGAAGCCGCGAAAGCTGCCGACATCATCATGATTCTCACGCCCGACGAAAAGCAGGCGAAGATTTACAGGGAGAGCATCCTCCCCAACTTGACCGAGGGCAAAGCGCTCGCGTTCGCGCACGGCTTCAACATCCACTTCAAGCAGATTGTTCCTCCCGCGAACGTCGACGTATTCATGATTGCGCCGAAGGCTCCCGGCCACACCGTCCGCAGCGAGTATGTCGCGGGCAAAGGTACGCCCTGCCTGGTCGCTATCTATCAGGACGCTACGGGCAAAGCGCTCGACATCGCGCTCGGCTATGCCGCGGGCATCGGCGGCTCTCGCGCGGGCGTATTGGAAACAACTTTCAAAATCGAGACGGAAACCGATTTGTTCGGCGAGCAGGCCGTGCTCTGCGGCGGCGTGACCGCTTTGATGAAGGCGGGCTTCGAAACGCTCGTCGAGGCCGGCTATGACCCCCGCAACGCATATTTTGAGTGCATCCACGAGATGAAGCTCATCGTCGACCTCATCTACAAGGGCGGCTTCAAGCTCATGCGCTACTCCATCTCCGATACGGCGGAATTCGGCGATTATGAGACGGGCAAGCGCATCATCACCGACGAGACGAAGAAAGAGATGAAGAAGATTCTCGAAGAGATTCAGGATGGTACGTTCGCCAGCAAGTGGATTGCCGAAAACAACAACGGCAGGGCGCACTTCAACGCGAAACGCGCTTTGGAAGCGTCGCACCAGCTCGAGGAAGTGGGCGCCGAACTGCGCAAAATGTATTCCTGGAGCAACGAAAAGGAAGATATGTAATTCCGGATATATCACGGCAGGCCTCCGCGCGGCAGCGCGGGGGCCTGTTTTTGTTTGTTCGGGCAAACGGTATAATCTACGCCCGCGCGTGCGCGTTATTATATGCGCGCGCATAAAATTTGCGTTCGGCGGAAAAAGTCGTGCATTTTAATTGAAATATAGCCGAAAAAATGATATAATAAATCCACTGAGCAAAAGAATATAAGTTCCGCGGGGCGCCATGCCGCGCGGCAGGGGAGAGACTGTATCTTGAATAACCTGGGAAGAGGCAGCGAAAATAACAAAAACAGCAAGGATAAAATATTAACGCACGAAACGGTGGGCATCGTGCTCGAGCTTTTTGCGCTCCTTGCGTTCATCATCATGGTCACGCGCGGCATCATTTTCGGCGGCGTGGGCCTTGCCATAAGCGCTTTCCTGCTCGGAACCTTCGGCTATTGCACCTATGCGCTCCTTGCGGCGCTCGTCTATCTCGGCTTCGTGCTTATTACCGGCAAAAAGCTCGCCGTTTCCGGCAAGACGGCCGGGCTGTGCGTGTTGCTCTTTGTGTTCCTCGTCTGCCTCGTGCATACGATTACGGCGGCCGCCGCTGGCATCGAGTACGGCAGCTACGGCGAATATCTTTCCTCCTGCTACCGCGCGGGTGCGGGCGGACAGGAGGGGAGCGAATACGCCTTCTCGACCGCCGGCGGCGTTATCTTCGGGCTTATCGTGTATCCCGTCGTCAAGCTGACGACGGCAATCGGCGGATATATTATCTTCTCCCTTCTCGTCGTCGGCTCGGCATATCTCCTGTATGCGACCAAGCGCGGCGTGTTCAAAAAGGGCGAAAAACAGCGCGCGCCCGCGAGTGCTTCGATGGACTACGCCACCGCCGACACTTCCGGCGCATACGATTGGAATTACGCGCCTACGGGCAGCGAGCCGCCGTATGCGGCACAGCAGGGGCCTGTGCAGTCGTCGTACCAGGCGCCTTACCAAACGGCGCAGCCGCAGGCGGCTTCGCAGCCCGCTCCCGCTGAACCCGACCCCGTCGACCGCTCCAAGCGGCTGTTTTCGGTGGGGGATGAATTCGACTTCAAGTCCCGCCGCGAAATGCGGCAGGAGAGCCGCCGGGCGGAGGAAGAGCGCCGCGCCGCCGAGCAGCCCGTTCAGCAGCAGCCCCTTTCGCCCTACGCGCAGGGGCACGCGATTCTGTACGGCGACAGGCCAGCATCCTCGTACATGAACGGCTTTACCTCGAACGTAAACAATTCCGATGCGCCCGCGTCCGATTGGTACAAGGCGCACATGGGCGGGAGCGGCTTTTCCTCTTCGACGCGCTCCTCGTCGCGTTCGTCCTCCTCGTCGGCGGCGCCCGCGGGCAGCAGCTATACGCAGAACCGCATCTTCGACGAAAATTCCTATTTCAACCGCCGCGGCCGCAGCGGTATTTCGGCGGAGCAGTACCAAAACTATTTCCGCAGCGAACCCACGCCGCTGAGCGAGGGGCATGAGCGCAAATCGCGCACGGAAACGCCTCCGCCCAAGCCGGCGGAATCCGCTCCCGTGCAGGAAAAGGAAACGCCCGCTTCGCCCAGCTATACGCAGCAGTATCAGGACGAGGCGGAGAGCAATATCACCTATTCCAACCGCCCGAAAAAGATTGTAACGGATACGACGGCTTCGCCGGTTGAAGCGGCGGCGGAGCCCGCGCCCGTCAAAGACGAGCATGACTTTTACCGCAACGACGTCTCGCCCGAAACGGGGGAGGGGCTCGTCTCCAGCCGCCCCGTTTCCTCCTTTACCGGAACGGCGCCCGCTGCGCCCGTGCAACCCGCTCCCGTACAGCCTGCGGTGCCGCCCGTACAGCCTGCGCCGCAGTCTTCCGGCGCGCCCGCGCGCGAACCGACGGTGCACATCGACGTGAACGAAACAGCGCGCCTCGGCGGATTCGGGAGCATGGAGCGCCATACGCCTCCCGTGCGTCCCGCACCGCAGGAGACCTTCCGGGAAAGCGTTCCTCCGAGGAACGTGCAGGAATCCGGCCGCGGCATAGAGCCCGAGCCTCCGCGCACGCAGCCCGCACCGGAGCGCAGCGATTTTGCATCGCGCGGAGCGGAAAGCGCACCGGCTGCCGAATCCGGCAGAAATGAGGAGCCGCAGAGCCGCATTTCGGCGGATACCTTCCGCAGCCGCTTCGAATCACCCCGCGAGGAGGGGCGCGCCGTGGCGCCCGCCGAGGACAGGGGCGCGGATATACGTACCGTGCGCATGCCCGAGCAGGACGTTCGCTCCGAGCAGACAGCTCGCCGCATGCCCGAACAGGATATTCAGCCGGAGCAGACGGCGCGGCGCGTTCCCGAACCGCCGCGGCAGGAAATAACCCGCCGCCCCGATCCGCAGCCGGAGGATACGCAGGAGGAGACGAATCTTCGCCCCATCTCCGACGAGCTGGAATCGGCGGTCAACCTGTTTGACGACGAGGCGGACGAGCCGGAGGAATCCTCCGTGCCCGAAGCGCTCGAGCGCGCATCGCGCGGCCGCGAATCCGCGCCTGCAGAGCCCGCCCGCCGCGCTCCCGTACCGGAGCCGCCCGCGCAGGAGGCGCCGCGCCCCAAGCATATCTATGCCCGCTACAACGCGCCTTCCCTGGGCTTTTTGCGCGATTACCAGGGCATGGGCAGTTCTCTCGATGTAGACGAGGTGGAGCAGAATAAGGAAACCATCGTCGAAACGCTGTCCAATCTGAAAATTCCTTCCGAAATCGTCAAAGTAACGCAGGGGCCTGCGGTCACGCGCTACGATATCGACATTCCGGGGAATATTCCCACAGGGCGCGTTTTGAGCTGCGACAGGGAGCTTGCAATGCGCCTGCACGCGAAAGACGGCGTCAACATTCAGACCAACTACGAAAACGGTTCTATCAGTATCGAGGTGCCGAATAAACAGCGCGCCATCGTCGGGTTGAAGGAAATCATTTGCTCCGACCGTTTCAACAACTCCAAGCCCGGCTCGCTCATGTTCGGCCTCGGCAAGGACATCGAGGGCAGGGCAATCTGCGGCGACATCACGAAGATGAAGCACCTGTTGGTCGCCGGTTCCACCGGCTCGGGCAAGAGCGTATGCTTGAACGCGCTCATTATCAGCCTGCTGTATAAATACGGGCCGGAAGATTTGCGCATCATCCTCGTCGATCCGAAACAGGTGGAATTCAACATTTACGACAAGCTGCCGCACTTGATGATTAACGAAATTATCAACGATCCCGCGAAGGTCGTCACAACCCTCAATTGGGCGATCACCGAGATGGAGCGGCGCTATGCGCTCTTTAAAGAGAAGACCAAAAAAGGCACGCTCGTGCGCGAAATCGACGAGTACAACGCCAAGCTCACTCCGGAGGAGGAGAAGCTGCCGAAAATCGTCATCATCATCGACGAGCTGGCCGACCTGATGATTGTCGCCAAAAAGGACATTGAAGACCGCATCCAGCGCCTGACGCAGAAGTCGCGCGCGGCGGGCATTCATCTGGTGCTTGCAACGCAACGTCCTTCCGTCGATGTTATTACCGGCGTTATCAAGTCCAACCTGCCCACGCGCGTCGCGTTCCGCGTCGCACAGCAGGTAGACTCGCACACTATTCTCGACGCGGCGGGCGCAGAAAAGTTGCTCGGCAACGGCGATATGCTGTATAAGACGGATACGATGACCTTCCCGCTCCGCGCACAGGGCGCGTTCCTCAGCTCGGAGGAAGTGCAGACGATCGTTTCATACGTCAAGGAGCACAACGAGGCATACTTTGACGACAGCGTGGCAGACTATATCAACAACGAAAAGAGCGGCGGCATGGGCGGCGGCGAAGGCGACGACGACAGCGTCGAAGCTGTCTATATCGATGCGTTGCGCTATGTGGTCGGAATCGGCCAGGCGTCCATTTCCATGATCCAGCGCCGCTGTTCGGTCGGCTATCCGAAGGCGGGCAAGATTATCGAGTGGATGGAGAACATGGGCTATATCTCCGCGTTTGACGGCGCGAAGGCGCGGAAAGTTCTCCTCACGCCCGAAGAATTTGAAAGCAAATACGGCGACTACGGTGAATAAAGATGCTTGAAAATAAAATATTCGGCATGATTTCCCTCGGGTGCGACAAAAACCGCGTCGATGCGGAGCGCCTCCTAGGCATCATCCGCGCGAAGGGTTACCCGATCACCGACGATATTGCGGAGGCGAACATACTCATCGTCAACACCTGCGCCTTTCTCGAATCGGCGCGCAGGGAGGCGATCGACACGGTGCTCGACTGCGATTCCTACCGCGGCGGCGCACTCGAAAAAATCGTGGTAACAGGCTGTCTGCCCGAAAAATACATCGGCGAACTGTTCCCGTCTCTGACGGAAGGGGACGTGTTCCTCGGCTGCAACGACGCGGACGAACTTTTATCCGCCATCGAGCGCTCGTATACCGAGGGCAGGGTGAACGCGGTGCACGCGGGGCACGAGTCGGAGGGGGAGCGCATCCTCACCACGCCCCTGCATTACGCTTACTTAAAAATCGCGGACGGGTGCAACAACCGCTGCACCTACTGTCTGATTCCCAAAATCCGCGGCGGATACCGCTCCTATCCGATGGAGCAGCTCGTCGCGGAGGCGGAAAATCTGGGCGATTTGTCCGAACTCATTTTAGTCGCGCAGGACACGACGCGCTACGGCAGCGATTTATACGGCGAGAACAAGTTCGCCGAGCTCATCCGCCGGCTGTCCGCTCTGGAAAACGTCGAAAAAATACGCCTTCTGTATTGCTATCCTGACGTCATCGGCGAAGAACTGATATCGGAAATCGCCCGCAACGACAAGGTGATTAAATACATCGACATACCGCTCCAGCACAGCGAAGACCGCGTTTTGAAGCGCATGAACCGCAAGGGCAGCCGCGCGGAATACCTCGCCCTCATCGAAAAACTGCGGCGGGAAATTCCCGGCATCGCCATCCGCTCTACATTCATTGCCGGCTTCCCCGGCGAAACGGAGGAGGAAGCGGAGGCGCTCGCCGATTTTCTGCGCGAGGCAAAGCTCACCAACTGCGGCTTTTTCGCCTATTCGCGCGAGCCGGAAACGCCCGCGTACCGCCTCAAAGAGCAGGTTCCCGCGCGCACGAAACAGCGCCGCGTGAAGATGCTCTACGAAGTCCAGCGCAAAATTTCCGAAAAATTCTTACGCGGAAAAATCGGCGCAACGCTCGAAGTATTGTGCGACGGCATCGACTACGAGCGCGGTTGCTTCGTCGGCCGCGCCTACTGGCAGGCGCCCGATATCGACGGAAAAATTTACTTTACCGCCCCGCATGCGGAACAGGGGCGTACATACCGAGTAAAGATTGGCGGAGCGGACAGTTACGATTTGTTCGGCGCCGCGGAGGAAACCGATGAATCTGCCCAATAAAATCACGCTTTCGCGCATATGCCTCATTCCCGTGTTTGCGGTGATATTTTTTCTGGATATGATTCCGTACAACTACTTTATCGCCGGGGTTATCTTTGTCGTGGCGGCCTGCACCGACTTTATCGACGGCCACATCGCGCGCTCGCGCGGGCTGGTCACCAACCTCGGCAAGTTCCTCGACCCCATTGCGGACAAAGTCCTCGTCGCGGCGGCGTTCATCTTCCTGCTCGTGCGGCAGGAAACGCTCACCGTGCTTTGGCAGGGGGATTGGGTGCTTATATATGCGGGCGTGTGCGTCGCCGTCATTTTGGCGCGCGAACTCATCGTCAGCGGCTTCCGCATGGTCGCGGCGTCCGCGGGTTTGGTTTTGGCGGCGGATAAGGTCGGAAAGGTCAAAACCACCTTTCAGGACATCTCGGTTGCCATGCTCCTGTTCGGCGCCGATTTCTTCGGGGTAACGCTCGCGAGCCAGATTCTCAACGGCATCGGCATCGTGTCGCTCGGCGTCGCCACGGCGCTCACCATCTGGTCGGGCGTCTCCTATATCGTCAGAAACAGGGCGGTTTTTAAAGAGTCTTAAACCATGAAAAACGCGTGCATCGTCCTTCGGAACAACAGAATACCATTGAACGGGCAGGAATTCGAAAGGGGGATTTCCGCCCTTCTGCAGGGCGGGTACGCCGCGGATAAAGTGTATATCCTCTCGCAGTCCGATTCGCACGAGTTTGCGCAGACGGCCGTCGAGTGCAAAAACTTTTTCGACAACGTCCTCGTCTTCTGCGAGGAATCCGCCCTCGCGGGCGTGCGCGCGAAGGTGTGCGAGATTTTGAAGGTCGAACCGAGCGCCGGTGCGGTAGTCCGTGCGGACAATAAGGCGTTTTTCTGCCTTCCCTTCGGGGAGGCGGGCGCGGGGCTCGTCAAGGCGGAGGTGCTCCCGTTCTTGGACGAAAAGTATTCGGTGCGCCACGCGCAGTCGGTCATCCGCGCGGTGGGGGTACCCGCCGAACGGAAAAAAGCGCTCCTTGCCCAGCTTCGCAACATGGCGGGCATCTCCGTCTTTGACAGCGAGCAGGACGGCGATTTCCGCCTGGAGATATTGTACAACGACGATTCGCCGAAAATGGCGGTGGACGAAGCGGTGCGGCTTGCGGCGGAGTCGCTCAACGACTATACCTACGCGGTGGAGGATACGCCGCTGAACCGCCGCATCTACGAGATGCTCAAGCTCCGCGGCATGAAGCTGAGCGTCGCCGAATCCTTCACGGGCGGCGGCGTGGCGAAAAAGCTCATCGAGGTGCCGGGCGTCAGCGAGGTGCTGTTCGAGAGCATCGTCGCCTACGACAACGGCTCGAAGATGCGCCGCCTGGGCGTACAGCAGAGCACGCTCGCGCGCTGCGGCGCCGTGTCCGACGATACCGCCTACGAGATGGCGGCGGGGCTCATCGCCACGGGCAACTGCTCCGTTTCCTTGGCGACGACGGGCATCGCCGGGCCCGCTTCCGACAACACGAACAAGCCCGTGGGGCTGTGCTATATCGCCGTCGGAACGCGCGAAACGGTGTTCGTATACAAATACATTTTCAAGGGCGGCCGCGAGGATATCACCCGCCGCGCCATCAATCAGGCGCTGTTTTTGCTGTACAAGCAAATCAAGTAGCAAAGGGGCGCTTTCAACAACAACGGTAAAAAACTTTGGAGAGGTTTTATGGATAACGAAAAGCAAAAGGCACTCGACCAAGTGCTCGCACAAATCGAAAAGCACTACGGCAAGGGCGCGATCATGAAGTTGGGCGACGCCGCGGGCAATACGGACATCGAAGTCATTCCCACCGGCTGTCTGTCGCTGGATATCGCGTTGGGCATCGGCGGCATGCCGCGCGGCCGCATCGTGGAAATCTACGGCCCCGAATCCTCGGGTAAAACGACGGTCGCCCTGCACGCCATCGCGCAGGCGCAGAAGGCGGGCGGCATCGCCGCATTCGTCGACGCGGAGCACGCGCTCGACCCCGTGTATGCGAAAAAGCTGGGCGTTGACTTGGAGAACCTGTATGTTTCCCAGCCGGATACGGGCGAGCAGGCGCTCGACATCGTCGATGCGCTTGTGCGCAGCGGCGCGGTCGATTTAATCGTCGTCGACTCGGTCGCGGCGCTCACCCCGAAGGCGGAAATCGAGGGGGATATGGGCGACTCGCACGTCGGCCTGCAGGCGCGGCTTATGTCGCAGGCGCTGCGCAAGCTGACGGGCTGGATTAACAAATCCAAAACGTGCGTCATCTTCATCAACCAGCTGCGCGAAAAGGTGGGCATCATGTTCGGCAACCCCGAAACGACGCCCGGCGGCAAGGCGCTCAAATTCTATGCCAGCGTGCGCATCGACGTGCGCCGCGCCGACGCGCTCAAGGACAGCGACGGCATTATGGGCAACAAGACGAAGGCGAAAATCGTCAAAAACAAGCTCGCGCCCCCGTTCCGCACGGCGGAGTTCGATATTCTCTACGGCGAGGGCATCTCGCAGGAGGGGTGCATCATCGACCTCGGCACCGCCTGCAACGTCATCGGCAAGAGCGGTTCGTGGTTCTCCTATGAGGGCGAAAAAATCGCACAGGGGCGCGAAAAGATGCGCGACTGGTTAAAAGCCAACCCCGAAAAGGAGGCGGAAATCGAGCAGAAAATCCGCATGGCGTACAAACCGAAGAAAGAGGAGCCCGCCCCCGGCGAGGAAGATGACGACGAGGAACCCGCCGAATAAGCGGTTCAGGGAGTAAAACCGAATGAAATACGGCTTTGTCAGAGCCGCCGCCGCCACGCCGAACATCCGCGTGGCGGACGTGCATTATAACGGCGGCAATATCATTCAACTCATCGGGAGAGCGGAAAAGGCGGGCGCGGAACTTCTCGTCTTTCCCGAACTGTGCGTCTGCGGCTACACCTGCGGCGATCTGTTCGGGCAGAACGTGCTTTTGGACGGCTGCCTTGCGGCGCTCTCCGACATCGCGGCGGCGACCAAGGGCAAGAGCATGCTCGTGTTCGTCGGCGTTCCCGTGCGCCTTGCGGGCGTGCTGTACAACTGCGCGGCGGCAATTTCGGGCGGCAAAGTGCTCGCATTCATTCCCAAGCGCCATCTGCCCAACTATGCGGAGTTCTACGAAAAGCGCAATTTCCAGCCGTACAGGGGCGAAAACACGCGCGTCGGGCTGAACGGGGAGCAAATCCCGTTCGGCAATAAAATTCTGTTCCGCGAGAGCAACCATCCCGACTTCACCGTCGCGGCGGAGTTGTGCGAGGATTTATGGGTTCCCGCGCCGCCCTCCGTGTCGCACGCGCTCGCGGGCGCGAACATCATCGTCAACCTCTCCGCCAGCGACGAAACGGCGGGCAAGGCGGAGTACCGCCGCCTGCTCGTGCGCGCTCAGTCGGCCAAAACCGTCTCCGGCTACGTCTATGCGGATGCAGGGGAAGGGGAGTCCACCACCGACATGGTGTTCGCGGGGCACGATATGGTTTGCGAAAACGGCGAAATCCTCGCCGAAAGCGAGCCGTTCGGCGAGGGGCTGGCGGTTTCGGAAATCGACGTGGAAAAGCTCGCCTTCGAGCGCCGCCGCATCAACACGTATTACGAAAATTCGGATGCGAGCGGGTACGAGATTATCCCGTTCTCCGCGTGTAAGGGTACCGATACGCTCACCCGCAAAATCGCCCGCCTCCCGTTCGTTCCGCAGGGGGAGGATGCGCTGGGCAGGCGCGCGGAACTCATCCTCTCCATGCAGTCGGAGGGGTTGAAAAAGCGCCTTGCGCATACGAACGCAAAGTGCGCCGTCCTCGGTATCTCGGGCGGGCTGGACAGCGCGCTCGCGCTGTTGGTCACCGTCCGCGCTTTCAAGGCGCTGGGCAAGGATCTGCGCGATATAATCGCCGTCACCATGCCATGCTTCGGCACGACGGATAAAACGCTCAACAATTCCCTCAGGCTCATGCGGGAGCTGGGCGTAACTTCCCGCACCGTCAACATCGCCGATTCGGTGCGAGGGCATTTCAAGGACATCGGGCACGACGAAAAGGTGAAGAACGCCGCCTATGAAAACGCGCAGGCGCGCACCCGCACCCTCGTATTGATGGACATCGCCAACGACGAAAACGGTCTTGTCGTCGGCACGGGCGATTTAAGCGAGTTGGCGCTCGGTTGGGCGACGTACAACGGCGACCATATGTCCATGTACGGCGTCAATGCGTCCGTTCCCAAAACGCTCGTCAGATACCTCATCCGCTACGAGGCGGCAAGGCTCGGAGGGGAGGCGGAGAAGGTACTTACCGACATTCTGAACACGGAAATCAGCCCCGAGCTTCTGCCGCCCGAAAACGGGAAAATCGCGCAGAAAACGGAGGAACTCGTCGGCCCGTACGAACTGCACGATTTTTACCTGTACTATGCGATTCGCTGGGGCTTTTCGCCGAAAAAGGTGTATTTCCTCGCGAAAAAGGCGTTCGCGGGCGCATACAGCGACGAAACGCTCAAAAAGTGGCTCGTCAATTTTTACAGGCGGTTTTTCTCGCAGCAGTTCAAGCGCTCCTGCCTGCCCGACGGGGTGAAAATCGGCTCGGTAGCGCTCTCGCCGCGGGGGGATTGGCGCATGCCGTCCGACGCGTGCGCGGCGCTTTGGCTTGCGGAAGCGGAAGCATTATAACAGCGAAAAGTTTTGCCCTTTGTTAGGGGGCAAAACTTTTTTTGATAAACGGCGTTTAATTTTTGTAAGGCCATTGACTTTTGCGCTAAAATATTGTATAATCGAATAGATAAGAAACTGGGAGCGTTTCGGCGGTTCAGGGGCGCTTTCGTTTCATAATCGATAATAAATTGTTGTACAGGAGGCTGAAAAAATGTTACATGCAGTAAGCTCCCTGTTTCTCGCGGGCACGGTTTCGGTAGGCGTATTTATCGGCGTGCTTGTCGGCGCTATTGTGGCAGTTGGTGCTGCCTGTTTTTTTGTCGGTATACTGCTCTACAAAAAGAGCACCGAAAAAAAAGTAGGTGAAGTGAATCAAAGAATCAAAGTAATGCTTGAGGAAGCGGAAAACGAGGCGAAAGCATTCAAAAAAGAAGCTATTTTAGAGGCCAAGGAACAGGACTTAAAATTAAGGAACGAATTCGAACGCGAATCCAAAGAAAAGAAGCTCGAATTGCAGAAGGCGGAACAGCGCCTGTTGCAGAAAGAGGACAACCTCGATAAAAAAGAGGACGCGCTGCAGCGAAAGACCGATTCGCTCGAACAGCAGAAAAAGAACCTCGCCGCGCAGGAAGGCGAGATTAAAAAGATGCAGGAAAAGGTGAACCACCAGCACGATTTGATGGTTCAGGAATTGGAAAAAGTCGCACAGCTCACCCGGGAAGAGGCGAAAAAGCAGCTTACGGAAAATATTCTCGACGAAACGCGGCACGACGTCGCTCTGCAGGTTCGCACAATCGAGCAGGAAGCGAAGGACGAGGCGGACATGAACGCCAAAAAAATCATCAGCCTCGCCATTCAGCGCTGCGCAAGTGACCATGCGTCGGAAATCACCGTTTCTGTCGTGCCTCTGCCCAACGACGACATGAAGGCGCGCATCATCGGCCGCGAGGGGCGCAATATCCGCGCTTTGGAGAACGCCACGGGCATCGAGCTCATCATCGACGACACGCCCGAAGTCGTTATCCTCTCGGGCTTTGACCCCGTCCGCAGGGAAGTGGCGCGCATCGCGCTCGAGCGGCTCATCAGCGACGGCCGCATCCACCCCGCCCGCATCGAGGAGACGGTGGAAAAGGTCAAAAAGGAGCTCGACCAGCAGATTAAGGAAAACGGCGAAGCGGCGATGTTCGAAGTCGGCATCTTCGGCCTGCACCCCGAAATCATCAAGCTGCTCGGCCGCCTCAAGTACAGGACGAGTTACGGGCAGAACGTGTACAAGCACTCCATCGAAGTCGCGCAGCTTGCGGGCATGATGGCGGCGGAACTCGGGTTGGACGTCAACCTCGCCAAGCGCGCAGGTTTATTGCACGATATCGGCAAGGCGGTCGACCACGAGCAGGAGGGCACGCACATTCAAATCGGCGCGGATATCGCCAAAAAGTACAAAGAGAGCAACAACGTCATCAACGCGATTATGGCGCACCACGGCGACGTGGAGCCCAAGACGGTTGAGGCAGTGCTCGTGCAGGCGGCGGACGCCATCTCGGGCGCACGCCCCGGCGCGCGCAGGGAAACGAGCACCAACTACGTCAAGCGGCTCGAACAGCTCGAATCCATCGCGTCTTCTTTCAAGGGCGTAGACAAGAGCTACGCGATTCAGGCGGGCAGGGAAGTGCGCGTAATCGTCAAACCCGAGCAAATCGACGACGCGCAGACGCTGTTCCTCGCCAAGGATATCGCAAAGAAAATCGAGCAGGAGCTCGAATATCCCGGGCAAATCAAAGTCAACGTCATCCGCGAATTCCGCAGTGTCGAATACGCGAAATAAATTTGGAAAAGAGGGAGGAAGCAATTTGTCTTGCTTTCTCCCTTAATTAAATTTAAGGGGGAGTTTATGAAAAAGAAAATTTTAGGTGTCGCATTTTGTATCATTGCGGCGGTTATGCTCTTTTGTGTCTTCGCCGGTTGTTCCCGAACGGCGTCCGGCGGCGAAATGGGAACGCTCGAGCTGAATAAAAAATATATTCACGAATCGTATGTGCAGGATAAAGACGGTAATTACAGCTATTATATTTTTACTTCTGCTGACGAGGGTGAGCATCATTACTATTATGCCGGCATAGACTCTAATAGCAGGATTTATTCGTATACCATTCATTTCCGTTATAAAATTGTGGGGGAAATGGCGCATTGCTTCTTCGATTCGGTCGAATACGGCGTTGATGATACGGAAAAAACCGTTTCGTCTGATTGGACGCGTTCGCTCGGCGCAGACACTGATTTTCTCATGTCGACGAGCGGAACCTATTATTTCAACGAGGACTATCTCAAAGAGATACCGAATTTCGGCGCGGACGATGCAAATACATAAAAACCCTTTACAACATCGCGCGCGCGTGTTATAATAAGAGAAAAAGCGGCAACGGAGGCAAATTATGGCAGAATTGAAATATGAAATCGCCGAAAAACTCGGCGTTTTGGGCGAAACGGGCAACGGCTGGACGAAAGAACTCAACCTCGTCAGCTGGAGCGAGCGCGAGCCTGTTTACGATATCCGCACCTGGAACGAGGGGCACGACCGTATGGGCAAGGGAATCACCCTTTCGCTCGACGAAATCAAGTCTTTAAAAGACCTTCTCAACCAGCTGGATATCTGAAGCAATCGAGCGGAAAAGGGGCGCGGTTTCAATAGCCGCGCTTTTCTTTTGCGAAAGCGTCGAAAAAATAGCCGGAAAGCGCGCAAATAAGTGGAAAAAAATCCGAATTTGTATTATAATAGTACGGTACTAATTTATTCACGGGAGAAGGTTATGGCGGATACGAGCGTTTACGAAAATCCTTTAATCACCCGCTACGCGGGCAGAGAAATGGCGGAAAATTTTTCCGACGATAAAAAGTTCCGGCTCTGGCGCAAGCTGTGGATTGCGCTTGCGGAATCGGAAAAGGAATTGGGGCTGAACATCACCGACGGGCAAATCGCGGAGATGAAAAAGTTCCAAAACGACATCAACTACGACGACGCGCATAAGTTTGAAAGGGAGGTTCGGCACGATGTAATGGCGCATGTCAAGGCGTTCGGCAAGCAGGCGAAGTCCGCCGAGCCTATCATTCACCTCGGTGCGACTTCCTGCTATGTGACGGACAACGCCGAGGTAATCATCATCGACGACGCGCTGAACATCGTCCTGAAAAAACTCGTCAACGTGATGGACAAGCTCAAAAGGTTTGCCCTGCAATACAGGGCGGTGCCCACGCTCGGGTTCACGCATCTGCAGCCCGCGCAGCTGACCACGGTCGGCAAGCGCGCCACCCTGTGGCTGTCTGATTTGGAGATGGACTACGTCGACTTGATGCACCTCAAAAACACCGTCAAACTGCGCGGCGTTAAGGGCACGACGGGCACGCAGGCGAGCTTTTTGGATTTATTCAACGGCGACGGGGAGAAGGTTAAAGAGCTGGAAAAGAAGGTCGTTGCCAAGCTCGGCTATTCCAAAGTATACGGCGTCACGGGGCAGACGTACCCGCGCAAGTTCGACTACAACGTATTGTGCGTGCTCTCGCAGATTGCGCAGAGCGCCTACCGCTTCTCCAACGATATCCGCATCCTGCAGAACATGAAGGAAATCGAGGAGCCGTTCGAAAAGCATCAAATCGGCTCGTCCGCGATGGCGTACAAGCGCAACCCGATGCGCAGCGAGCGCATGGGCTCGCTCTCGCGCTATGTGTTGAGCCTTCCCATCAACTGCGCCGTCACCGCGTCCACGCAGTGGTTCGAGCGCACCCTCGACGACAGCGCGAATAAGCGCATCGTCATCGCGCAGGCGTTCCTCGCAATCGACGCGATTTTGAATCTGTACATGAACATCTCCGAAAACCTCGTCGTGTACGAAAAGGTCATCGCCAAGCACATCGCGGCGGAACTGCCGTTCATGGCGACGGAGAATATCATGATGGAGTGCGTCAAGGCGGGCGGAAACCGCCAGGAGCTGCACGAGCGCATCCGCGTCCTCTCCATGCAGGCGGCGAAAAACGTCAAGGAAGAGGGGAAGGACAACAACCTCATCGACCTCATCAAGGGCGACGAGATGTTCAAACCCGTTTGGGACAGATTGGACGGGATTCTCGACGCGAAGAACTTTATCGGCCGCAGCCCCGCGCAGGTGGAGGAGTTTATCGCCGCGGAAATCGACCCGATACTGCAGGCGCATGCACAGGATTTGGGCGAGCACGGCGAGGTCAACGTCTAAATTTTTCGGAAACAAAAGCAGAGGGAATTGAACGCAAATTCTGCGCCGGCGGCCCGCCCGAAATATTTGACGGCGGGCTGCCGTTTGCTATATAATAAAGCCCAATCGGAAATACTAAAGCTGCCGCCGCAAATACTGCGGCGCAAGGGAGATTCGATGCTCGAACTGAAAAACATAAGTTATTCCGTCAAAGACGAAGCGAGCGGAAAGAAGCAGGATATTTTAAAGAATGTGAGCCTTGCCTTTGAAGACAGGGCAATCAGCGTGATTACAGGCCCGAACGGGAGCGGAAAATCGACGCTTATCCGCATTTTGATGGGGATTTCCAAGCCGACCTCCGGCAAAATCGTGTTCAACGGGGAGGATATCACCGGGCTTTCCATCACAGAACGCGCGCAGAAGGGATTTACCATCGCCTTTCAGCAGCCGGTACGCTTTAAGGGCATCACGGTCAAAAAGCTGTTGGAGCTCGCGTGCGGAAAAAAGCTGGATATGAACGGCATGTGCGACTGCCTTTCGGCGGTCGGGCTCTGCGCGCGCAACTACATCGACCGCGCGGTGGACGGAACGCTGTCCGGCGGGGAGCTCAAGCGCATTGAGCTCGCCACCGCAATCGCGAAGGGGGGCGACGTATTTTTGCTCGACGAGCCGGAGGCGGGCATCGATTTGTGGAGCTTTGAAGATTTGGTCAAGGTGTTTGAAAAGCTGCACGAAAAGACGGTCATCATCGTCAGCCATCAACAGCGCATTCTCGAAACGGCGGATAAGGTAATCCTCTTTGAAAACGACAAACCCGTCAGCATCGGGAGAGGGGAGGAGATGTTCCAAAAACTGACGCAGAGGCCGTCGCTTTGCTGGCGCAACGTAAAGGAGAATTGAGCATGGATAAAATGGACAGAACGGACGAGCAGTTGTTGGAGACAATCGCCGATTTGCACGGTATCCCCGAGGGCAGCTTCAATATCCGTAAAAACGGGAAACTTCTGGCGCGCAATTCGGGGACGGACGTCGAAATCGTCTCCAAGACGGATAAGGACGGCATCGACATCATCGTCAAGCCCGGCGTCAAAAATAAATCGGTGCATATCCCCGTGCTTCTCACCGTCGGGGATTTTCAGGATACGGTTTACAACGACTTTTTTATCGGGGAAGATTCCGACGTGACCATCGTCGCGGGGTGCGGTATCCACAACGATACCTGCGGCAACGCCGAGCACGACGGCGTGCATACCTTCTACGTCGGCAAAAACGCCAAGGTGCGCTATGTTGAGAGGCACTACGCGGACGGGAGCGGCACGGGCAAAAAGGTGTTCGACCCCGTCACAAAAATTTATCTGAAGGAAAATGCGCAGTTCATCCTCGAATCGACGCAGCTGGGCGGCGTGACCTATACCGAGCGCAAGACGTACGCCACCGTCGGCAAAAATGCGCAGCTTCTCGTCAAGGAGAAGATTTTGACGGACGGCGAGGAGAAGGCGATTACCGATTTCAAGGTGAAACTTTCCGGCAAAAACAGCCGCGCCGACATCGTCAGCCGCAGCGTTGCCAAGGGGAACTCTCTCCAGCAGTTCAAGTCGGACATGGTCGGCAAAAACGAGTGCTTCGGGCACGTCGAGTGCGACGGCATCGTGTTGGACGGCGCGCGCATCATCTCCACGCCGAAGATTGATGCCGTCAGCCCCGAGGCGAGCTTGGTGCACGAGGCGGCCGTCGGCAAAATTGCGGGCGAGCAGCTGTTAAAGCTCATGAGCCTCGGTCTCTCCGAGCAGGAGGCGGAAGACGCCGTCATCAAAGGATTCTTAAATTAAATAGACAATAATTGTAAAATTGTTGTTTTAGAAAGGCAAAAGCCGCGCCCGGCATCGGGCGCGGCTTTCGTGCGTTTTGGAGACGCTGTGCGGACAAAATAGTTTGCAATGTTCATTCGCCTGTTGCAGCACACTCCGCAAAATATCCGAATAAACTGTAGAGAGGATATTTTACGGAGGAAAAACCGGTGGAATTTTGGATAGGCCTGCCGGCTGCGGTGCAGGCTTTGTTGGCGACAGGATTTACATATCTGATGACAGCGCTGGGCGCGTCGGTCGTATTCTTTTCGAACAAGTTCAGCAAGTGCATGCTCAACGTGATGCAGGGCGTTGCGGCGGGCATCATGATTGCCGCGAGCTTTTTTTCGCTTCTCCTGCCCGCGCAGGAGCGGCTTTCGGCGGCGGGCAGCGGCGCTGCCGCAATCGCCGCCGTTTTGTCAATCGGATTTTTGGCGGGAGGGGTGTTTATTGTGGCTTCTTCCGCCGTCCTTTCCCGCTTTCAAGTGTTTTCGGGGGAGAAAGAGCGGGGCGGCGCATTGATGTTCTTTGCAATGACTCTTCACAATATTCCCGAGGGTTTTGCCGTCGGCGTCGCGTTCGGCTCGCTTGCAGGCGATTACGGCGCTTGGATAGCTGCTGTAATGCTCGCCGTCGGCATCGGTATTCAAAATTTCCCCGAGGGGCTGTGCGTGTCCGTGCCCCTCCGCAACCAGGGCATGCGGCCGGGGAAGGCCTTTCTAATCGGGCAGTTTTCGGGGCTCGTCGAAATCGCGGCAGGCGTTCTCGGCGCGGTTGCCGTGGAGTTCGTTTCGGGTATTCTGCCTTGGGCGCTCTCCTTTTCAGCGGGCGCGATGATTGCCGTATCCTGCTCGGAATTGATTCCGTCCGGCGTCGCGGACGGCAAAGTTTCTTCGACGCTCGGCGTTGCGGCGGGATTTGCCGTAATGATGTTTCTCGACGTATTGCTCGGTTGATTGGGGTACCGCGCATAAATAAATCGGATTTTGTCCATACTGCGGGTATGGATAAGAATGAAAGGACAGAGAAGTTTGCTCCGAACGAGGAAAAAACGGACAATACAGAGTACATCGCGCGGGAGAAAGAGCGGGAAAAGGCAATCGTCATCATAGGCGCGTCGTCGGGCATAGGGTATGAAACGGCGCTGCGGCTGCTCGGCCGCGGCTTTGCCGTGTCGAATATATCGCGCACGCCCTGCACGCTCGACCGCGTTCGGAATTTTCGCGCGGACGTCTCAGCGGGCAACTCCCTGGAAAAGGCAATCGGGGAGGCTGCGGCGGCGACGGGGAACGAGCTGTACGCGCTCGTTTATTGCGCCGGGTTTTCGATGGCGGCGCCCATCGAATATGCGGACGAAAAGGATTATCGCTATTTATTCGATGTCAACTATTTCGGCGCCGTCCGTGCGATACAGGCCGCTGTGCCGTTTATGAAGGAGCGGGGCGGGAGAATCGTCCTTGTCAGCTCCATGGGCGGGCTTTTTCCTGTCGCGTTCGACAGCTTCTACAGCGCCTCGAAAGCGGCAATCGATATGCTCGTCAAGGGTGCGGCGCTCGAGCTGGAGCCGTACGGCATCCGCGTCTGCTCCGTTCAGCCGGGAGGTACGTCCACCGCGTTTACTTTCAAGCGAAAAGTGTACGGCGATGCGGAAAACGGGGAATATGCGGAGAAGGTAAAACTGGCGGCTTCCGCGCTCGCGGAGATGGAGCAGGGCGGTATGAGTGCCGGCGAAGTTGCCCGCTCGGTTGCGGACGCCGTTTGCGGCAAAAATCCGCCGCTCCTTTTGCAGTGCGGCGGCTGGAATAAATTCTATGCCATGGCAAAGCGCGTTTTGCCGGATAAAACGACGCAATATATCAATAAAAAGATGTATAAACAGTAATTTGCATAGTATTATGTTACGCATAACAAGCGGAATATCGCCGACGGCATGGCGGTTTTCCGCTTTTATTTTTTATATGGATTCAAACCATCCGTTTGACAAAACGTTCTCTTGCGGGTATAATTGATATAAAAATTCTTTTTAGCGGGAGTATCGATATGGTCAAGCTAATCAAGAGCGGATGCTACTATATGGGCGGACAGCTCGTGAAGGAGCGCCAGGCGTTTCAGACGGGCGAGCAAAAACTTGCGGCGCAGCGCGGAACGATGGCGTATAAAATTTTGAAGGCGCACAACAAGGGGGACGAGCAGAATATGCGCCTCCGCTTTGACGCCATTGCTTCGCACGATATTACATATGTCGGAATTATTCAGACGGCGAAGGCGAGCGGCTTGCGGGAGTTCCCGCTCTCGTACACGCTGACGAACTGCCACAACTCGCTGTGCGCGGTGGGCGGCACAATCAACGAGGACGATCACGTGTTCGGTCTCTCCGCGGCGAAGAAGTACGGCGCGAATTATGTTCCGCCGCACCTTGCCGTCATCCACCAATATATGCGCGAGATGGAGGCGAAAGTCGGCCGCATGATTTTGGGAAGCGACTCGCATACCCGCTACGGCGCGCTCGGCACGCTGGCTGTCGGCGAGGGCGGCCCGGAGCTCGTCAAACAGATTTTGAATCAGACGTACGACATCAAACGCCCCGAGGTCGTGGCGGTCTATCTCCGCGGCAGCCTGAAAAAGGGCGTCGGCCCGCAGGACGTGGCGATTGCCCTGTGCGGCGCGGTGTTCAAGACGGGTTTTGTCAAAAATAAAATCCTCGAATTTATCGGCCCCGGAATCAAAAACCTTTCGATGGATTACCGCAACGGCATCGACGTGATGACGACGGAGACGGCCTGCCTTTCCTCCGTTTGGGAGACGGACGAAAAGACGCGCGAGTACTACGAAGTCCACGGCCGCGGGCAGGATTATAAAGAGCTCAGGCCTTCCGACCCCGCCTATTATGACAGCGCTATCGTAATCAACCTGAGCACGATTGAACCGATGATTGCGCTTCCGTTCCATCCCAGCAACGCGTTTACCATCCGCGAGCTGCTGGAGCACCCGCGCGAGATTCTCGAAGAGGTGGAAGCTGCGGGCAGAAAGCTGCGCGGCGACGACAATTTCAACCTCACCGACAAGATCCGCGAGGACGGGTTATATGTCAATCAGGGCATCATCGCCGGCTGCGCGGGCGGCATGTACGAGAACATCGCCGAGGCGTGCGAGATTTTGAAGGACGGCTCGACGGGCGCGGACGAATTTTCGCTCAGCGTCTATCCCTCCAGCCAGCCCGTCTACAAGGCGCTGGTCGACAACGGATATATCGGCAAATTGATGGACGCGGGCGCCATCGTCAAGACGGCGTTCTGCGGCCCCTGCTTCGGCGCGGGAGACGTGCCCGCCAACAACGGGCTTTCCATCCGCCATACCACGCGTAACTTCGAGAGCCGCGAGGGGAGCAAACCCGCGGCCGGCCAGCTCGCGGCGGTCGCGCTCATGGACGCGCGCTCGATTGCGGCTACGGCGGCAAACGGCGGCAGACTTACGCCGGCGACGGAGGCGCATTACACCAAAAAGGTCAAAAAGTATTTCTTCGATTCCGCCATCTACGAAAAGCGCGTCTACCGCGGCGCGGGGCATCCGAATAAGGACGCGGAGCTCGTGTACGGCCCGAACATCGCCGACTGGCCGGAGATGATTCCGCTCGGCAAAAACGTGCTTATCAAGGCGGTCAGCGTCATCAATGACCCCGTCACGACGACGGACGAGCTCATCCCTTCGGGCGAAACCTCTTCGTACCGCTCCAACCCGCTCAAACTCGCGGAGTTTGCTCTGTCGCGCAAAGACCCCGGCTACGTCGGCCGCGCGAAGGAAGTCAAAGCGGCGGAAGAAGTGCGCCGCGAAACGGGCAGCCTTCCCGAATCGGTGCTCAAGGATTTGCAGGATAAAGAGATTGTTTTGGGCGAGGGCACCATTTACGGCAGCTGCGTCGTGGCGAACAAGCCCGGCGACGGTTCCGCGCGCGAACAGGCGGCCTCCTGCCAGCGTGTTTTGGGCGGCATCGCGAACATCGCCAAGGAGTACGCCACAAAGCGTTACCGCAGCAACCTTATCAACTGGGGCATGCTCCCGTTCACGGCGGATAAGCTGCATTTCAAAGTGGGCGACTATATCTATATTGAAAACATCGACAAATATGTGGCGGAAGGCGCGGAAAAAATCCCCGCCAAGCATATCAGCAAGCACGGGGTCAAGGATATCGAGCTCGGGTTGGGCAGCTTGACGCAGGACGAGCGCAGTATCATATTGAAGGGCTGCCTCATCAACTTTAACGCCGCGAAATAAGCAACGGAAAAAGGGGAATGCTTCGGCGCCCTTTTTTCGCTTGATTCCATCGGGCGGGCACGGCACAGTTCTTTGAATTTCTTTTTGGAGGCGGGTATGTTGACGTTGGACGAATATAAAGACATGATAAATCTCGAATACGAGCAAAAGCCCGCCGAGATTCTTTCCGAAGAGGAGAAGAGCAAGATATGCGACGAGATGCTGGCTGTCCTGTTGGAGGAGCGCAACGAGATCGCCGCATTCAGCTATCCATATAAGGTCAAGCGCGACTTGATTTGGGGGTATCTGAACCAGCGCCTGCCCAACCCCGTTTCGCCCCGCTTTTTGGAGATTCAGGACAAGCTGTTCCGAAGCGAGATTTTGGAAAACGGCATAGTCAACGTTTCCTCTTTCGAGTACAGGAACAACATCGCGCTTTGGCAGGGCGATATCACGCGGCTGGACGCGGACGCAATCGTCAACGCCGCGAACAACGCGCTCTTGGGCTGCTTTATCCCGCACCATAAGTGTATCGACAACGTCATTCATTCCCGCGCGGGCGTGCAGGTGCGGCTGGACTGCTCCAAAATCATGGGCGCGCAGGGGGAGCCGGAGCCTGCGGGGTGCGCGAAAATCACCCGCGCCTACAACCTTCCGTCCAAGTACATTATTCATACGGTAGGGCCGATGGTCGGCGTGCGCGTGACCGACGAGGACAGGCGCGTCTTGCGCAACTGCTATATTTCCAGCCTGAATTTGGCGAAGCAGATGAAGCTGCAGTCGATTGCGTTCTGCTGCATTTCGACGGGCATCTTCGGGTTCCCGAACGACGAGGCCGCGGCGATTGCCGTCGGCGCCGTCAAAAATTGGCTGTTGGAGACGGATTACGAGCTCCGCGTCATATTCGACGTGTTTTTGGACAAAGACAGGGAAATCTACGAGGACGTGCTGAAAAATACCAGGTAGTCCGCTTTCAGTTTGGCCGTCAAATTCGGTGCAGCGGTTTGCCGTGCGGATAGGGCGGAAAGGAGAGCTTCGGCGGGGCAATTTTCATGGCGGGCACGCTCGCCTCGGCGTACAGAAAATTCCCGACGCGCGGCGCGCTCTGCTCTTTCGTAAAACCGAAGATGAGCCATGCGGCAGCAGCGAGGCAAACGGCGGCCGCCGCGATGATAAAAATTTTTTTGAACATACCGCAAGTATGCGTCAAGCCGCCGTTTTTATGCGGAGGCGCGTGCGGCGCCGAAAACGGAGCGGTTTGATTGCTTGCTTTTTGCGCGCGGCGGGTGTATAATTCCAAATCGAAAATTCAACTTGAGCCGAAGGGTTCGCCCGACGGCAAAAGGGAGATACTTCGGGCCTTTGCGAACAAAGGCCCCGCCTCCTTTTTGTCCGCCGGCAGAGAGGAGGTTTTTTATGTCGGAAACGAGGTTGGCGGTCATCAGCATTCTCAACGAATCGATGGACAGCTCCGAAAAGATGAACGCGCTCCTGCGCGAGTTCGGGGAATACATCGTCGGCAGAATGGGAATACCGTACAAGCAGAAAAAGGTGTTCGTGCACGTCATCGTCATCGACGCCCCGCAGGAGGTCATCAACGCTCTCACGGGCAAGCTGGGGATGATTGAGGGCGTCAGCGCAAAGACCTTGTTTTCCAAATATTGAGCCTCTTTTTGCCGCGGCAGGTTTGAAAAATTTTTTCAAAGGAGAGTATAGGAACATGAAAAAGGCATTGACGGTATTTTTATCCGTATGTATGCTGGCGTTCGGCGCGGCCGCGTTTGCGGCGTGCTCGCAGGGAGAGACGATTGACGTCTACGCTCCGGACGGCGCACCCGCGCTCGCTCTGGCGCAGCTGATGAACGAGGAAATGCAGTTCGGCAGCGAAAGGCGCGTGGAGTACAACGTGGTCGCCGCGTCAACGATTCAGACGTACGTTCAGGGGGACGGGCAGGCGGAGCTCTGCGTAATGCCCCTCAACGCGGCGGCGCAGGCTCTCGGCAAGGGGGGCGGATATCAGATGCTCGGCACCGTGACGCACGGCAACATTTATGTGCTTTCGGCGGCTTCGAACAATTATGAGGAACTTTCGGCTGCCAATTTGGAGACGCAGCTCCCCGGCAAAACGATCGGCTGCATCCAGTTGCAGCAGGTCGTCGGACTGACGCTCCGCATTGTTTTGCAGGAGGCGGGGCTGAAAACGCAGATCATCGAGGATGTATCGGAGGCGACAGAGGACGATACGGTTTATCTTCTCAATATTTCCGATCCTGCTACAATGATCAATCCGACTGCGGAATACGATTATATGGTCGCGGCGGAGCCCGTCGTTTCGGCGAAGGTCAAGGGCACGAACGGTGCGCTCGAGGTTGTCGGCGATCTGCAGGAACTGTACGGCGGCGAAAGCGGATGGCCGCAGGCGGTGCTGGTGGCCAAGACCTCTTTTATCGAAGAGAATGCGGCATTCATCGATTCGTTTACTGCGGCCATGGAGGCGAATGTGCAGTGGCTCGCCGAGGAAGGCACCTCCGCGCAGACGGTCGTGGATGCGATTGCCGCGCATCTGCCCGAGGGAACTTCGCCCACGCTTACCGCGGCCAATCTGACGAAGGAAGTCATTGCACGCTGTGCAATCCGCTTTGAAGGGGCGCAGAGCTGCAAGGAGGAAGTCAATCAATTCCTTGCGTGCCTGTCCGACGTCAGCGGCAAAGATTTCAGCGTCAACGACAATTTCTTTTACGCGGGTTAAGGAATGAAAGGGCGGCTCGGCGTCAAAAAACTGAATATCCTGTTTTCGGTTCTGGCTGTTGCCGCGCTCTGCGCCGCCTGGGTGATCGCCTATTATGCGGTGGGGAACGAGTATCTTGTTCCCTCTTTCGCGGAAACATTGGCGGAGGCGGGGAAACAGCTCGCGTCGGCGGAATTTTGGGTGGCTTTCGGCCATACGTTCGGCCGCTCGCTGTGCGCATGGCTTCTCGCCTTTGTCCTTGCGGCGGCATTTGCATCGCTGAGCGCGCTCAGCGACGGCTTTGCGCGCTTTTTTGCGCCGATCGCCGGAGTCATGCGCACCGTTCCCACGATGGCGATTACGCTGGTGCTGCTCGTGTGGACGACGCCGCGCGTCGCTCCCGTTATCGTGTCTCTGCTCATGCTTTTCCCTTTGACGTATGCGCAGCTCGGTGCGGCGTATAAGGGCATCGATCCGAGGCTTACCGAAATGGCGGAGGTGTATCGGATCGGAAGGCGGGAAAAGGTTTTCCGCATCTATCTGCCGCTCATGCTGCCCGATGTATTTGCGCAGGCGGGGGCGAATCTGTCGCTGACGCTGAAGGTGATGATTTCGGCGGAGGTGCTGTCGGGTACCTTCCGTTCGCTGGGCGGGTTGATTCACGACGCCGCGTACTATTCGCAAATGGCGCGTATGTTCGCCGTCGTCATATTGGTGCTGATAACGGCCGGCATTCTGGAATTTGCGCTGGGGAAACTTACGCTTGTCACCGACCGCTGGATTAAGGGGCGGAAAAACGGGCGTGCGGGAGGGAAGAGCGCATGATCGAACTGAAAGGCATCACAAAAGCATATGGCGACGTCGCCGTTTACCGCGATTTCGGCCTGACGCTCGAAGAGGGCAGGATCACCTGTCTGTTGGGGGAAAGCGGCTGCGGAAAGACGACGCTGTTGAATATTCTCGCGGGACTCACCGATTATCGGGGACAAATATCGCCACGGCTCCGCTGTTCATATATATTTCAGGAACCGCGGTTGGTACCGTCGCTCACGGTTTCGGGCAACCTGCGGCTGGTATGCAAAGACGGGAATGCGGTTCGGAACATGCTTTCGGCCGTGGAACTCCTTGACAAGGCGGATGCGTATCCCGCAGAACTCTCGGGCGGGCAGGCGCAGCGCGTATCCATAGCCCGCGCCTTTCTGTATCCCTCCGAACTTATCCTCATGGACGAACCTTTTTCCTCTCTCGACACGGCGCTGAAAATACGACTTATCGATGAATTTATCCGTTTATGGCGGGAGGAGAAACGTACCGCCGTATTTGTCACACACGACGCGGAGGAAGCGTATATGCTCGCGCACCGCGCCCTTATCCTGAAAAACGGGGCGATAACGGCCGATTTCAAGGAGGAAGGGGAACTCCCCCGTCCGTACGGAAAAACGTCTTTGTTCCGGCAGAAAATTTTGGACGCGCTCATGCGCTGACAAAGAGGCAAGCCGCCCCCGCGCAGGGCGGCTTTTCGTTTTTTTGAAAGCGGACGGCGATAGCCTTGCCAAATTCTGTTTAATATGGTATACTGTACGAAACAGATGCGGGGTGCTTTATGAAAACTCTGTTTGTTTCCGACCTGGACGGCACTTTACTTACGGCAAAGGAAACGGTATCCGAATACAGCATGCGGCTGTTGAACAAACTCATCGACGAGCGCGGCATGCTGTTTACATATGCGACGGCGCGATCCCTCAATTCCGCGGCGAAAGCGGTGTGGGGGCTGCGGCAGAATCTGCCCGTAATTCTGTATAACGGCGCCATCGTGATGGAGCCGTGGAGCGGCAAAAAACTGTACAACAGCCATTTTGCGGGCGAATCGCGCGAATATATCCGCCGCGTTTTGGCCGAACACGACGTCTGGCCGCTCGTCTATTCCTTCTTAGGGAACAAGGAGCGCGTGTCCTGGATTCGGGGCAAAGAGACGGAGGGGATGAAGCGGTATCTTTCCCGCCGGGCGGGCGACTCGCGGCTCAATCCCGTCGACAGCCCCGACGAACTCAAAGACGACGAAATTTTTTACTATACATACATCGACGCCAAAGAGAATACGGACGCTGTGCATTCCGTCTTTGCAGGGGATTCGCGCTTCCGCTGCATCTACCAGCAAGAAACATATCAAACGGACTATTGGCTGGAGATTATGCCCGCCGGCACGTCGAAGGGGGCGGCGGCTTCCGCCTTAAAGGAATATCTCGGCGCGGAAAGGCTTGTCGCCTTCGGCGACGCGCTCAACGATTGCGAGCTGTTCCGCGCGGCGGACGAAGCGTACGCCGTCAAAAATGCGGACGAATCGCTCAAGGGCATCGCCACGGCGGTCATCGGCTACAGCGAAGAGGACGCCGTGTCGAAATTCATTTGCGGCAATTTGGATAAATATTTATAGGAGAGATACAACCATGAGCAAAAAAGAGAGAAAGAAGAGCACCTTTTGGCAGGATTTCAAGGCGTTTATTTCGCGCGGCAACATCGTCGATTTGGCTGTCGGCCTCGTCGTCGGCGCGGCGTTCACGGCAATCGTCAACAGCCTGGTCAACGACATCATCAAGCCGCTCATCGCACTGCTCGTCGACGGCGATTTCAGCGAACTCGTCGTCGTCCTGCGCGAGGCCGTTTACGATACGGACGGCGTAACCGTACTGCAGGAGGCGATTACCCTTAATTACGGCAATTTGATTATGGCGATTCTGACTTTCCTCATCGACGCGTTCGTAATCTTCACCGTGCTCCGCATCGTGACCAAGGCGAAGAACCGTTTGCAGGAGGAGAGCGCCAAGCTCAAGGGAAAATTTGCCAAGGCAGAGGAGAAAAAAGAGGAAGCGGAGGAGACTGCCGAGGCGGAAACTGCGGCCGTCGCAGCGGCGGAAGCTGCTCCCGCACCCGAGCCGCAGGCCGCTCCCGCGCCTTCCGTGGAAGCGCTCCTCGCGGAGATACGCGACCTTTTAAAGGAGCAGAAAGGGGAGGCCGCGCAGTTGCAGGATAAAAAGGACGAATAAAAATCATAGTGAAAACGCTTGACGCAACTGTCAAGCGTTTTGCCTTGCCCGGAAAAAAATTTCGGCGCGAAAAATTTTATAAAAGTGCGTTCAAACAGTTTTGCAAAAATCGCTTTTGTGATATACTGAATAAGGACATCCTCTGCGCGGGGCAATCTGCGCGGGCTGTCCTATCGGAAAGAAAGCGATACAGCGGTCTTTTCGGCGAAAGAGGAAAACATGTATGGTAGAAAGGCCGCAATTTATATGTTGTACGAACCTTTTTCCGCTCGGCGGAAATTCGAACGGCGTATTGCACCCTTTTTCCCGCAGACGGGAGTATCCTATCCATTGCCATTCGTAGACAGGTTCGCGGCGGAAGTATAATCCGCAGCCGGCCTGTTTTTGTTTTTTATCCGATTACGAGCACGCCGCTGCGGAACAGGGCGACGAGGAGATAGACGTTCAGCGCCGCCAGAACGGGCAGAACAATCATGAGCAGCAGATTGTCCGTGCGGTATTTCAGTGCGAACAGCGCCACGTATCCCGCGAGCGCGCCGCCCAAAAAGCCGGCGATGAACAGCTTTGCGTTGCCCGATTTTTTATCCGCTTCGCGCGTTTCCTCCCGCTTTTTGAGAGTACGCACGAGCATGAACGAGTATACGTTGATTGCCGCCAGATAGACGGCGAGCAAGATATGCAGCAGAACCATTGCGCTCCTCCCCTCATGTGATAGTATGCGTATGTGCGGGGCGTTTTAACCGTTTGTAAGAAAATTTCCGTCAAGGAGGTCTGTTTTTATGGCAAAAGTAGCAATTTTGATGGGCAGTAAGTCGGATTTCCCCGTGGTGAAACCCGCCCTCGAAGCCCTGAAAAAATTCGGCGTTGAAACGCAGGTTCGCGTCATTTCCGCGCACCGCACGCCCGACGAGGCGCATGCGTTCGCAAAGGACGCGGAGAAAAACGGCGTAGAAGTGATTATCTGCGCGGCCGGCAAGGCGGCGCATCTGGGCGGCGTTATCGCCGCATATACCACCCTCCCCGTCATCGGGCTTCCCGTCAAAACGGATATGATGGGCGGGTTGGACAGCCTCCTCTCCATCGTGCAGATGCCCTCGGGCATTCCCGTGGCGACGGTCGGCGTAAACGGCGGCGAAAACGCGGGGCTTCTCGCGCTGCAGATTCTCGGTATCCGCTATCCCGATATTGCGCACAAGCTCAAGGAATTCAAAAAGCAGATGGCGCAGAAAATCAACGCGGACGACGCGGCGCTGCAGGAAGAACTGAAGAACCTGTAAATTTCCGCGCCGCGCGGCAAACAATTTCGTAAAAATTTTCGGAGGAAATATATCATGAAAAAACTCGGTCAGCTGTACGAAGGCAAGGCGAAAAAGGTATTTGCGACGGACGATCCCGATGTCGTAATCGTCGACTATAAGGACGACGCCACGGCGTTCAACGGCCTGAAAAAGGGCACGATTGCCGGCAAGGGCGTCATCAACAACCGCATGAGCAACATGATGTTCAAGCTCATGGAGCAGCACGGCATTCCGACGCACCTCGTCGAGGAGCTTTCCGACCGCGAAACGGCGGTCAAAAAGGTGCAAATCGTGCCCCTCGAGGTCATCATTCGCAATACGGCGGCGGGCAGCTTCTCCAAGCGCTACGGCGTGCCCGAGGGCAAAAAACTCCCCGTGACCGTGCTGGAGTTCAGCTATAAGAACGACGATTTGGGCGACCCGCTCATCAACGATTACCACGCGCTCGCGATGGAGCTTGCCACCCCCGAGGAAATCGACACCATCAAAAAGATGGCGTTCAAGGTCAACGAGGTGATGAAGGAATTCTTCAAGTCCCTCAATATCGACCTCATCGATTTCAAGCTCGAGTTCGGCCGCTTCAAGGGGCAAATCATCCTCGCGGACGAAATTTCGCCCGACACCTGCCGCTTCTGGGATATGACCACGGGCGAAAAACTGGATAAAGACCGTTTCCGCCGCGACATGGGCGGCGTCGAGGACGCATACAAAGAAGTATTCGCCCGCCTTACGCACAATAAGTGAGAGGCGCGCGTATGTACCTGCGAGACGGAAAACTTCCGTTTGACGGCATGCACGAGGAATGCGGCGTTTTCGGCGTGTACAGCACCGAAACGCGCGACGTCGCGCATACCGCCTATTACGGCCTGTACGCTCTTCAGCACAGAGGGCAGGAGAGCGCGGGCATTGCCGTGGCGTACGCGGATAAAATCCAATACTATAAGGGCATGGGGCTGGTGCCCGAGGTGTTCGCGAACGGGCGCCTCGAAACCCTCCCCGAAGGGGACATCGCCGTCGGGCACGTGCGCTATTCGACGACGGGCGCGAGCCTGCCCGTGAATGCGCAGCCCATCGTCTTTACGGGCAAGTGCGGCAAGATGGCACTCGCGCACAACGGAAACCTGACGAATACCAGGCAGCTGCGCGAGGAGCTCATTCGGGACAATGCCGTCTTCCAGACGAGCATCGATTCGGAAGTGATGGCTCTGCTCATCAACAAATACAGCGACGGCGACATTGTGCAGGGCGTTATCAAGGCGTGCGAGCGCTTCCGGGGCTCTTATGCGCTCGTCGTGATGGCCGCGGATAAACTCATCGCCGTGCGCGATTCGTTCGGCATCCGCCCGCTCGTGTTGGGCAAGAGCCTCGACGATACGCTGATCGCGAGCGAAACGTGCGCCATCGACGCCGTCGGCGGCACCGTCGTCCGGGACGTGAAGCCGGGCGAAGTCGTCGTCATCGACGCGGACGGCGAACATTCCTATTTCCTGCCGAAGGAAAAGAGGACGGCTTCCTGCATCTTCGAGTACGTCTATTTCGCGCGGCCGGACAGCATTATCGACGGCTGCAGCGTGTACCAGGCGCGGAAAGAGGCGGGCAGGATTCTCGCGCAAAATTATCCCGTCGACGCGGATATCGTCAGCGGCGTGCCCGATTCGGCGGTCGTTGCGGCGCGCGGCTATTCGGAGGTATCGGGCATTCCCTATGCGGAGGCGCTCGCCAAGAACCGCTATGTCGGCAGAACGTTCATTCAGCCCGACCAAAGCATGCGCGAAAATTCGGTTAGCGTGAAAATGAACGCCCTCCGCGCGAATATCCGCGGCAAGCGGCTCATCATCGTCGACGATTCCATCGTCCGCGGCACGACCAGCCGCAAGATAGTGAAGATGTTGCGCGACGCCGGAGCCAGGGAGGTTCACATGATGGTGTGCTCGCCCGTGGTCAAGAATCCCTGCCATCTGGGCATCGACATGCAGACGCATTCCCAGCTCGCGGGGGCGGCGCGCTCGGTGGAGGACATCTGCCGGTATATCGGCGCCGATTCGCTGCATTACCTCACGGTAGAGCAGCTCAAAGAGACGTGCAAAGCGGCGAATCTCGACTTTTGCACGGGTTGCTTTGACGGGAATTATCCGTACCCGATGGACGATTACAGGGCGGACAAATATAAATTTGAATAGAGACAAAAGGAGAGATAAAAAATGGCCATATCCTATAAGGACAGCGGCGTAGACGTCGAAAGGGGATATAAAGCAGTCGAATTGATGAAAAAGCACGTCAAGACGACGTTCAACGACAATGTGCTCGGAGACATCGGCTCGTTCGGCGGCTTCTATTCCATTGCGGGCGAAAAGATGGAGGAGCCCGTGCTCGTTGCGGGCACGGACGGCGTGGGCACCAAACTCAAATACGCCTTTCTCGCGAACAGGCACGACACCGTCGGCATCGACGCGGTTGCCATGTGCGTGAACGACATCGTATGCCAGGGTGCCAAGCCCCTCTTTTTCCTCGACTATTTCGCCACGGGCAAACTTTCGCCCGAGGTCGTCGCCACCGTCGTATCGGGCGTGGCGGAAGGCTGCCGGCAGGCGGGCTGCGCGCTCATCGGCGGGGAAACGGCGGAAATGCCCGGCTTTTACCCCGACGGCGAGTACGATATCGCCGGGTTTGCGGTCGGCATCGTCGATAAAAAGAAGATTATCAACGGCAAGGAAATCAAGGCGGGCGACGCGCTCGTCGGCATTGCGTCCAGCGGAATTCATTCCAACGGCTATTCGCTCGTGCGCAAGTTGTTCGGCGACAATGCCCACTCGCACGACCTCGACCGCTACGACGACCGCTTGAAAGACAAAGTGCTCAACGTGCTTTTGACGCCGACGAAAATTTACGTCAAGAGCATCCTCGGGCTCATCACCAAAGTCAAGGTGAAAGGCATTGCGCACATTACGGGCGGCGGCTTCATCGAAAATATTCCGCGCATCTTCCCCGAGGGCATCGGCTGCGAAATTAAAAAGGATTCCTATCCGCTCCCTGAAATTTTCAAAATTATGCACGAGAAGTCGGAGATGTCGGACGAGCAGATTTACAACACTTTCAATATGGGTATCGGCATGGTCGTCTGCGTAGATAAAGCGGACGCACAAAATACGATTTCCGCGCTGGAAGCGGCGGGCGAGCGCGCGTGGCTCATCGGCGAAACGGTCAGCGGCAAAGGGGTTACTCTCAAGTGAAAAAAATAGCGGTCTTTGCCAGCGGCTCGGGCAGCGATTTTCAGTCCGTCATCGACGCGAACGAGCGGGAACAGTTCTGCGAAATATCCCTGCTCGTCGCGTCCAAAGAGGGCATTTACGCCATCGAGCGCGCCAAAAAACACGGTATCGATTCTATCGTGCGCAATAAAAAAGATTTTGCTTCCGTCGAGGAGATGTATGAGGACATCATCGCGGAGCTGAACCGCCGCGGCGTCGATTACGTTGTTTTGGCGGGTTATCTTTCCATGCTCGGCGAAAATTTCGTGCGCGCCTTTCCCGACCGCATCATCAACATTCACCCGTCCCTCATTCCCAGCTTCTGCGGCAAGGGATTTTACGGGCTGAACGTTCACCGCGCGGCAATCGAATACGGCGTAAAAATTTCGGGGCTGACGGTGCACTTCGTGGACGAGCATTACGACAGCGGCGCCATTATCCTGCAGCGCGCCGTCGAGGTGAAAGAGGATGACACGCCCGAAAGTTTGCAGGCGCGCATTTTAGAGGAGGAGCACAGGGCGCTCCCCGAGGCGGTGCGGCTTTTGACGACGGGCAAAATCGTCAAGGAAGGCAGAAAAGTTACTATAGCCGAGTAAATACCTCTTGCATGGCATGCAAGGGGCTGAAAACGCGCCGCGCCTGCGGCGCGTATAAAAATCACAGAAAGCGGGGTTAAACCAATGAATATCTATTCCGTTTCGGACATCGGAGAACTTATCAAGGATAACAGTTACGTCGGCCGCGGTATCGTCGTCGGCAAGAGCGAAGACGGCAAAAAGGCAGTGTTCGCCTATTTTATCATGGGGCGGAGCGAAAACAGCCGCAACCGCGTTTTTAAGGAGGAAGGGGACGATTTGACCATCTATCCCTTCGACGCGAGCAAGGTCGAAGACCCGTCGCTCATTATCTATTCGCCCGTGCGCAAGGCGGGCAGCTCCGTCATCGTCACCAACGGCGACCAGACGGACACGGTGTACGACTATCTCAAAGCGGGCAAGAGCTTTGAGGAAGCGCTGGAAACGCGCTGTTTCGAGCCGGACGCGCCCAATTTTACCCCGCGCATCAGCGGTATTCTGAATTTTGCGGACAAAGATTTCACCTATAAATTGAGTATCCTGAAAAGTGCCGACGAAGACGGCACCGCCTGCAACCGCTACACATTCTCCTACCAGCCGCTGAACGGCTTGGGGCACTTTATCCACACCTACAACTGCGACGGCAGCCCCATCCCGACGTTCACGGGCGAGCCCGAGCGGGTAAAGATTCCGAACGACATCCAAGCCTTTGCGGATGCGCTGTGGAACAACCTCAACGAAAACAACAAAATTTCGCTGTATGTCCGCTATACCGATCTTACAACGGGCAAGTACGAAAAAGTTTTGTTCAACAAAAATAAATAAGGAGATTTGGCGATGAAAGAATTCGAACTCAAATACGGCTGCAACCCCAACCAAAAGCCCGCAAAAATTTTCATGGCGGACGGCTCCGACCTCCCCATCGAAATTCTGAACGGCAGGCCGGGCTACATCAATTTTCTTGATGCGTTCAACAGCTGGCAGCTCGTCAAGGAAATCAAGGAAAATACGGGCATGGTCGCCGCCACCTCCTTCAAACACGTCAGCCCGACGAGCGCGGCGGTCGGCAAAAAGCTGTCCGACAGGCTGAAAAAATCCTGCTTCGTCGACGACATCGAGGGGCTGGACGATTCGCCCCTCGCCTGCGCCTATGCGCGCGCCCGCGGAACGGACAGGATGTCCTCCTTCGGCGATTGGATAGCCCTCTCCGACGAGTGCGACGAGGTGACGGCGAAGATTATCTCCCGCGAGGTGTCCGACGGCATCATCGCGCCCGCCTATTCCCCCAAGGCGCTGGAGATTCTCAAGGCCAAGCGCAAGGGCGGCTACAACATCGTCAAAATCGACAAGGATTATAGGCCCGACCCCGTCGAGCACAAGCAGGTGTTCGGCGTGACTTTCGAGCAGGGCAGGAACGAGTTTAAAATCGACGCCGACCTTCTCAAAAATATCGTCACGAAGAAGAAGGAACTCCCGCCCGAGGCAATTACCGACCTCATCATCTCCCTCATCACCCTCAAATACACGCAGTCCAACTCCGTGTGCTTCGCGGCGGACGGGCAGGCAATCGGCGTGGGCGCGGGGCAGCAGTCGCGCATCCATTGCACGCGGCTCGCGGGTACAAAGGCGGATTTGTGGCACCTGCGCCAGAGCGACAAGGTGCTCGGGCTTCAGTTTGCCGAGGGCATCGGCAGGCCGGATAAGAACAACATCATCGACATCTATCTCTCCGACGAATACGAGGACGTGCTCGGCGACGATGTGTGGAAGCAGTATTTTGCCGTGCGCCCCGAACCGTTCACGAAGGAGGAGAAGAAAGAATATCTCTCCAAAATCACGGGCGTATCCCTGGGCAGCGACGCGTTTTTCCCGTTCTCGGACAACATCGAGCGCGCGAAAAAGAGCGGCGTATCCTATATCGCGCAGCCGGGCGGTTCGGTGCGCGACGACCTCGTCATCGACGCGTGCGACAAGTACGGCATGGTGATGGCGTTCACGGGGATGCGGCTGTTCCACCACTAAGGTATTCACGAAAAAAGTTTTAAGCTGATAAAACTTTTTTCCGTGAGATTTAGGGGAAACCCGAGCGGCTTTCCCCTCATCGATGCGCATTTTGAGGGCACACCACAAATATGCGCATCGATTTCACCCCTTCCGTAAGCCTTTCGGCAAATTGAGGGAAAAAGGCAAAAGCGTGGTTTTGCCTTTTTCGAATGATTATTTTATTCGAGTAATTATCAAAAATATAAAACCGCGGTTATAAAATTTGTTACACAAAAAGGAAAATCGAATGAACGTTTTGGTTATCGGAAACGGCGGCAGGGAGCACGCCATCATCGCGGCGCTCGCAAAGAGCCCGACCGTGGATAAAATCTATTGCATGAAGGGCAACGCGGGCATCGCCGAGCTTGCGGAGTGCGTCGACGTCGACTATCTCGACTTAAAGGCCGTCGGCGACTGGGTGGACGCGCATAAAGACGTGGAATACACCGTCATCGCGCCCGACGACCCGCTCGCCCTGGGGCTTGCGGACGAGTTGGAGAGCCGCGGTCACCGCGTGTTCGGGCCGAACAAAAAGGCCGCCGAAATCGAGGCGAGCAAGAGCTTTGCCAAAAACCTCATGAAAAAGTACGGCATTCCGACCGCCGCCTACGAAACGTTCGACGATTACGAAAAGGCGCTCGCCTATGTCGAAAAGGGCAAATTCCCCGTCGTACTGAAAGCGGACGGGCTGGCGCTCGGCAAGGGCGTGCTCATCTGCGAAAATCTCGAGCAGGCGAAGGCGGGGCTCAAACAAATCATGCTCGACAAGGCGTTCGGTGCCGCGGGCAATACGGTGGTCGTGGAGGAGTTCCTCACGGGCAAGGAGTTCACGCCCGGCGAGGAGGTGTCCGTTCTGACCTTCACCGACGGCAAGACCATCGTCCCCATGCTCGCCAGCTGCGACCACAAGCGCGCGCTCGACGGCGACAAGGGGCTGAATACGGGCGGCATGGGCACGTTCACGCCCTGCCCGTTCTATGATGATGAAATCTCCGACGAGGTGATGAATAAGATTCTCCTGCCCACCGTCAGGGCGATGAACGCGGAGGGGCGCCCGTTCAAAGGGGTGCTGTACTTCGGGCTCATGCGCACGCCCGATGGTATGAAGGTCGTCGAGTACAATTCCCGCTTCGGCGACCCCGAAACGCAGGTCGTTCTGCCCATGCTCAAAACCGACTTGATGGAAATTTTCCAGGCGGTCACCGACGAGCGGCTCGCCGATATCGATATCGAATGGGAGAGCGGCGCGTGCGTGTGCGTCGTGCTCGCGAGCGGCGGCTATCCGCAGAGCTATGCGAAGGGCAAGGAAATCATCATCGGCGATTTGGATAAGGACGTGTTCGTCTACCATGCGGGCACCAAGCGCGAAGGCGGCGTCTTAAAGACGAACGGAGGGCGCGTGCTGAACGTGTGCGCCAAGGGCAAGACCATCGCCGAAGCGCGCGAAAAGGCATACAAAAACGTGGAAAAAATTCACTTTGACGGGATGCAGTACCGCAAGGATATCGGCATCAAGTACAACGCAAAGGGTTAAGATATGATTTACAGAGTATTCGTAGAGAAAAAGGAAAATTTGCAGGCGAAGAAGATTCGCGAGGATTTGGATGCGCAGCTCGGCATCGCCGTCGAAGATTTGCGCGAGGTCATCCGTTACGACGTGGAGGGCATCACCGGAGAGGAATTGGAGGGCGCCATCGTCAACGTGTTCTCCGAGCCGCCCGTTGATACCGTCTACCGCGAAACGCTTCCCGTCGACGAGGATTATAAGGTTTTCGCCATCGCCTTTTTGGACGGGCAGTATGACCAGCGCGCGGACAGCGCGGCGCAGTGCGTGCAGCTTCTCACGCAGAAGAACCGCCCGCTCATCAAGTGCGCGCGCGTCATCGCCGTCAAGGGCGTGACGGACGCGGAATTGGAACGCATCAAAAAGCACCTCATCAACCCCGTCGAAAGTGCGGAGGTTTCCCTCGAAAAGCCGAAGACGCTCGCCCGCGCAAAAATGGAGACGCACGACGTGCAGGAAGTGGCGGGCTTCATCGACATGAGCGTGAGCGAGATTGCCGATTATCATAAGAAGAACGGCTTCGCGATGAGCGTCGAAGACCTCGTTTTCGTGCGCGATTATTTCAAAAAAGAGGGCAGGAACCCGACCGAAACGGAGGTTAAGGTCATCGACACCTATTGGTCGGATCACTGCCGCCATACGACTTTTTCCACCGAAATTCAAAAGGTGGACATCGATTCGGACAACCCGCACATCCAAAAGGCGTACGACCTCTATAAAGACCTGTTCGCGGAGTTCAACGCGAAGCGCGAGGATAAGTACCCGTGCCTCATGGACATCGCGACCATCGCCGTCAAAAAGCTGAAAAAGGAGGGGCGGCTGGACAACCTCGACGTTTCCGACGAAATCAACGCCTGCTCCATCTGCATCGACGCGGAAATCGACGGCAAGACGGAAAAATACCTCGTCATGTTCAAGAACGAGACGCACAACCACCCGACGGAAATCGAGCCGTTCGGCGGCGCGGCGACCTGCCTGGGCGGCGCCATCCGCGATCCGCTATCGGGGCGTACCTACGTCTACCAGGCGATGCGCGTGACGGGCAGTGCAGACCCGCGCGAAAAACTCGCGGATACGCTTCCCGGCAAACTTCCCCAGCGCGTTATCACCAAGACGGCAGCGGCGGGCTTCTCCTCCTACGGCAACCAAATCGGTCTGGCGACGGGCATGGTCGACGAAGTGTACCACCCCGGCTACAAGGCTAAAAGGCTGGAAACGGGCTTCGTCGTCGGCGGCGCCAAGCGCGACATGGTCTACCGCGAAAAGCCGAAAAAGGGCGACGTCATCATCCTGCTCGGCGGGGAAACGGGGCGCGACGGCTGCGGCGGCGCCACAGGCTCCTCCAAGGCGCACGATTCCCATTCCGTCGAAACGTGCGGCGCGGAAGTGCAGAAGGGCAACCCGCTCACCGAGCGCAAATTGCAGCGCCTGTTCCTGAATAAGGAAGTCACCCGCAAAATCAAGAAGTGCAACGACTTCGGTGCGGGCGGCGTTTCCGTCGCCATCGGCGAACTTGCCGACGGGCTTATCATCGACCTCGACAAAGTGCCGCTCAAATACGAGGGGCTTTCGGGCACCGAGCTTGCCATTTCCGAATCGCAGGAGCGCATGGCGGTCGTCGTCGCGGAAAAAGACAAGGACGAATTCATCCGCCTCGCCGCCGAAGAAAACCTCGCGGCGACTCCCGTCGCAATCGTGACGGACGACCGGCGCATGAAGATGCTCTTCAAGGGGCGCGCCATCGTGGATATCTCGCGCGACTTCCTCGATACGAACGGCGTCAAGCAAATCATCTCCGCCGAAATAGCGGACAATGCGACGCATTATTTCGATATCGAGAGAAAGAACTTCCGCGACGATTTCCTCGCTTCGCTTTCCGACCTCAACGTCTGCTCCAAGAAGGGGCTTTCGGAGATGTTCGACTCGACCATCGGCGCGCGTAGCGTATATATGCCTTTCGGCGGCAAAACGCAGCTCACGCCCGCCATCTCCATGGCGGCGAAGATCTGCGGGGGCGAAACGGACGCCGCCACCGTATCCGCCTACGGCTATTGCAGCGAGCTCATGAGCAGCAGCCCGTTCACGGGCGCGATTTACAGCATCGTTGCGTCGGTCGCGAAGCTGATTGCGAGCGGCTGCGATTACGATGAAATTCGCCTCACCTTCCAGGAATTTTTCATGCGCCTGAACCGCGATGCGAAGCGCTGGGGCGTTCCTCTGTCCGCGCTCCTCGGCGCGCTGTATGCGCAGATTGGGCTGGGGCTCGGCGCCATCGGCGGCAAGGACAGCATGAGCGGCACCTTTGAACACATCGACGTTCCGCCCACGCTCATCTCTTTCGCGCTCGCGCCCGCCAGGGCGAGCAAGCTCATCACCAACGTTTTGGAAAAGACGGGCACCAAGCTGTATTGGATTCCGATGCACAAGGATTTCAGCAAGATTCCCGACTTCAAAGAGTTGGCGGATATGTACCGCGAAATTCACAGGAATATCGAGAGCGGAAACATCCGCTTCGCGACGGTCGTCGAAAACGGCGGCATCGCGGCGGCGGTCGCAAAATCCTGCTTCGGCAATATGCTCGGCTTCCGCTTCGAGGGCGACTGCGACTGCCTGCTCTCCGAGCACTACGGCGAGATACTTGTTTCGCTGGAAAATCCCGACGAGCTGAACGCGCCGAAGATTTATCTCGGCGAGACGACGGAGAGCGGCTTCGTTTACGACAAAGAATCCGTCTCCGAAAAGGAAGCGGTCGAGGCGTTCTGCGGCACGCTGGAAAAGGTATTCCCGAACCATGCGGAGGCGCAGGGCAGGGCAAAGGATGTCGATTTCGACTGCAAGGGCAAGCGGTACGAGAATATCGCGATAAAAACGGCGAAGCCGCGCGTGTTCATCCCCGTGTTCCCGGGCACCAACTGCGAGTTGGATACCGCGCGCAAGTTCCGCCTGGCGGGTGCGGAGTGCGACGTCATCGTCGTCAAAAACCGCAGCGCGGCGGACATCGAGGAGAGCGTGCAGGCGTTTGCTAAGGCGATTTCCCGCGCGAACATCATCGCGTTCCCCGGCGGCTTCTCGGGCGGCGACGAGCCGGACGGCAGCGGCAAGTTCATCGCTACGACCTTCCGCAACCCGACCATCGCCGAACAGGTCATGAAGCTGCTCAACGAGCGCGACGGCCTGATTTTGGGTATCTGCAACGGCTTCCAGGCGCTCATCAAGCTCGGACTCGTGCCGTACGGCGAAATCCGTCCGCTCGAGCCGTCCAGCCCGACGCTCACTTACAACAATATTTCCCGCCATGTCTCTACGCTCGTCGATATCCGCGTCGCGTCGAACAAATCGCCTTGGCTTGCGGCTTGCAACGTGGGCGATGTGTTCACCGTTCCCGTGTCGCACGGCGAGGGCAGAATTGTCGCGCCGCATAAAGCGCTGGAATCGATGGCTGCAAACGGCCAGATTGCCACGCAGTACTGCGATTTTGCGGGCAAACCCACGATGGAATACCCGTTCAACCCGAACGGCTCCGCCTGGGCGATCGAGGGCATCACCTCGCCCGACGGCAGGGTATACGGCAAGATGGGGCATACCGAACGCACGGGCGACAATCTGTATAAGAATTGCTCGGGCAACTTTGATATGAAGCTGTTCGAGAGCGGCGTGAAGTATTTTAAATAACTAATGCCGAAAAGGACGCGCAAAAACTGCGCGTCCTTTTGAGCGTTGAAATTCATACTGGACGTGTCAAATTTTGGAAGAAGAATAGAGGGATATTGTGATATAATAGAACAAAAACGCATTAGCGGAAGAAGCAGACGATGGATAGGGAGTTGCATTGTTGCGGCGATTTGCAGCAGTTGGTTCGTCTTTATAATAAAATCAGCGGAAATGAACAAAATTTTTTTGATACTTTGGAGTCCATGCTTGAAATAGCAATTCTTGTGCCTTTGTGCGAAGAGGAATATGCCGCGCATCGCGATTTGTTCATTAAATTTGAAAGAGTATATCGGCACCTGAAAGATATGCGGGAACTTTTTGAGAGTTATGACCTCGAGCTCAAATTTTCTCCCTATTTACAGCGTTCGATTTCGGAAAGAGAGAAAAAGGAACATTAAAAGGCTTTTGCGTTGCCGAAAAATTCCGTCTGCGCCGCGGCGAAGGCTTTACAATTGCGGGAATTTATGGTAAAATATTGCCATAAAAAGTATTCGGAGCGGCGATTGTCGGCTCGGAAAGGCGGTTGAAGAGATGAAATGTATGTATTGTGGGTGCACGGAGAGCAAGGTAATCGACAGCCGCTCGACGGACGAAGGCAGAACGATTCGCCGCCGCAGGGAATGTATCCAGTGCGGCAGGCGCTTCACTACCTACGAAACGATTGAAACGACGCCTGTGCTCGTCGTAAAGAACGGCGGCAACCGGCAGGCGTTCGACCCGAATAAGATTAAGAACGGAATCATCAAGGCGTGCGAAAAGCGCCCCGTATCCATGTCGAAGATTGATAAACTCGTCGACGAAATCAAAAAGCGGGTATACAATTCTTTGGAGCAGGAAATCACCTCCAAGCAAATCGGCGAAATGGTGATGGACGGGCTGAAGGAGATTGACGAAGTCGCGTACGTCCGGTATGCTTCCGTGTATCGGCAGTTTACGGATATTTCTTCCTTTATGCGCGAATTGGAGCGCATGATGAACGAGGAAAAAAATAACAAAGAGGAGAAGCCCGAATAGAGGGCTTCTTTTGCGCTGTGCCGGAGTTTTTGCGGTGCGGCGCGGGGAGGTGCGGTATGAGTCGGCGATTGACAATCGGCGGGATACCCGTCGGCGGGGGCGCGCCCGTCGCCATACAATCGATGACCACGGCGCATACGTCGGACACGGAAAAAACGCTGGGGCAGATTTTCCGCCTTGCGGAAGCGGGGTGCGACATCGTGCGCGTTTCCGTCCGGGACGAAGAGGACGCGCGTGCAATCAAGGCGCTAAAGGATAAATCGCCTCTGCCTATCGTGGCGGATATCCATTTTTCCGCCCGCCTTGCGGTGCTCTCCATCGAGAGCGGCGCCGATAAAGTGCGCATCAATCCGGGCAATATCGGGGGCGAAGAGCAGATAAAGACGGTTGCGGACTGTATCCGCGCGCACCGCATCCCCGTGCGTGTCGGTGCGAATACGGGCAGCATCGAAAGGGAATTTTTGCGGCGGTACGGGGTTTCGGCGCAGTCGCTCGTCGAGAGCGCGCTGTATAACGTTCGCCTGCTGGAAAAATTCGGCGTGGAGGATATCGTGATTTCCGTCAAGGCATCCTCCGTTCCGCTCACGGTCGACGCATATACGCTGGTCGCGCAAAAGACGGAATATCCGCTGCACGTGGGCGTTACGGAGGCGGGCACGCGCGAGAGCGGCGTCGTAAAGAGCAGCGTAGGAATCGGCGCGCTCCTTTTAAAGGGAATCGGAGACACGATTCGCGTTTCTCTCACGGACGATCCCGTCGAGGAGATTTATGCCGCGAAGCGCATCCTGCGCGCGTGCGGCTTGGAAAAAGATTTCGCTGACGTCATCTCCTGCCCGACCTGCGGGCGGTGCGAGTGGGACAGCATGGCGCTCGCACAGAAGGTGGAAAAATTGGCGTTCCGCTCGAAAAAGCGCTGTAAAATTGCCGTGATGGGGTGCGTCGTAAACGGCCCGGGAGAGGCAAAGGAGTGCGACCTCGGCATCGCCGGCGGAAAGGAGAAGTGCGTCATATTCCGCCGCGGCGAGCCGACGGAAACGGTCGCGGCGGACAGGGCGGAAGAGGTGTTTGTGCGGGCGGTTGCCGATTTGCTCGGCGAAAGGAGTAGTGAATGAATCAAACGGAATTTTTGGCGCAGATACGCGAAAGCGACGGGCTGAAAAATGCGGTGCTGCATAGAATTTGCGTGGATATGCGCGCAAGAAGCTGCCGTTTCGAAATCGTAACCGATTCTTCCTATTCGGAGGAGGATATCGCGCAGGCGGAACGGACGGCGCGCGCCGCCGTGCCCGCTTCCATGCAGGCGGAAGTCAAGGTCGTCAAGCTCATCGCCGACGAGCAGATTGTCCGCCATAAGATATTGGAATATCTCGGCCGCAACCACCGTGCGGCGGCAGCGTGCATCCGCGCGGAGGATATCGGCGTGTATCCGGAGGGGAGAACGGTTTGCTTCACCTTCGGCGTTGACGCGGCGGAGCGCGGTTTTTTTGAAAAAAACGAGCAGCTTCTGCCCGGCGTGGAGCGCATGCTGGAAAAAAATTTTTGCAACGATTTTAAAGGGGAACTCGTCGATAAAGAAAAGACCGGCATCGAAGAAGAGGACGGGGAAGAGGAGGAAGAGGTGTTCGACTATCGCCCCGCGCGCACCTTTCCCATCGAAGATTTCGAGCCGATTGACGAGGCGAACGTGCCCAAAATTGCGACGTATCTGTCCGATTGTTCCTTTACGAGCGATTCGCTCACCGTCTGCGGCGAGATTTTGTACATACAAGACCGCGTTTCGCAGAAGGGGAAACCGTATCTCCGCTTTACAATCAGCGATTCGACCGACCGCCTGCAGTTTTCCTATTTTATTCGGAAAAAGACGGAGGAAAAAGTCCGCGCGCTGCAGGTCAGCGATTGGATTGTCTGCACGGGGGCGAACGAGATGTTCAACGAGCGGCTGAGCTTTACCGCCCGCTATATCAACCGAGGCAGGGCGCCGCAGGATTTTGTTCCCGAAAAGCGGCCGGGCAAACCCGTGCCCGCGCATTATGCGAAGGTCGCGCCCGAAAAACTGACCGATTACAGCCAGATGAATCTGTTCGAGCAGAGCATCCTCCCCGAAGATTTAGTCAACAATACTTTCGTCGTGTTCGACTTGGAGACGACGGGGCTTGTCAATGTTCCGACGGGCGGCAAGATGGACGCAATCACGGAAATCGGCGCGGTGAAGATTATCGGCGGGGAAATCCGCGAAAAGTTTACAACGCTGGTCAACCCTGAGCGCAAGCTGGACGAGGAAATCGTGCGGCTCACCGGCATTACCGACGAGATGGTGAAAGACGCCCCGAAGATTGCGGAGGTAATTCCCGATTTTTATAAATTCTGCGACGGCTGCCTGCTGGTCGGGCACAACGTCCAATTCGACTATAAATTTATTCAGTATTACGGCGCGCAGGAAGAATACATGTTCGAGCAAAAGACGTACGATACCCTCTCGATAGCGCAGGGCATGCTTTTCCTTCCCAACTACAAACTGAATACGCTCGCCGACCATTACGGAATCGTATTCAATCATCACAGGGCGTGGGATGACGCGCTGACGACGGCAAAAATATTTATAGAGCTGATTAAGGCGAAAAAATGCTTGCCAAAGGCATGAGATTGTGCTATAATTGACATAGTAAATATGTTAGCTTGGAATTGAGAGTGGGTTACCGCTCTCAAATCTTTTTATGCGGGGTATTTTTGCCCTGCGGGAGCGAGTATGAAAGTAAAATCCGTGCAGGAGATTGAAGAGGCTTTGCGCCCCGTCGCGGCGTCCGTCGGCGTCGAAATTTACGAAATCGTCTTTAAACAGGGGAAAAATCCGTCGCTCACCGTATTTTTGGATACGGATGCGGAGGGCGGCATCGACCTCGACACCTGCGAAAAATTTCACAACGCGGCCGATTCCGTTCTGGACGAACTTGACCCGACGTTCGGGCAGCCGTACACGCTCAATGTGAGCAGCCCCGGGCTCGACAGGCCGTTCAAAAAGGCGAAAGATTATCTTCGCAACATCGGCAAAAAGGTGGAGCTCAAATTGTACGCGCCGTACAAGGGGGAAAAGTTTTTCGAGGCGGTTTTGCTCGCCTACGACCCCGTCGCGGGGAACGTAACGCTCGAAAAGGGCGGGGAAACGTTTAAGCTGAACCTGACGCAAATCGTAAAAATGTCGCAGGCAATCGATTTCGATTGAACCTGGGCGAACCCATCAAATAATCAGAAACATCAAAAACGAGGAGAAGACAATGGTTAGCAAGGAATTCTTCGAGGCTTTGGCCGATTTGGAAGCGGAAAAGGGGATTAGAAGCGAAATTTTTATCGATGCGCTGCGCAACGCGCTCATCTCCGCCTACAAAAAACAGTACGACGGCGGCGCGGGAGACGTGGATATCCGCATCAATCCCGAAAAGAACAGCATCAAATATTATACGGTGCGCACCGCGGTCGAAGAGGTTACGGACAAGGAGAAAGAAATTTCGCTTGCGGAAGCGCAGCTGTTGAAAAAGAGCTATAAGGCGGGCGATTTGGTCTACGAGGAGTTCGTGCCGAAGGATTTCGGCCGCATCGCCGCGCAGACGGCAAAGCAAGTTATTCTGCAAAAGCTGCACGAAATCGAGCGCGACAACACTCTCAGCGAATTTTCCGATAAAAAGGACGAATTGATGAGCTGCGTCGTGCGCAAGGTCGACGCGAAGAACGTCTACGTCGAACTCGGGAAAGGTCAAATCGAGGGCATCATGCTCCCGCAAGACCAAGTCCCCGGCGAAAAGTATGAAGTGAACGACCGCCTGAAAGTGTACGTAAAGAACATCAAGAGCAGCGGCCGCGGCGCGCAAGTCCTCGTTTCGCGCGCGTCGGCGGGGCTTGTCAAGCGCCTGTTCGAAAACGAAGTGCCCGAAATCAAGGCGGGCACGGTCGTCGTCAAGGCAATCTCGCGCGAGGCAGGCCAGCGCACCAAGATGGCGATTTACAGCGAGGACGCGCAGGTCGACGCCGTCGGCGCATGCGTGGGCAACAAGGGTTCGCGCGTGAACGCCGTCGTCGCGGAATTGGGCGGCGAAAAGGTTGACATCATTCTCTGGAGCGAGAATCCGCTCGAATTTATTGCGAAGGCGCTCTCTCCCGCAAAGGTCATCTCCGTCACGCAGGTCGGGGAAAAATCTGCAATCGCGGTCGTCCCGGACGACAAACTTTCCCTTGCAATCGGCCGCGACGGGCAGAACGCCCGCCTTGCCGCTCGGCTCACCGGTTGGAAAATCGACGTCAAGAGCGAGAGCGTAGCGGCGAAGATGGAGGAGCTGCAGGCTTCGGCGGAGGAAGAGCCGGAGACGGAAGAGGAAGCCGTTCCCGCCGCGGAAGCGGAAGAATAAAGAGGCGCGTTCGTCGCAACGTTGCCGGCAAGGAGGCAAGCTCCGTGAAAGTAAAAAAAATTCCCATGCGCATGTGCATAGCCTGCCATGAAATGAAGCCGAAAAAGGAGATGCTCCGCATCGTCAAACCGAAAGAGGGCGACGCGTTCATCGATTTTACGGGCAAGGCGGCGGGGCGCGGCGCCTATATATGCAACAATCCGGATTGCGTCAAAAAGCTGAAAAAGGCGCGGCTGTTGAATAAAACGTTTTCCGCGGAAATTCCGCAGGAAGTGTACGAAAAAATCGAGGTGGAATTTTTTGCCGAAAAGTAAAACGGAAAGTTACATCGGTTTTTGCAGAAAGGCGGGCAGACTGACTTGCGGTTTCAACGCAATCGAAACGCTGAAAAAGGACGTTTATCTCCTTCTCCTTTGCGGCACGACTACGGAGAACGGAAAAAAGAGCGCCGACAAACTGCGCAGGCGGTTCGGCTGCGAGATGCTCGTGGCCTGCGGCAAGCGGCTGGAAGAGTACACGGGCAAATCCGGCTGCAAGCTCGCTGCGGTGAGAGATATAAATCTGGCAAAAGCGATTTTGTCGGTTGAGGATGAAAATTTCAGAAAATATTCGGGAGGCAAGATTTAGTCAAGATGGCAGAAGCAAAGAAAAATTACGCGAATATCGAAAATATCAATTCTCTTCTGGGGGCGGAAGGGGTCGGTAAACTGATGAAGAGCGTGCAGGGCACGGAGAAAAAGGTCGGCGAGATTATGCGTAAGCTCTCCGAGCTGGAGGCGGCGGCGCGCCAGCGCGCGCAGGAAGAGGCCGCCAAGGCGGAAGCCGCCGAAAAGGCGGCGGAAATCTCCGAATCCAAGCCCGCTGCTTCTGCCCCGGCAGAGCCTGCAGAGGCTAAGAAGGCCGAACCCGCGAAGAAAGAGGTTGCGGCCGAGGCGGAACCGGCTCCCGCAAAGGAAGCGGAAAAGCCGATAAAGCAGGAGGAGCCGAAGCCTGCTGCCAAGCCGAAGGCGGAACAGTCCGCCGAGAAAAAAGCCGCTCCGAAAGCGGAAACGGAGCCTGCGGCAAAGGCTGAGGCGAAAACCGAACCCAAGCCCGAGGCGAAACCCGAGCAAAAGAGCGAGCCGAAGGCGGAGGAAAAGCCCGCCGCTCCCGAAAAGGAGACGAAAAAGAATTTCGTCCAGGAGACGAAAATCGGCCGCGGCGGCGTAGAGGAGAAGATTATCCGCACGCAGTATGCCGACCGCAGCACCCGCGCGGCAATCCGCAACACCTTTATCAACACGCCTTCCCGCCCGGCAAAGAGCGAACGCCCCGAACGCTCCGAGCGCCCCGCGCAGGGCGACCGCAGCGCACCCCGCCAGCCTTACGGCGCGCGCGCGCCGCAGGGACAGACGGGAGCGGCGCAGAGCCGCCCCGGTGCGCGTCCCGCCCCGACGGGGCCGCGCCCCGTCCGCCCCGCGGCAGGCAATCGTTTCGGCTCGGCTGCCCCCGCCGTGCCGACGCCCGCACCCAAAACGTATTCGTCTCCCGCGAAAAAGAAGGCAACCTACGAAAAACCGTATGTCGAGCAGAAGCGCACGGTCAACAAGCGCGCGCTCGTCAAGCAGCAGGTATCCGTTTCCGATTTTGACGAGGATAAGAGCGGCTACAGAAAGCTCCGCGTCAAAAAACAGAAACAGCAGACTGTGCAGACGATTAAAATCGAGCACGCTGTCGTGACGACGGAAAATATTCCCTTGAAAGTCCTCAGCGAAAAGCTCGGCATCACGGCGGTCGAAATTTCCAAGCGCCTGTTCAAAGAAGGCATTGCCAAGACAATCAACGATTCCATCGATTACGATACCGCCGCCTATATTGCGAACGATTTGGGCATCGAGCTGGAATATAAGCCCGAAAAGACGGCGGAGGAAGCTCTCTCCGAAATTTATCAGGCGGAAGTCGGCAACAGCGAGGATGCAATCGTCCGTCCGCCCGTCGTCACCGTTATGGGGCACGTCGACCACGGAAAAACTTCGCTCCTCGATAAAATCCGCAGTACAAACGTAACCGCGGGCGAAGCGGGCGGCATCACGCAGCACATCGGCGCCTATTCGGTCACGGTGGGGGGGAAAACCATCACTTTCCTCGATACGCCTGGGCACGAGGCATTCACGGCGATGCGCGCGCGCGGCGCGTCCGTCACGGATATCGTCGTCCTCGTCGTGGCGGCGGACGACGGCATCATGCCGCAGACGGTCGAAGCAATCAACCACGCGAAAGCGGCGGAAGTTCCCATCATCGTTGCCGTCAATAAGATGGATAAACCCGAGGCAAACCTCGACCGCGTAAAGCAGGAGCTCACCAACAACGGCCTCGTCCCCGAAGAATGGGGCGGCGACGCCATCGTTTGCCCCGTTTCGGCAAAGACGGGCGAGGGCATCGAAAACCTTTTGGAAAATATCAACCTCGTCGCCGAGGTCAAGGAGCTCAAAGCCAACCCGAACCAGATGGCGCGCGGCACGATTATCGAGGCGAAGCTCGATAAGGGCAAGGGCCCGATGGCTTCCGTTCTCATTCAGAACGGCACGCTGCACACGGGCGACAACATCATCTCGGGCACGACGACCGGCCGCGTCCGCGCGATGATTGACGACAAGGGCAGAACGGTCAAAGCGGCAGGCCCCTCGATGGCGGTATCCATTCTCGGCTTGGAGGATGTGCCGAACGCGGGCGATTCGATTATTGCCGTCGAACAGGATAAGCTCATGAAGCAAGTCCTCGAAGAGCGCAAGCGGAAAGAGAGCGAGTCGATGATTAAGTCGCAGAGCCGCGTGACGCTCGACGACGTCTTCGGAAAGATTGCCGAGGGCAAGATTAAGGGGCTGAATATCATCGTCAAGGGCGACGTGCAGGGCTCCGTCGAGGCGGTCAAACAGTCGCTTTTGAAGCTCTCCAACGACGAGGTGCGCGTCAACGTGCTGCACAGCGGCGCGGGCGCAATCAACGAATCGGACGTTATGCTCGCCGATTCTTCCAACGCCATCATCGTCGGGTTCAACGTGCGGCCGGATACGAAGGCGAAGGCGCTCGCCGAGCGCAGCGGCGTAGACGTGCGCACTTACCGCATCATCTACGAGTTGCTGGACGATATCCAGGCGGCGCTCAAGGGCATGCTCGCACCGAAATACCGCGAGATTATGACCGGCAAGTGCGACGTGTTGCAGACGTTCAAGATTACGGGCGTCGGCATGGTTGCCGGCTGCTACGTCACCGAGGGCAAGATAGTCCGCAGCGGAAAGCTGCGCATCTACCGCGACGACGTAATGATTGTCGAGGGCGCGGTGCGCCAGCTCAAGCGGTTTAAAGACGACGTGAAAGAGGTCTCCGGCGGCTTCGAGTGCGGCGTGAGCATCGACGGGTTCGACGGCATCAAAGTCGGCGACGTCATCGAATGTTATATCACCGAAGAGATTCCCGCATAAATCGCTTTTCGGTGAGGGGAGAACGCTATGAAATCACTGCGCGGCGAGCGGCTTTCCGCCGAATATCAAAAGGCCGTGTACGAGGTCATCTCGAAGAAACTGAAATATAAGACGGATAAAATCAAGGGAATCGTCAGCATCACGAAGGCAGACGTTTCCCCCGACCTCAAGAATGCAAAAATTTATGTCAGCGTGCTGGGCAAAAATAAGGAAGAGAGCGAAGCGACGTTTGAAGCCATCAAAGAGCACGCGGGATTTATCCGCTACGAGCTCGCGCACATGATGCAGATGCGCACCGTGCCGGAATTGCATTTCCTGTGGGATAACACGATGGAGTACGGCGATAAAATCGACCGCCTCATTCAGTCGATTCATAAGGACGAAGAAAAGTAAAATACTGCGGAGAGTTACAATTTGACGCTGAAAGAGATATCGGAAGAGTTGAAAAAAGTGAAGAGCGCGGCGATTTTCTGCCACATGCGCCCGGACGGAGACGCTTTGGGCGCGGCGATGGGGCTCGCGTGGATGCTGGAACAGGGCGGCGCGAAGTGCCGCGTCGTCTGTGAGAGCGATATTCCGGCTAAGTTCGGCTTTTTGGAGGGCATGGACTCGATTGTAAAGGAGCCGCCCGCCGACGCGGAGACGTATATCGCCGTCGATTCGAGCGACGAGCACCGCCTCGGCGCCCTGTGCGACGCGTTTGCCAAGGCGAAGAAGCCGAAATTCAACATCGACCACCATATCTCCAACAGCCGATTCGGGGACTATTATTTCGTCGAGGAGCGCGCGGCGACCTGTGAAATTATGGTCGAACTCGCCGATTTTATCGGCGTACGTCTTTCCCCGCTCACGGCGAATTATCTTTTGATGGGACTCAGTTCGGATACGGGCAACTTTGCGCACAAAAATGTGACGGAGAGTACTTTCCTTGCGGCGGCAAAGCTCGTTTCCTGCGGGGCGGATATCAATTTAATCCAGTACAACATGTTCAAGCGGCAGTCGGCTGCGCGCGCTCTGCTGTACGGCAGAACGATGTCGAACATCCGCTACTACGAGGACGGGAAAATCGCCTTTATCTGCGTATTGCAAAAGCAGCTGGAAGACTGCGGCGCCACGTCGGATATGACGGAAGGATTCATCGATTTTCCTCTTTCCGTCGAAGGAGTGGAAGTCGCCGTATGCCTGCTGGAGACGGGGAAGGAGCGTTTCAAAGTTTCTCTGCGCTCCAAAGGAAAGGCGGACGTCAATGCGGTTGCTTCCGTTTACGGCGGGGGCGGGCATATCCTCGCCAGCGGCTGTATGCTGAACGGCTGCCTGGAAGAAGTGATTGACAAATTGCGCTATACCGTCAAACAGCACCTTGTGCTGTAGCGCGCTCGGTGCGGCCGTAAGGTGCGCGCCTTTTTTCTGTAAAAGACTATTAAAAGGAGGTGCGGCGTTGGATTCGATGAGCGGTTTTATCAATGTGAATAAGCCTTCGGGCATCTCCAGCGCGGCGGCCGTCTCGAAAATCAAGCGGCTCACGGGGCTTGCCTGCGGGCATATGGGCACGCTCGACCCGCTCGCGAGCGGAGTTTTGCCCGTCGCGTTCGGCAACGCTTCCCGCCTGTTCAACTACCTTTTGGACAAGGAGAAGGTCTACCGCGCCGTGTTCCGTTTCGGTGTGGATACGGACACGCTCGATTCGACGGGCGAAGTTTTGCAAAGCGGCCTGCCTGTGCCGACCGAGGATGAAATAAACGACGTTTTAACGAAATTTGTCGGCGAAATCGAGCAAATACCGCCCATATACAGCGCAAAGAGCATCGGTGGCGTGCGCGCCTATCGCCTGGCGCGGCAGGGCAAGGAAGTGGAGCTTTCCGCCAAAAAGGTTGCCGTGCATGCCCTGGAGCTTCTCGGGCGGTTGAACGACGAGGAGTACGAATTCCGGATTTCCTGCGGCGGCGGCACCTATATCCGCTCGCTCGCGCGCGACATCGCCGCGGCGTGCGGCACTTGTGCGATTATGGTTTCGCTCGTCCGCGAAAAGAGCGGCTTTTTCGAGCTCTCTTCGGCGGTTTCCCCGGAGCAACTGACGAAAGAAAATTGGCGGAGCTTTGCGATTGCGCCCGATGCGGTGTTTGCAATGCCGGCGTGCAATATCTGCGGAGTCGATGCAATCAAATTGCGCAACGGGCTAAAGCTCGATACCGGCATGCAAGACGGAGAATACAAACTGTATTTTGACGGCGTTTTTTACGGAATTGCCGCCGTTGAAAAGGGACTTCTGCGCGCGAAGGTGAAGTTGGTATGATGCGCGTCGTGGATTATAAAGTGGGCGCTCTTTCCGAGCCATGCCTGCTCCTTTTCGGATATTTCGACGGAATGCACGTCGGGCACAGAGCTCTGCTCGCGCGGGCGAAGGAAATCGCCTGCGAACGAAATCTGCTCGTCGGCATCATGACCTTCTACGATTCCAAAAACGGCGGGCAGGTTTACACCTTTGACGAGCGGCTGTATCTGTTTGAATCGCTGGGCATCGACTTTGTCTATGCCGCCCGCTTCGACGAATCTTTCCGCTCGACGGAAGGGCGGGATTTTTTGGGGCATACCGCACAGACGCTGCAACAGCTGCGTGTTTGCGTATGCGGAACGGATTTCACTTTCGGCAGGGAGGCAAGGTGCGGGGCGGAGGAACTCCGCGACTTTTGCGCGCAGCGCAATATCGAGGGGGTGATACTGCCGCTCGTGCGCCTGCGCGGTGAAAAGGCGGCTGCGTCGCTCGCAAAGCAATATCTTGCAGGCGGTGAGGCGGAAAAACTTGCAGAGCTATTGGGCGATAAATACTTCATTCGCGGTACAGTTGCAACGGAGGGGCGGCGCGTCGGGCGTACAATCGGGTTCCCGACGGCGAATATCCACCTTCCGCCCGAAAAATACCCGCTGAAGGCGGGCGTGTATGCCGTCTCGGCGGAAATCGGCGGCAGGGCATACCGCGGGATCGCCAACTATGGCTCGAGGCCGACGTTCGGCGACGGGCGCACCGTGTTGGAGGTGTATTTCGACGGGTTTGCCGGCGATTTATACGGGCAGATGATAACGGTATATTTTGACTCGTTTATCCGCGAAATACGCAAATTCGGGAGCGCAGAGGAGCTTTCCGAACAGCTGAAAAAAGATTTGGAGAAGATACGATGATTTTATTCGGGCCGAGCGGCAACAGCGAAAGTTTTTACGCGAAAGGTTTTTCGCACACCGAACAGTCGGCGAAATATGTCAAGGATATGGGGCTGGACTGCTTCGAATATTCCTTCGGCCGCGGCGTGCGCATGAGCGAGGCGAAGGCAGTCTCCATCGGCGACGCGTTCCGCGAGCAGGGCGTGGAAATCAGCGTGCATGCCCCGTATTACATCAATTTTGCGAACCCGTCCGACGAGAGTGCGCAGAATTCCTATAATTACGTCTTGGACAGCGGCCGCGTTTTGAAGCAGATGGGCGGGAAGCGGTGCGTCTTTCACAGCGCGACGCAGGGCAAGATGGAGCGCGAGGCAGCCGTCGCCCTCACGGAGGAGCGGCTGAAAGTTTTGCGCGATTATATCTATATGAACGACTTGCAGGATTTGTACTTCTGCCCCGAAACGATGGGCAAGATTGCGCAAATCGGCACGCTCGAGGAAATCGTGCGGTTCTGCAAGATTGACGAGGTCTTTTTGCCCTGCGTCGATTTCGGGCATCTGAACGCGCGCGAGCAGGGCAGCTTAAAGACGGTATCCGATTACAAAGAGCGGCTGGAATATATGGTCGCCGAGCTCGGCTACGAGCGGGTGAAGCATTTCCACGTGCACTTTTCCAAGATACAGTACTCCGCAAAGGGCGAAGTGCGGCATCTGACCTTTGCGGATACGCAGTACGGCCCCGAATTTGAGCCGCTCGCGGCGGCGCTTGCGGAGCTGAAATTGGAGCCGTATATCGTCAGCGAATCGGCGGGCACGCAGGCGGAGGACGCTCTCGCGATGAAGGAGTGCTACAGGCGCATTTTCAGCGCGCAAAACGAATAAAATCCTCCGAAACATATCGGGAAAAATTGACTTATCTCTGAAAATTTGGTAAAATATTTTTATGGATAATACGAGGAAAATTTTTCGTGAAATTAAAGCCGATGCGATGCTGACGGAAAGTTCCGATTTGCGCTTTTATCTCACGGGGTTCAAAAGTTCCTTCGGAATTGTCTATACCGACGCGCAGGAGAGTATATTTTTCACCGACCCACGCTACGCGGAGGGCGCGAAGGCAACCTTAAAGGACTCGTTTATCGCCGTCGAAATCGCAAAAGATTTGTCCACGGTTTTGGATTACGTCAAGAGCAAAAAGATTCGAAGGCTCGCCGTACCGTTCGAGCGCGTCACTTTGCCGCAGGCGGCAGAGTTTAAAGCGAGGCGCTTTAAGCTGACGGACAGCATGCCGGTTTTTACGCGGGCGATGGCAATCAAATCGGAGAATGAAATTTCCCTGATTTCCAAGGCTTGCGAAGTTGCGGAAAAAGCGTATGCCGAAGTCCTCGCCGAATTGAAGGAGGGGCTGACTGAAAACGACGTCGCCGCCATGCTCGAGTACTATATGCGGCGCGCCGGCGCGGAAGACCGCTCCTTTGAAACCATCGTCGCTTTCGGAAAAAATACTTCCGTACCGCACCATGCGCCGGGCGAAACGAAGCTTGTAAAGGGCATGCCCGTTCTCTTCGACTTCGGCTGCAAATGCGGCGGTTATTGTTCGGATATGACGCGGACTTTCCTCTTCGGCAGGGGGGACGGACAGGCGGAATTTGCCGAGATGTACAACCGCGTATACGATGCGCACATGCTCGCCGCGGAAAAAATTGCATCGGGTATGAGCGGAAAAGAGGCGGACGCCGTTGCCCGCGACTACCTCAAAGAGTGCGGCATCGATAAATTTTTTACCCATTCGCTCGGGCACGGAATCGGCATCAATATCCATGAGTTTCCGACGCTCAGCCCGAACGGGAAAGACGCGCTTTCCGACGGTATGGTATTTTCCATCGAGCCGGGCGTGTACTTTGAGGGTAAATTCGGTATCCGCATCGAAGACAGTTTCATGCTTCGTGGCGGAAGAGCCGAAAGTTTTATGAAAACGGATAAAAAATTGACAATTTTGTAAATTATAGAATAGGCGGAAGGTTCCGCACAACACTTACAAAGAAGGAGATTATAACATGGTTGCAGCAGGTGATATCAGAAAGGGCGTAACGATTGAGTATAACGGAAACGTGTATGTCGTCGTTGACTTCCAGCACGTCAAACCCGGCAAGGGCGCGGCGTTTGTCCGTACGAGGCTCAAGAACGTCGTCACGGGTGCAGTTTTGGAGCAGACGTTCAACCCCTCCGAAAAATTGGAAAACGCGCATATTGAAACGAAGAAGATGACCTATTCCTATTCGGACGGCGAGTTGTATTGGTTCATGGACGACGAGTTCAACCTGACTCCGCTCAACCACGACCAGGTCGAGGATGCGCTGAAATATATTAAGGAAAACGACGTCGTTACCGTTCGCTTCTATAAGGGCTCGGCGTTCTCCGTCGAGTGCGAGAACTTCGTCGAGCTGAAAATCGTCGAGGCGGAGCCGGGCGTGAAGGGTAACACGGCTACCAACGCTACGAAGATGGCGACTCTTGAGACGGGCGCGAAGATTCAGGTTCCGATGTTCGTCAACGAGGGCGAAGTGATTCGCGTCGATACCCGCACGGGCGAGTATATGGAGCGCGTCAAATAATCCAAGTTAAAAATAAAGGGGGCCGCATTGTCAAATGCGGCCCCGCTCTTTATGCGGAGGAAACTATGCGGGCGGTGATACAGCGCGTCAGGCAAACGTCGCTTCGGGTTGGCGGCGAACTCATCTCTGAAATACCGGCAGGCCTTGCCGTCTACCTGGGTATTGCCCCGGAGGACAACGAAAGGAATGCCGAAGCCATGGCGAAAAAGATTGCAAACTTGCGCATCTTTGAAGACGGGCAGGGAAAAATGAATATTTCCGTACTGCAGAGCGGGGGAGAGGTGCTCCTTATCTCGCAGTTTACGCTGTACGGGGATTGCTCGCACGGCAACCGCCCGAGCTTTATCGGCGCCGCACGCCCCGAGCAAGCCGAGCCTTTATACGAGTACACGGCGAAGTGTCTGCGCGGGTTCGGGTTGACCGTCAAGACGGGCGTGTTCGGCGCGGATATGAAAATCGAGCAATACAACGACGGCCCGGTGACGATTGTATACGAATGCTGAGGTCATGATGAAGATACGCTATTTGGGTACGGCCGCGGCGGAAGGTTTTCCGGCGGTATTCTGCAACTGCGCCGCCTGCAAAGCGGCGAGGAAAGATATCGGCAGGGAACTGCGCACCCGCTCGCAGATGCTCGTCAATGAAGACTTGTTGATTGATTTTCCTCCCGAAAGTTATTATCATGCGATGCGTTTCGGCGTCGACCTTTCGGCCGTGCGCACATTGCTCGTTACACATTCGCATACCGACCACTTTTATGCGCAGGAGTTTGTGAACCGCGGCTATAAATTTGCGGAGGGAATGGCGAGCGAATCTTTGGATATCTACGGAAACAGTGAAGTGCTTTCCGTCTATGAGGAGAGCACGCGGCGCGAAATGCGTGATGCCGTCCGCGAACATATCCATCTGCATTGCATCCGTCCGTTCGATTCCGTTTGGGCGGGCGGCTATGAAATTTTCGTTCTCCCCGCGCACCATACCCCGAAAGAGGAGGCGCTTCTGTACGCGATACGCAAGGGGAAAAAGGCTCTTTTATATCTCAACGATACGGGAGCGGTGAGCGACGAAAGTATGCGGTTTTTGGAGAAAAATAATTTTTGCGCCGATTTTGTCAGCATGGATTGCACGTTTGCCGATGATATAGGCCCGCATTCCGATCGCCATATGGGGTTTGCCGAAAATGAAAAACTCCGCGACAGATTCCTGGAAAACCGTCTGATTTCGCCGAATGCGAAGTACTATGTCACACATTTTTCGCACAACAGCACCCCTCTGCGCGAGCGTATCGATGCAGAGGCGAGCCGCCGCGGTTTTACCGCCGCTTACGACGGCTTGGAAATTGAAATCTGAAAACAGCATAGAAAAGAGAGCGGCAGGACGCATTGTCTGCCGCTCTCTTTTCATTTGCAATGCTATGTTTGCGGTGCAATAAAAAAAAGGGCCGCCCGATTGCGGGCGGCCCTTGAAATTAGTATATTTAAACGATGATGTTGACCAACCGGCCGGGGACGACGATAAACTTGCGGATTACCTTGCCCTCGGTGAGGGGGCGAATCGCTTCGTCCGCAAGGACGATTTCCTTGATTTCTTCCTCGGAGAGCCCCTGCGCAATCATGAGTTTGGTTTTAATTTTGCTGTTCACCTGTACGGCGTATTCCGTCTCCGCCTTGACGAGCGCTTCCTCGTTGCAGACAGGATACGCTTGGTCGAAGATGGAATATTTTCCGCCCCATTGCTCCCAAAGCTCTTCCGCGAAGTGCGGCACGAAGGGCGCCAGCAGGAGGAGTAAGTCGCCCGTGCACTCTTTGAGGAATGCGATGTTTTTCTCCGCGAGGCCGTCGTATTTATAGAGGGCGTTCACGTATTCCATCAGGCGGGCGACCGCCGTATTAAAGGAGAAGGTTTCCAAATCTTTCGTGATTTGTTTGATTGCGTAATTGCGCGCGTAGTCGAGTTCCTTTTCGTCCGCGCCGATTGCCGCGTTTTTCGTCGCCTTGCAATCTTTCACTTTCAGGACAAAGCGCTCCACGCGGTCGAGGAACTTCGCGACGGATTTGATGCCGTCGTCGCTCCACGGGCCGCCCTCGGTGTAGGAGAATCCGAACATGAGGTACATGCGGAACACATCCGAGCCGTATGCAGCGATGTATTCGTCGGGAGAAACGACATTTCCCTTGGATTTGGACATGCGGTTTCCGTCCGGGCCCAAAATAACGCCCTGGTGCACGAGCGACTTGAACGGCTCGTCGAAGTTCAGATAGCCCATGTCGCGCAGCGCCTTGGTAAAGAAGCGCGCATACAAGAGGTGCATGCAGGCATGTTCCGCGCCGCCCACGTATTTGTCGACGGGCAGCATCTTGTTGACGATTTCGGGGTCGAAGGGCTGTTTGGAATTGTGCGCGTCCGCATAGCGCAGGTAGTACCAGCTCGAGCAGACGAAAGTATCCAAAGTGTCGGGGTCGCGCATGGCATCGCCGCCGCAGTGCGGGCACTTCGTGTGCATGAATTCGTCGCATTTGGCGAGCGGGGATTTTCCGTCCGGCTCGAACTCCACATTATAGGGCAGTTTGACGGGCAAATCTTTGTAGGGAACGGGCACGATGCCGCATTTCGGGCAGTGCACCACGGGGATGGGTGCGCCCCAATAGCGCTGGCGGGAAACAAGCCAGTCGCGCAGGCGGTAGTTGACCTTGCGCGAGCCCTTGCCCATCTTCGCGAGGTAGTTGGTGATTTCCGTGCGCGCGTCCTCGCCGAACCGCCCGTCGAACTGCAGGCTGTTCACGCAGATGCCGTCCTCGCAGAAGGGGAGCACCGTCTCGCCGTTTTTATTTTCGATAACTTTCTGAATGGGCAGGCCGTATTTCTGCGCGAAAGCGAAGTCGCGCTCGTCGTGCGCGGGCACGCCCATGACGGCGCCCGTGCCGTAGGAGTACAGAACGTAATCGGCTGCATAGATGGGCACCTTTTTCCCGTTGATGGGGTTGATGGCGTAGTGCCCGATGAATACGCCCGTCTTTTCGCGGGCGGAGGAGAGGCGCTCGATTTCGTTCGTCTTCGCCGTGTTTGCGATGTATTCTTCAACGGCGGCGCGCTGCTCGTCGGAGACGAGCTTCTGCACGAGCGGGTGCTCGGGCGCCAGCACGACATAGGAAACGCCGAAAATCGTGTCGCAGCGGGTGGTGAACACCTTAAAGGTATCGCCGCTCTCGCACTTGAACTCGATTTCGCAGCCGATAGACTTTCCAATCCAGTTGCGCTGCATGAGTTTGGTCTTTTCCGGCCAGTCGATTTTGTCCAGCCCCTGCAAAAGTTCCTCGGCGTACTGCGTTATTTTAAAGAACCATTGGGTTAAATCTTTCTTTACGACGGGCGTGCCGCAGCGCTCGCAGCATCCCTCCTGCACCTGCTCGTTCGCGAGCACGGTGTTGCAGCTGGGGCACCAGTTTACGGGCGCTTCTTTGCGGTAGGCGAGGCCGTTTTCGTACAGCTTGAGGAACATCCACTGCGTCCACTTGTAGTAGTCTTCCTCGCAGGTCTTGACCTCGGCAGACCAATCGAACATGGCGCCCATCGCCTTGAGCTGCTGCTCCATGGTGGCGATGTTCTTTTCCGTGGAATCCTTCGGGTGTATCTTCGTCTTGATGGCGTAGTTTTCCGCGGGCAGGCCGAACGCGTCGAAGCCCATGGGCTGGAATACCTCGTAGCCCTGCATTTTCTTAAACCGCGCATAGCTGTCGGTGGGGCCGTAGTTGTACCAGTGCCCGATGTGCAGCTTCGCGCCGGAAGGGTAGGAGAACATTTCCAGAACATAGAATTTTTTATCGATGTTCTTTTTGTTGAAGTAGTTTTCCTTCGTCTTTTCCCAGCGTTGCTGCCACTTGCTTTCCACGCTCTTCATATCCATAAAAACAATACCTCCGAAGCCTGTCGGCCCCTTATTTTTTTCTCGCAAAGAGTTTGTATATCCAGTATGCGCACGGCCCGAGGACGGGCACGAGCAAGATAACAAGATTCCAGGGGATAATGGCCTTGACGAGGCCTTTATCCTTCATTAAAACGAAAATCGTCGCAATCGCCAAAAAGTAGTGGACGATTAAAATTACGATTATCGCGATTACAAAGGGCGGCATTTGGTTCCCAACCTTAAAGTTTCGCTCATTTGATTATAGTATGTTTTGCGTTTTTAGTCAAGTCCAAGCGACAGCGAACGCCGAATTTTTTTAATTTTCGCGCGCCGCAGGGCGCGGCGGCGTAAATATTTTGGTTTCGCCTGCATACACTGAAAATATGGAAAAGCTAATTGTTTCCGAAAAGGAGAGCAACAGCCGCTATATCGCGTATATAGCGGGGATATTGTCCGGCCGCACCGTGCAGGGCGCGGCGGTGCAGATTGGGTTCGACAGCGGGCGGGTAACCCTGTCCGCCGAGGCGGAGTCACTCGGCGAGCTGAAGGAACTTGCCGCGGAAAAGATTGCCGAAGTGCTGTGCGTCGGATATAAGTACGATTTGTTTTCCCGCCTGATTCGCCCCTCCGGGCTGAGCGCGGAGGACAGGGAGATTTTGCTCGCGGCAATCATCGCCGCCGATTTTGCGGAGGATTACCGCTATATCCATGCGCGCCTGCGCGATATGTCTGTGCACACGATTGACGGCTTTTTTCTGTTCCGCCTGCAGGCGCTGCGCGAAAAGTGGAAGAGCATCGCCGCGTGCGTTCCTTCCTGTTTCGACGGAAAGCAGCTCGCCGAATTCATGGAATATTTGCTGGGCGGCAGCCGCCGCAAGATATTTTTGAAGGGGAAGGATGTGTACGACTGCCGCTGCTGCCGCCTTCGCCGCGCCGCGCTCATCGACGGGGGAAAGTCGGAGATGAATACCTTCCGCGAAATCGTACTCAGCGGCGCGGGCAAAATCGAGTGCCTCTCGGCGCTGTCGGCGTCGCAGGAAAATTTTTTGCGACGGTATTATCCGGGGCGGGTAGGCTTTTCCCTTCCGAAAAATTCTTTTTCGGAGCAGTTAAAATCCGTTGACAAATAGGCGCGAAAGGTTTAGAATAAAATCATATTTATATCGCCTATGGGAAAGACAAGTAGTTCGGAGTTGACGATTCACAGAGAGCGGGGCAGTTTGCTGGAAGTTCCGCGTTTCGCGTCCGCATGAAACCGCTTTCCGTCGCGAAGAGTTACGTTTCTTTGTAAAAAACGACGAGCGGCCGCGCGAGCGGCAATTAAGGTGGAACCGCGCAAGTTTTGCGTCCTTAAACAGTTTGTTTGAGGGCGCTTTTTTTATGGAATCCAAGAGAGGAGAAAGAAATATGATTATTACATTGAAAGGCGGCGACAAAAAGGAATACGCCGCGCCGGTCAGCTGCAAACAAATTGCGCAGGATATCAGCGAGGGGCTTGCCCGCGCGGCGGTATGCGCCAAAGTGGACGGGCATCTCGTCGACCTCGCGCACATTGTCGACAAGGACTGCGAGCTGGAAATCATCACCCTCAAGGACAAAGAGGGGCTGCAGGTATACCGCCATACGACGGCGCACGTGCTGGCGCAGGCGGTCAAGGCGATTTACCCGACGTGCAAGCTCGCCATCGGCCCGACCATCGACAACGGCTTTTATTACGACATCGACTTCAAGACGCCCATCACGCAGGACGATTTGGCGAAGATTGAAGCGGAGATGAAGAAAATAATTAAGAGCAACCTGCCTGTCGAGCGGTTCTCGCTTTCGCGCGCCGACGCCATCAAGCTCATGACCAAGTATTCGGAAAAATACAAGGTCGAACTCATCAAAGATTTGCCCGAGGGGGAGGAGATTTCTTTCTATAAGCAGGGCGATTTCACCGATTTGTGCCGCGGGCCGCACCTGCCGTCCACGGGAAAAATCAAAGCGTTTAAATTGATGAGCATTGCGGGCGCGTATTGGCGCGGCAACGAGAAAAATAAAATGCTCACCCGCATCTACGGTACGGCATTCGCCAAAAAGGACGAGATGGACGCCTACTTCACCATGCTCGAAGAGGCGAAAAAGCGCGACCATACCAAGCTCGGCCGAGAATTGGGGCTGTTCGCCCTCCTCAACGAGGGCAAGGGCTTCCCGTTCTTTCTCCCGAAGGGCATGGTGCTCAAAAATATCCTCATCGATTACTGGCGCCAGATTCATACGCGCGAAGGGTACGTCGAGGTGCAGACGCCGATTATATTGACGCGCAACCTGTGGGAGACGTCCGGCCACTGGGAGCACTATAAAGACAATATGTACACGACCAAAATCGACGGGGAGGATTGCGCCATCAAGCCGATGAACTGCCCGGGCGGCATGCTCGTGTATAAACTCACGCCGCACAGCTATAAAGATTTGCCCATCCGCATGGGCGAGTTGGGCATCGTGCACCGCCACGAAAAGAGCGGACAGCTGCACGGCTTGATGCGCGTGCGCTGCTTCACGCAGGACGATGCGCACATCTTCATGCTGCCCGAGCAAATCACCGACGAAATCAAGGGCGTCGTGCGCATCATCAACGAAGTGTACACGCTGTTCGGCTTTAAATACCACGTCGAGCTTTCCACCCGCCCCGAGGACAGCATGGGCAGCGACGAGGATTGGGAGAGTGCGACCAATGCCCTGCGCGAGGCGTTGGAGGAGATGGGGCTCGACTATGTGGTCAACGAGGGCGACGGCGCCTTCTACGGCCCGAAGATTGACTTCCACCTGACCGACTCCATCGGCAGGACGTGGCAGTGCGGCACCATTCAGCTCGACTTTCAGCTTCCGCAGCGCTTTGAGGCGGAATATACGGGCGAAGATGGTAAAAAGCACCGCCCGATTATGATTCACCGCGTCGTGTTCGGCTCCATCGAGCGCTTTATCGGCATCCTCATCGAACATTATGCGGGCAAATTCCCCGTTTGGCTGGCGCCCGTGCAGGTCAAAATTCTGCCCGTTTCCGATAAATCGCTCGACTATGCGAAGCAGGTCGAAGCCGGGCTGAAAGCGAAGGGAATCCGCGTCGAAACGGACGAGCGCAACGAAAAAATCGGCTATAAGATTCGCGAGGCGCAGCTGGAAAAACTCCCGTATATGCTCATCATCGGCGACAAGGAGAAAGAAGAGGGCACCGTTTCCGTGCGCATGCGCGAAAAGGGAGATATCGGCTCGATGGCGCTCGAGGAGTTCGCCGCGCGCGTCAAAAAGGAAAACGACGAAAAGACGGTATTTTAATCGGAATTTTCCGAAAAATGTTTGCGCGGTCAGTTTAATTTGATTGACATCGCGCACGGAATATGGTAATATATTGAAAGTCAAGCAGAAGCAATTCTCGCCTTGCGGCAATCGCGTTGCAAGTGCCATTCAATTTTATCGCCAATCTTCCGCGGAGTATTCTGCGGGTTTCGGAATGATTTTGTATGGAAAGAGCGAGCCGTGTTTCTGCGGCCCGCTCGTTTTATTTGCCTGCATAAGCGGGAAATTTATAGAAAAGGACGGTAAAGCATTATCAGAAACCAGCATCAGGTCAACGGAGAAATCCGCGACCAAGAAGTGAGAGTAATCGGTTCAGACGGGCAGCAGCTCGGAATCATGAGTTCGCTGGAGGCGCTTCGGCTCGCCGAGGAGCAGGACATGGACCTCGTCAAAATCTCGCCCACGGCGAAACCGCCCGTGTGCAAGATTATGGACTACGGCAAATTCAAGTTTGAACAGGGGAAAAAGGAAAAGGAATCGCGCCGGAATCAGAAAATCGTGGAAGTCAAGGAGGTTCGCCTTTCTATGACTATCGACACGAACGATTTGAACGTCAAATCGCGCCAGGCGCAGAAGTTTTTGGAAGCGGGCAATAAGGTTTTGGTATCCATCCGCATGCGCGGCAGACAGAACGCGCACGTGCCCATGGGCATCGCCGTGATGAACGAGTTCTTTGAAACGCTCGGCGGCAAGGCTGCGATGGACAAAAAACCTGCAAACGAGGGCAGGAACATCACGATGATGCTTTCGCCCGTAAAAAATTAGTTCGATGCGATGTTGCGCCGCGGCGGATATAAGCGGCGCGCATTTATGAGAAATATATCAATCGGAGGAATCAGATATGCCTAAACAGAAATCGCATAGCGGCTCGAAAAAACGTTTTGACATAACCGGCAGCGGCAGAGTCAAGAGGGCGCAGTCGGGTAAAAACCACAAGACGGGCGACAAACCCAGGAAAAGGAAGAGGAATCTCCGCCAGACGGCTTTTGTAAGCGAAACGCAGGAACTGACGGTCAAGAACCAGTTGATTCCGTACAAGAAATAATCGAGGAGGAGATTTGAGACATGCGTATCAAAAGAGGTGTAAACGCGGTTAAAAAGCGCAGGAAAATATTTAAACTTTCCAAGGGCTATTTCGGCTCCAAGAGCAAATCCTACCGCATCGCGCGCGAAGCGGTCATGAAGTCGTTGATGTACGCCTACATCGGCAGAAAGCGCAGAAAACGCGATTTCCGTCAGCTGTGGATTGCGCGTATCAACGCGGCCGCCCGCCAGAACGGACTTTCGTACAGCAAGTTCATGCACGGCCTGAAAGTTGCCGGCATCGATTTGAACAGAAAGGTTCTCGCGGATATCGCGGTCAACGATGCAGCCGCCTTTGCGGCGCTCGCAGAAAAGGCGAAAGCCGCCATAGCTTAACGGCAGACAACGAAAACCTTCTTACACAATAAGAAGGTTTTTTGTGTATCTGAGGCAAACGCCGCGCGGGAACGTCGCGCAAAGGCCCGGGGAGGCAAAATGGTTATTACTTCCAGGCAGAATCCGCTTGTCAAAGAAATTATCTCTTTGAAAGAGAAGAAGGGGCGGCGCGAGCGCGGCCTTTATATCGTCGAGGGCATCAAACAGGTGCGCGAGGCGCTCGCCGCGGGCGCGGCGGTGGACAAGTTAATCGTCTCGGAGAATTTTTCGGGCGCAGAGGAGTTTTCGGGCGTCGAGACCGTCGGCGTGTCGTCGGGCGTCTTTGAAAAATTGTCCGAAGAGGTAACGCCGCAGGGAGTGCTCGCTCTTTTGCGGATTCCCGATTGCGAGCCGTCTCCGCCGCAGGGCAATTGTTTGCTTTTAGACGGCGTTTCCGACCCGGGGAATCTCGGCGCGATTATCCGCACGGCGAATGCGGCGGGATATGGCGATATCTATTTAAGAAACTGCGCCGATCCATTTTCGCCGAAGAGCGTCCGCGCGGCGATGAGCGGCATATTTTTTGTGCGGCTGCATTGCGGAGACGTGTTGCCGGCGCTCGGCGGAATTCCGCTCATCTGCGCGGATATGGGCGGAGAAAACGTGTTTGAATTCCGCCCGCCGGAAAAATTTTGCCTTGTAATCGGCAACGAAGCGAACGGCGTGAGCGGCGAAGTGCGCGCGCTCTGCGAATATACGGTTAAAATTCCCATGCGTCCGACCTGCGAAAGTTTAAATGCGGGCGTATCGGCGGGGATTTTAATGTATGAACTTTTGGCGAAGAAAATCATAGAGTAAGACCGTAGAGGTTATTTCATTAAAAGGAGAACAATATGTCGGGACATAGCAAATGGCATAACATTCAGGCAAGGAAAGGCAAGGCAGATGCGGCGCGCGGCCGTATCTTTACGAAGTTAGGAAGGGAAATCGCGGTAGCTGCGAAGGGCAACCCCAATCCCGATACGAACAGCAAGCTCGCCGACGTCATCGCCAAAGCGAAGGCGAACAACATGCCCAACGACAATATTCAGCGCTGCATCAAAAAAGCGGCGGGCGAACTCGGCAGCGCGACGTACGAAACGCTCGTATACGAGGGCTACGGCGTCGGCGGTTCCGCGCTCATCATCAACACGCTGACCGACAATAAGAACAGGACGGCGGGCGACGTGCGCAGCACGCTCTCGAAATGCGGCGGCGAACTCGGCAGCACGGGTTGCGTTTCGTATATGTTCAGCAATAAGGGGCTGCTCGTCATTGAACGTACGCTCGAGCTCGACGAAGATACTATCACCGAATATGCGATTGACGCGGGCGCGGATGACGTCGTCGTGCTCGACGATGTATATGAAGTTTATACCGACCCTTCGGCTTTTTCCGGCGTGCGCAAATATCTCGAAGAGAAGGGCGTTGAATTTTTGGAAGCGGACGTACGCATGATTCCGCAGAACAAAATTACCCTTAGCCCCGAAAATACCGAAAAATTTATCAAACTTCTCGACAAATTGGAAGAGCTCGACGATGTGCAGGATGTATACCACAATGTCGAACTTCCTGACGACGAAGAAGAGGGATAAATCGATTTGCAAGGTACTATGTGTAACATAATTACGCAAAAAAGTACCGAAGGAGACTGCAATGGCGACGATTTCGGAAGTGTGCCGGAAGGCAAAAGAAAATGTGCAGGCAATCGCTTTGGCGTCCGAACAGGATATGAATGCGATGCTTTCTTCCGCGGCGAAAGCCCTGCGGGAGAAGGCGGACGATATCATTGCGGAAAATAGAAAGGATATTGCCGTTTGTACGCGCGGCGTTCAATTCATCGACCGCTTGATGCTCGACAAAAAGCGAATCGACGGGATTGCGGCCGGCTTGGAAAAACTTGTGGAGCTTCCTTGCCCCGTCGGGGAAATTTTGGAGGAGCGTACCTTATACAACGGATTGCAGCTCCGCCGCGTCCGCGTGCCGCTCGGCGTGCTCGGAATTATCTACGAAGCGCGCCCCAACGTAACCGCCGATGCAATCGGCCTTGCCATCAAGAGCGGAAATGCGGTCGTGCTCCGCGGGAGCAAAGACGCGATTTGTTCCAATAAGGTGATAACTGCGGTTATCAAAAGCGCAATCGGTGCCGCGGGGTATAATCCGGAATTTATTCAGCTCATCGAGGATACTTCGCGCGAGGGCGCAACGGAATTCATGCGGATGAACGGCGTCGTCGACGTGCTCATTCCGCGCGGCAGCGCAGGGTTGATTCAGAACGCCGTGCAAAACGCCACCGTGCCCATCATCGAAACGGGGACGGGCAACTGCCACGTCTATTTTGAAAAGACTGCGGATATCGAAAAAGCTCTTCCCATTCTTATCAATGCAAAGACGCAGCGCACTTCCGTTTGCAACGCCTGCGAAAGTCTGCTCATCGATGAGGCGTTTGCCCAAAAGCATCTTCCCGCCATTGTACAGGCGTTGCGAGACAAAAACGTTGAAATTGTCGCTTGCGAAAAGTGCCGCGCACTCATGCCCGAACTCACCCCCGCAACGGAAGAAGATTTTTATGCGGAATTTCTCGCATTAAAAATTTCGATTAAGATTGTGAGCGGGGTAGACGAGGCAATCGCGCACGTCAACCGGTACAGCACCCATCACAGCGACAGCATCGTTACGGAAGACGCCGCCGCGGCGGAAAAGTTTTTGAACGAGGTGGACAGCGCCGCCGTGTATGTGAATGCGAGCACGCGTTTTACCGACGGGTTTGAATTCGGACTCGGCGCGGAGATGGGGATTTCGACGCAGAAGTTGCACGCGCGCGGCCCGATGGGGCTTCGCGAGCTGACGAGCTATAAATATCAAGTGCGCGGAAACGGCCAAATCCGCGGTTAAAAAATTTTTTAAAAAATTGCATAAATGCCGCAAAAGCGCAGATAATACTATTGTCAGCAGCGATAAAGCAGGTTCGTTGAATGAAAGAGTTGATTGAAATGATTTACGGTTTATGAGAAGGACTTGCGGAAATTATTGTTGCTTTCATATAAAGTCACGCTTTGAATGCGGCAAAAATTATTATGTTAAAAGATATTGAGCAGATGTAGTCTGCGACGAAAGTATTTTGAAGGCATAAAGAATGCACCCGCAGGATATAGCGGGGCAATCTATGAGAGAAAACGTGCGAGAAATTGTATGTTTTCTCTTATTTTTTATCGGCAAGTTTACGCTTTGCGGATAAATTGAAAACGAATGGATAAAAGGTTTAAATACTTTTTTCGTCGCGCGGTGAGACAGCGGCGGTGTTATGCAAAATGCAACGTAAAAAGAGCGGAAGCCGAATAGATATTCGGCTTCCGCTCTTTTGGGACACATCAAAAGGTGGTATCTTTTCTATGGTGTCGCTAGTCGGGGCTTGCGCGGGGTGCAAAGCTCTTCGAGCACGAACCCCGCCCGCAGTAACGTGCAAAAAGACGAAAATTTCTTGCGGGCTCACGGCTCGAGCCGTCGAAACGATACACAAAAAAAGAACACCCATTAGAGGGGTGTTCTTTTTTGTGGTGCCGCTGGTCGGACTCGAACCGACACGGTATCGCTACCACTGGATTTTGAGTCCAGCGCGTCTGCCAATTTCACCACAGCGGCATTTTCGATTCGCAACATTATAATTATAATATAATTTTGGAAATTTGGCAAGCAATTTTAAGGGGTAATTTTATTTGCCGCTATTATTCGAACAATATTCTGGCAATGAAGCAGAGAGCGGGAAACCCCGCTCTCTGAAAATGCCTGAAAAATCAAAAGGAACGAACCAGCCCGATTACTTTGCCGAGGATTGCAACGTCTTCAACGATGATATCCTGCATTGTTTCGTTTTCGGGGTGAAGAACGATATACCCGTCTTTCTTGAAAAATCTTTTGACGGTGGCGCTGTCGTCGAGCAGGGCGACCACGATATCCCCGTTGTCGGCGGTGTTTTGTTTGCGGACGACGATTTTATCCCCGTCGCAGATGCCCGCTTCAATCATGCTCGAGCCCTGAACGTTCAGCATAAACAGGTCGGTTCCGTTAAAGCTGCCGGAGGGGAACGAATAATAGTCTTCGTAATTTTCGTAGGCGAAAATCGGCTGCCCGGCTGTGACCGTACCAATCAAGGGTATGTTGACGCAGGAATTTTTCTTAAAACTGACCGCGCGGTTTTTGTTGGGCGATTTATTGAGTAGTCCGCTGTCGGTCAATTTTTCGATATAATAATAGGCGGAAGCCGTCGATTTGATGTTCAATTCGGCGCAGATTTCGCGCACGGTCGGCGAATATCCGTATTCCGCATTGTATTCGTTGATAAAGTTCAAAACGGCCTGCATTTTGTTCCTGCTGCTTTCCGACATGGTTTCACCTCCGTACCGAATCTATTATACCATAAAAAAATGCAGAAAGCAAACAAATGTTTATAAAAATCATTGATTATTTTGCAGAGACATGCTATAATTTTAATCAAAGGAGAAAGAACCATGGAATCACAAAAATGTGTGTTGTATGACAGAGACTGTATCGGCTGCCTGGAGTGCGAAATGTGCGATTTAGACCCGAATAAGGTCTGCGATAACTGCGGCAAATGTTTGAATATACAGGACTTTGCGACAATTAAAATCGACAAGGTCATCACCGATAAAGAGGATAAATGAGCGATATACAAAGGGACATTGAAAAGCTTGAACAGGAAAAATCCGAGTTGGAGAAAGGTGGGTTGCTCGTATCGAAAGGTCAAATGCGCAAGATTATTTTGGCGATTATTTTGATACTGATTATTTCTTGTTGCATATGTATAGGAGGCTTACTCCTCAGCGTTTTTGCTGAAACGGGCACTTTGTTTTGGCTCGGCGTAGGTATGCTGATAGGCGGCGCCGTGTTCCTGTGTATAGGTGCATTTTTTTTCGATTTATTTTTTTTCTGCATCGATACAGACGTATCTGTATTATAAAAAATTGATAAAGGAAATTTCGGTTTGCGATAGCAATGACCGAAAATAAGATGAGCGCCCTGTGGATTTTCCGCAGGGCGCTGAAATTTTTGCTTATTTGATTTTTACGGTAAAGTCGCCGTTTTTGGCTCCGATTTCGATGGTATTGCCTGCCTGCAAATCGTTTTCCAGCATGGTGCGTGCAATCATCGTTTCAATCTTGCTCTGCAAGTACCGCTTGAGCGGGCGGGCGCCGTACACGGGGTCGTAGCCGTTTTCGATGATGAGGTCTTTCGCCAACGGCGTAATCTCCAGCTTGAGCTGTTTGTCCTTCAGCCTCTCCGCAAGGTCGGCGATCAGGAGGTCGATAATCTTCGTGATATTTTCCTTCGTAAGCGGCTTGTAATAGACGATTTCATCCAATCTGTTTAAAAATTCGGGGCGGAAACTCTGTTTTAACAGCTGCGACACCTTCTCCTTTGCGTCCTCGGAAATCTCGCCGTTCTCGTCGATGCCGTCCAAAAGATACGAGGAGCCGAGGTTGGAGGTGAGGATGATGATGGTATTTTTAAAGTCTACCGTGCGCCCCTGCGAATCGGTGATGCGCCCGTCGTCGAGCACCTGCAAAAGGATATTGAACACGTCGGGGTGCGCCTTTTCGATTTCGTCGAACAAAACGACGGAGTAGGGCTTTCTGCGCACCGCCTCGGTCAGCTGGCCGCCCTCGTCGTAGCCGACGTATCCCGGGGGCGCGCCGATCAGGCGGGAAACGGAGAACTTCTCCATGTATTCGGTCATGTCGATGCGCACGAGGTTGTGCTCGTCGTCGAACAGGCTCTCGGCGAGCGCCTTGGCAAGCTCTGTTTTGCCCACGCCCGTGGGGCCGAGGAAGAGGAAGGAGCCGATGGGGCGGTTGGGGTCGGCGATGCCCGCGCGCGAGCGCAGAATGGCCTCCGTCACCTTCGTCACCGCCTCGTCCTGCCCGATGACGCGTTTATGCAGGATGTCGTCGAGGTGCAGTATCTTCTCGCGTTCGCCCTCCATGAGTTTGGTCACGGGGATACCCGTCCAACGGGATACGACGCGCGCGATTTCCTCCTCGGTCACCGTGTCGCGCAGCAGGGTGTGCTTTGCGGTCGCGCCGTTCTTCTGCGCCTCCTCCAGCTTTTTCTGCAATTCGGGCAGGCGGCTGTATTTGAGCTTTGCGGCTGTCTCGTAATCGCCGACGCGCTGTGCCGCCTCGATTTCGCCGTTGACCTTTTCGATTTCCGCTTTCGTGTCGGAAACGACGTGGATGCTCGCCTTCTCGTTGTTCCATTGCGCCTTCATGGCGTTGAACTTGTCGCGCAGCTCGGCAAGCTCCTTTTGCAGAGCCTCCAAACGCTCTTTCGAGAGGGTATCCGTCTCCTTTTTGAGCGCCATTTCTTCGATTTCCAGCTGCATGATTTTGCGGGCGATGTCGTCCATTTCGGCGGGCATTGAGTCGATTTCGGTGCGGATGGTCGCGCACGCCTCATCCACGAGGTCAATGGCTTTATCGGGCAGGAAGCGATCGGAGATGTAGCGGTGCGAAAGGGTGGCCGCGGCGATGAGCGCCTGGTCGTGGATTTGCACGCCGTGGAAAACCTCGTAGCGCTCCTTCAATCCGCGCAGAATGGAAATGGTATCCTCGACGGTCGGCTCGTCCACCATGACGGGCTGGAACCGGCGCTCGAGCGCGGCATCCTTTTCGATGTATTTGCGGTATTCGTCCAGCGTCGTCGCGCCGATGCAGTGCAGTTCGCCGCGCGCGAGCATGGGTTTCAACAAGTTGCCCGCGTCCATTGCGCCGTCCGACTTGCCCGCGCCGACGATGGTGTGCAGCTCGTCGATGAAGAGGATGATTTTGCCCTCGCTCTTCTTGATTTCATTGAGCACCGCTTTCAGGCGCTCCTCGAACTCGCCGCGGAACTTCGCGCCCGCAATCAGCGCGCCCATATCGAGGGCAAAGATGGTTTTGTTTTTCAAGCCTTCGGGCACGTCGCCGCGCACGATTCGCTGTGCAAGCCCCTCGGCAATCGCCGTCTTGCCGACGCCCGGTTCGCCGATGAGCACGGGGTTGTTTTTGGACTTTCTCGACAGAATGCGGATGACGTTTCGTATCTCGTTGTCGCGGCCGATGACGGGGTCGAGCTTCTGCTCCTTGGCGCGCTGCACGAGGTCGAACCCGTATTTGCTCAGTGCGTCGTAGGTGTTCTCCGGCTCGTCGCTGGTCACGCGGTCAGTCTTGACTTTTTTCAGCTCGGAGAGGAACGCATCCTTCGTGATGCCGAGTGAGCGGAAGATGTTTTTGATTTCGTCTGTCGCGTGGTCGAAGACGGCGAGCATGACGTGCTCGACGGAAACGTATTCGTCGCGCATGGAGTTTGCCAGCCGCTCCGCCTCATTGAAGATTTTATCGGTGACGGGGGAGATATAAATTTTGTCCGGCTCTCTGCCGCTGCCGCTCACGGCAGGGATGCGGCCGATTGCCCCGTCGAGCAGGGCGAGAAGATTGTCGGTATCCACGCCCATCTTTTTGAAGAGCTGGGGGATAAGCCCGCCCTCCTGGTCGACGAGCGCATACAGCAGATGCTCGGGCATAATCTGCATGTTTTGATTTTCAAGTGCGATGCTTTGTGCGGAATTGATGGATTCCAAAGCCTTTTTGGTAAATTTTTGTGCGTTCATAGTCGTTCACCTCCTTTTCGCGGTGCAAAATTATATGATTTGAACGCCGCTGTTCAGGTATTGCAAATAGCGTTTTTCCATTTCCTCGGTCGTGGAATATTTCCCCGCGAGGAAATCTTTCAGCATCTCGTCGAAAGTCGCGATGTAGTTGCTGATGGCGTTGCCGATTTGTTCTTCGGTATAATCGGAGTCGTTCGGCACGGCGAAGGTGCGCAGGAATTTCCCGTTTTCCATGCCGTACTCGATGGCGCCCTTCTCAAAGAAATGCTTGATATAGATGTTCTCCAGCTGAATCCATATTTTGAAGAACCGCGTCAATTCGACCAGCAGTTCCGCGCTCGTGGTGCGGAAGATAATTTTCAGCTGCCCGATGGTGCGCTGCGGGGTGCGGTACATTTCCACCTCGTAGCGGATGGTCGGGCGGTAGTGGTATTGCAGCGGGCTCTTGATGGACATCGTAAAGTCGTTCGGCTGGCATGAGAGGAGATAGCCTTCCCGGTTGCCGATTAAGTTTTCGATGATATCGAATATATTCTGCACATGCTTTTCGGGCGTGGTCAGCGAAACGTAGTCGGCGAGAATCTGGTTGATGAAGTTGGAGCGGTTGGTATTCTTCTCCGCCGCCAAACGGTCGATTTCGCGGATTACGTCCTCCGCAAGCATGAGGCTGTACATGTTTTTCTTCATTTTTGCCGCCTCCTTGTTATCGTTGCTATTATTATATCCCTTTTTCTAAATTTGTCAACGGTTTTATATAAAAAAATTTACAAATTTTTAAAAATATCCGGAATGCTTGTGCTGTGCGGACGTTTGCGGTATAATAATGCGCGGAACGAAACAAAAAGGAGACAGCTATGAGCGAAGTTTTTGAGATAATTCCGCAGGCGGAAAGCGTTGCCGTGTATTCGGACGGGGTAAAGAGCGAATTTGCCGCTGGCAGTCCGGAATTTGCCGAAATTCTGAAAGCCTGGGCAAAGATGACGGTGGGCGCGCACCAGATGCCCGCATTCGGGGTGAGTATCGACAAGCTGACGCGCGAGGAGATGAAAACGGGGAAGTGGGTGGAGTTTTATTTTTCTTCGGAGCAGCACAGCAACGGGCTTCCATTCAACGGGCTTCTCTTGGCGGTGCGGGCTGAGTACCGGGGCGTAAATCTCGTCCGCAATTGGGAAAACTCCTATCAGGGGCGGTGCATCTATGTCGATTTAGGCGGCGGTGACATGTCGCCTCTCGCCGAAGCATTGGAAATTGTTTTGAACAAATAACGAAAAGCGCCGCGCGGTATTTCCGCGCGGCGCTTCTATATTGAAATTAAGGTTATAAATCGATGTTGGAATAGGCGTCGAGGATGTCGGAAAGCCTGTCCTGCTCGCTCGCGTTTTCCACGAACTTTTTATAGCACTCGCATACGTTCCCGTCCTTGTCGAAGCCGGTGTCGCTGCACTTTTTGCAGCGGTACTGCGGCACGAGCATCTCCTCAGTCAGGTGCAGGGAGGCGAGAAGTTCCGCCCGCTCTCTGCGGAGCTGTGCAAGTTTCGCCGCGGGCTCCGCCGTATCGCCGCCGAGCGCTTCCGCCTTGGCGAGCCGGATTTCCTCTCCCTTGATTGCCTCCTCGTTCTTGCGGAATCCCTCGTTGGCGCGGGCGCGCTTGAGATAGTGCTCGGCACGGTCTTGCGCCTTTTCGCGCAGATTGAAATAATAGCTCTGCACCTTCTTTTTGAACTCCGCGTCCCGCTCCTCATGCGCCAATTTTTGGTAATAGTTCTCCTTGGCGGGCTGTTTTTGTGCCGAAAGCTGGTCGGGGCTGAAAATTCCCTGCGTCTTCCAGGAGGACAAAACGGAGGTAATGTACGGCAGGGGGCTCGCCTTTCCTGCCGCCAGCTCCGCCGCCTTTAAAATCATTTCGTCGGAGAAATTCCAGCTGCGCCAATTGCTCAGGCAATCCCTGTCCCAATTGTTCACGCGGCGGGAAATGCCCGCCGTTTTGAGCACGCGGGCGGCAAATTCCTGCTCGCGAGCCTCGTTTTCCATATAGGCGACGATGCTCTCTGCCGAAACGACGCCGAGGGAAACGAGCTTTTTGATGAGCTCGTCCATCTTTTCAAAGGACTTTTTATCCCGCTTGAAACAATACTTCGCGAGGCTGACCAGCGACGAATCGTCGAACCCCGCGGCGAGCCACGGGCTCACGAAATTGTCGGTATAGGTGTCGATGACCTGGCAGTACACGCCGAGCTCTTTGGCGATCGCGAGGGTGAGCCCGCGTATCTCCGTGCGGCGGGAAAGGAAATCTTTGATTTCCGATTTTTCGAATTTTTTGTTGGCATACAGCTCGCGCAAAACTTCGTCCAGCTTTGCAAGGCCGCCCTTTTTGTGCAGGGAAGCGGCGTATAAAACGGCGTCCGCATCGAAGCCGAGCTCGTCCGTCCAGCGCTTGTACAGCTTGTAGTCGTCCGGCTCCGGTTTTTTGGTTGAGCCCATCGCGCGAAGCACCGCCGCGACTTCGCCGCTCTGCACCATGTAATCGGAGAGCTTGTTTTCGATTTGCTCCACGGTCGTAACGCCCTCGGCGGCAAAGTTTTTCGCCACCTGCAGGATGTAGTTCTGCGCGATGCTTTCGCCCTTGAGGTCGACGCAGTAGCGCGCGATGAGCAGCATCGCTTCGGGTTTGATGGCGTACTCTTCCATGACGGCGAAATACTTCATAAACTCGTTGGAGGATATCATGCGTTTAGGGAACAGCGTCTGTATCGCCTTATTGAAATCGGCATACTTTTCCGTGCGGATGCGCTTGGGCTTTCCCTTGGCGTAGTCTGCGGGGAAATAGCGCACGGAAAAGGGCTCGTACGATACGATTTCCAACAAATCGAATTCCTCCCAAAAGCGGAACAAATCGATTAGTTTTTCCTCGGAGAGATTCAAAGTCCTCGCCGCCTCGGCAAGGCTGTAATCTTCCTGCACGTTCTGGCATAAATATAAGCCGAAAATATACGCCTTGACGGCGTCTCCGTCCGCCATGGCCATATATTTATTGATGAATTGGTTTTCCACGCTCGTATAGGAGGCGAGGGAAAACTCGCGAGAGTAAGAACAAAATCCCATCGGTAAAGCTCCGCGCAACGCTTGATTTATTTTGGAAATTACGCTATACTATTATATAAATAATTTGCCGCAAAAGCAAGGCTATTTTCGGTTTTTTCTTTGAAATTTTTCGGCGCAAGCCGGGCAGGCGGAATGGAATGAGGATATTACACACATCGGATTGGCATATCGGAAAGCGGCTCAACGGGCGCGATCGCCTCGAAGAGCAGGGCGCCGTCCTCGACGAAATCGCCGAAATCTGCGACAGCGAAGGGGTGGAACTCGTTCTCGTTGCGGGGGACGTGTTCGATACCTATCTGCCGTCGGCGGAGGCGGAGGATATCTTCTACGAAAAAATAAAAAAAATTGCCGGGCGGGAGCGCTGTGTGCTCGCCATCAGCGGCAACCACGACGACAACGTGCGCCTCTGCGCGGCGACTGCCCTCTCGGAAGAGCAGGGCATCTATATTTACGGAAATATCGGGCATACGCCGAAACCCTGCGCCGGCAGGGCTCTCTCGGTCACGGAAGCGGGCACAAATCATATCATATTTAAGAACGGCGCGGGCGACGAGGTGTTCGTCAATATCCTTCCGTATCCGAACGAGGCGCGACTGAAAGAAGATAAAATCGAAGGGGAAACCTACTTCGACAAGATGCGCCGCTGGATATCTGCGGGCGAGGAAAAGAATACCCGCAATCTGCCCTCCATGCTTTTGTCGCACCTGTTCGTCGCGGGCGGAAAGGTCAGCGAAGGGGAGCGGGAAATCGATTTGGGCGGCGCGCGCGCCGTACCCCTCGAACTCCTGCCGAAATGTGCCTATACGGCGCTCGGCCATCTGCACAGGCGCCAGCATTTTAAAAACAACGTCTACTACAGCGGCTCGATTTTGCAGTACGCCTTCGACGAGGCGGGCGCGAAAAAGAGCGTCGTCGTCTTTGATATCGACGGGAACGGCGCGGGCAATATCCGCGAAATTCCGCTCACGCGCGGCAGGCAGCTCGTGCGCCTTGCGGAGACGAGCGTGGAAGGGGGAATCGAGCTCATCCGAAAATATCCCGATTGTTTTATCGAGCTGACGCTCTACCTTGCCGAGCCGCTCATATCCTCGCAGGTGCGCGAGCTTAAGGAGGCGAACGGCGGGCTTATCTCCATAATCCCGTCGATACAGGGCGGAGCAATCGAGGGGGCGGAAGTTTCGCGCAAGCAGATGAGCTCGTCCGAACTTTTCCGCGAATATTATAAAAGTTTGTATGCGAAGGAGCCGCCCGAGGACTTGACGGAGCTGTTCCTTTCCGTCACGGAGGGGAACGATGAAGCCTAAATATCTGGAGTTTTCCGGCATCAACAGTTTTGCCCGCAAGGCGGAAATCGACTTTGAGAAGCTGCTTTCGGGCGGCATATTCGGCATCTTCGGCGATACGGGCAGCGGCAAAACGACCATTCTCGACAGCATGATTTTCGCTCTCTACGGCAGAATCGACCGTATCAAGGGCGGCGTCGGGAACGAAATCATCAATTATAATTGCGACAGGGCGTACGTCCGCTTCGATTTTGAAACGGAAACGCCGCAGGGGCGCAAGGTGTACCGCGTGGAGCGGGAAATCAAGCGCAAAAATTCCGCGCAGTCGCTCACCCTCTCCGAGGTAAGCGGAGAGCAAATCAAACCAATCAGCGACGGCGTGAAGAACACGAACGCCAAGATACAGGAAATTGTCGGGCTTTCGTTCGAGGATTTTAAAAAGTGCATCGCGTTGCCGCAGGGCGAATTTGCGCAGTTCGTCAAGGCGGAGCGGAGCGAGCGACTCAAACTCATTTCCCGCCTGTTCGGGTTGGAAAGATACGGCGACCTCTTGAACGCGCGTTTAAAAGAGCGGTATGCCGAAGTCAAGTCTTCCTTCGATACGAAGGAGGGGGAACTCCGCGCCTACGGCGAGTTGGACGGCGCGAATATCGCAGACATGGAAGCGGAGTGCGCGCGGCTCAAGGAGCAGAAAGCGCAGCTGGACGAAGAGTATACCCGCTTTGCGGCGGAATTTGAAAAGTTCAAGGACGAATATTCCCGCGGAAAATCGCTGAAAAAATATGCGGCCGAACTGCAATCGCTGCGAGGCAAGGAAGGGGAAATCGAAGAGCTCCGCCGCCTCGTCGGGCTGGCGCCCAAGGCGCGCGAGGTTTGTTCCCTGCAGGCAAAGGGCGCAAAGCGGAAAAACGATATCGCCGCGCAGGAACGGGTGAAGGAGGATTCGCTCGCGAAGAAAGCGGAGAGCGAAAGAGAGCTCGCCCGCCTGCGCGAAGAGAGCGAATCTGCCGATTATGCTGCGCGGGCGGAGGAGATTTCCGCGAAACTCGCGGCGCTCGCCTACATCAAGCAGGATGCGGAATCCCTCCGCCAAAAGGGAGAGGAGCGCGAACGGCTCAAGCGGGAATATCAGGCGTTGCAGGCGGCGATTTCCAAAGCGCAGGGGGAAGCGGAAGGGCTGGCAAGGCGCGAAGAGGAGATAAAAAAGAATCTCGCCGCGTTGGGCGATGCCGATTTATCGGAGTTTTTCGCCAAAAATTTCGAGAGCGCGCTGCTCGGTGCCGAGTTCCGCCGCCAGAGCGAATATGCCGCGGATAAGCGCGGCGAATTGCGCAATCGGTTTGCTCCCGAAGGGGAATTGTTCCATTGGGCGGACGAATCGCTCGCCCGATTGGAGGACAGGGCGAATATGCTCCTTTCGGCGAATAAGTCGGGCGATGCGGAAAAACTGCTCGAAGATTTCCGCCGAGAACAAAAAGAGCGCGGCGAGCTGAACGCGGCGCTGAATAAACTCGCTGCGGAGCGCACCCGCGCGGAGAGCTCCGTGCGCGAATACGAGGCGAAAAAGACACAGACGGCGGAAGAGGGGCTGCGGTTAAAGGGAGAAATCGAGGCTGTGCGCGCGAGAATGTGCGAGGCACTCGGCGCGGATTCCGATACGGATATCGTTTCCGCCGAGCGCGCGCTTTTAAAACAGCGCGACGAGCTCGGCTTGCTCCGCTCCCGCTCGGAAATGCAGATGCAGGCCGCGGCCGATACTATCCGCGCGTGCGAGCTGGCGGCGGGCAAGGCGGAAGCCGCTCTTTTGCAGCTGAAAGCGGAAGAGGAAAACGACGAAAAAAAGATTGCGGCACTCTTGTCGGAGGGCGGGTTTCAAAGCGAGGAAGAGGCGGCGGAGATTGCCCGCGCAGCAGAGCGCGCGGGTGACGCGGAGAAAAAGATTTCCGAATACGACGCCTCGCTCATATCCCTGCGGGCGAAGATACAGATGTTGCAGGCGGACGGGACTCCGCGCGACATTTCCGACGAGGAGTTTTCGGCGGAGAGCGAAAAGTTTTCCCGTTTGAATACGAAAAAGCAGGACGTGAACAGTGCAGTTGCAGTCTATGAGCAGCAACTCGCGCATAAGCAGAACGAATTAGAGCAAAAGAAAAAAATAGAAAAGGAGCGCGATGCGTTCAAACAAAAACTCGACCTCCTTTCCAAATTGCAGGAGCTGACGCGGGGAAATAAATTTATGGAGTTTGTTGCGTCCGAATATCTGTGCGACATTTCCGCCGCCGCGACGGCGACTCTGTTAAAGCTCACGGGCGGGCGGTACTTCATAAAATACGAGCAGGGCTTTTTTGTGGGGGATAACCTCTGCGGAGGGGAGCTGCGCAGCGTCAACACCCTTTCGGGCGGCGAAACGTTTTTGGTGTCTCTGTCTCTCGCGCTCGCGCTGTCCTCGGCGATTTACGCAAAGTCGCTCAAGCCGATTGAATTTTTCTTTTTGGACGAAGGGTTCGGCACCCTCGACGAAAAGCTGATTGACACGGTGATGGACAGTTTGGAAAAATTGAAAAACAGCCGCTTCTGCATCGGGCTTATTTCGCACGTGGAGGAGCTCAAGCACCGCATCGGCACGAAGATTGTCGTTACCGGCGCGGCGGAGAGCGGCAGTTCGCAAATACAGATTAGTTATTGATAGGAGATTTCCTTTTGGCTAACAAGATTCTTACCCCGATTACACTATGGAGCGATTTCGACGATTCTCTCCCCATCCAATGCACGGTTTTGGAAGATCGCGAGGAAAACGGCGTTCTTCTGCGCAAGCTGCGCTATTTCGGCCGGGACGTCGGCGGTGTGCGCGTCAACATATTTGCTGTTTATTGCGCTCCGTCCGGCGAGGACAGCGCGCCTGCTCTGTTGGTTTTGCCGGATGCGGCACAGACGGCGGACGCGGCGTTCGCCATGCGTTTTGCCAAAAAGGGATATGCGGTGCTCATGCCCGATTATCGGGGCGAATGGGAAGATTGCGAGGAGTACACGATTTATCCGGATGCAATCGCATACGCGAATTTCCGCGCGGCGGGGCGGCGGCTCGACTTTGCGGACGAAAGCGCAAAGGAAACGAGCTGGTATGAATGGGTTGCCGTCGCACGCTACAGCTGCCTGTATCTGCGCTCCATTGCGCCCGAGCGGAAAATCGGGTTGATTGGCATCAAGGCAGGCGGGGAGGTCGCATGGCAGCTCGCCGCCACTTTTGAAGGGATTTCCTGTGCGATTCCCGTATGCGCGGGGGGCTGGCGCGCCTACCGCGGCGTCTACAAGTTCGGCGAATCGACGGAGCTGAAAATGGACGACGAGCGCTATCGCTTTCTGGCGGGCGTCGAATCGCAGGCATACGCGCCGTATGTAAAGTGCCCCGTGCTCATGCTCTGCTCGACGAACGACGAAGGGTTCGATGCGGACAGGGCGTTCGATACGTATGCGCGCATCAATCCCGCGATGGATAAAACTTTTTATTTTGCCGCGCGCTATAACGGGCATATCGGCAATACGGGCTTAAACGATTTGGATTTGTTTATCGACAAGTATTTAAAGGGGCGCGAGGTGTTTATTCCGACTCCCGTCGAAATCGGCGTGGAGGAGGACGACGGAGAACTCGTTGCGCGCATTAAGTTTGACAGCAACGGCGAAGTGAAGTACTGCGACGTATATATGGCGGAAGATAACCTCGATTCACCCACGCGCGATTGGACGAAGTGCGCGTTCAAACGCGAAGACGGGGAGGACGAGTGGATTTTTTCTCTGAACGCCTACGAAAACGCTTCGCGCGTATTCGTGTTCGCAAAGGCGAAATACAGCTGCGGGTTTGCGGTTTCCTCCAAGATTGCCGTCAAGCGGCTGGATAAATCGTACGCCAACGCGCAGAAAAAGAGCCGCATTTTGTACAGCAGCACGAACGGGACGGACAGCTTCACCATCGACAGGTTCGACAAGAATGTGCTCGCCGACTGCTTTTTAAATACGAGCAGGGCGCCCGTTCAGCTCTTGGAGGGCCCGCTCGGTATCAAGGGCATCTACTCTTCCTACGGATTAAAACTTTTCCGAATCAACGACGCGCGCTTCCGCCCGAGTGAAAACGGACTTTTAAAATTTGATATATACAGCGAGCAGCCGACGTTGCTGCAGATTTGTATCGGCGTCGTGCAAAACGGGGCGCCTGCGCGATATTCCTGTACTTTGCGCGTTTCGGGCGGCGGCTGTTGGGGCGATCATCTCCTCAGTGCGAAGGATTTTAAGAACGAAGTCAACAAGCCTTTGGCCGGATTGGATGGGGCGCGGTATCTCACATTCTATTCGCAGGACGAGTTTTGCATAAATAATTTGCTTTGGCTGTAATATTTCACGCAATTTACTTTTGATAAACCGAAAAATATGGTATACTCAATAGGAGACAAAGTTATAACGAAAAAAAAGCATCCGTGCGGCGGGGATAGCTGGACGGTGATCCGTGTCGGCGCGGATTTCAAAATCAAGTGCGACAAGTGCGGCAGAGTCGTGATGCTGTCGCGCGAAGATTTTTTACGCGCAATCAGGAATAAGGAGCGGTGATGGAGGAACAAAACAAATTCGGCGAACTGCTCGAAGAGCGCCGCAACCCACACAAAGAATTTTTATCTACCCTTCGATTTTTTGTCGTCCTGCTCGCAATTTTTCTCTGCTTTACCATCCTGTTTACGCAGATATTCATAGGCGTGCAGGTCGTGGGGTCCTCGATGGAGCCGACTTTATATGAGGGCGATTATCTGTTTATCAATGCGACTGTTTCCCCTGAGCACGGGGATATCGTCGTAATCGAAGCGAACGAGAGAGACAGTGTTCACGACCAAACGGAGCATAAGTGGATAATCAAGCGGGTTATCGGGCTCCCCGGAGACACAATCTATGCCGAAGACGGCGAGCTGTACCGCAAAAATGCGGGCGAGGATTCGTTCGAAAAGGTCGAAGAGCCGTATTTGGGGGAAGATTGGAGCGAAAATAACAATATCGCGGAGCAGACGATTGGCGAGGGCAAAGTTTTTGTTTTGGGCGACCATCGCAGCGTCAGTTTGGACAGCCGAACGCTGGGGCAGCTCGAACTTGCCAATGTAATGGGCGTCGTGACCGACTGGTCTTTGGCGCATAAAGAATTTTTGACGGGACTATTCGGCCTATTTTAAAATATGAGCAATCAGGAGGTTCGCCGCATGAGCGAAATCAAAATTACGTCGGACAGCACGTGCGATTTGAGCGCGGAGCAATTGAAGGAGAACGAAATCGGCATTATGCCGCTGAGCGTAATGCTGGGAGATGAATCTTTCCGCGATGGAATCGATATTGTTCCCGCGGATATTTTCCGCTACTTCGAAGATACGGGGGAACTCCCCAAAACGGCGGCTCCGAGCGTCAAGGATTACGAGGATTTCTTCCGTCCGTTTGTCGATGCGGGGCAAACGGTCATTCATTTCAACATCTCCTCGAAAGCGAGCGGTTCGAACGGCTTTGCGCAGGCTGCGGCGCAGTCGTTCGGCGGAAAAGTGATTGTAATCGATTCGCTCGCGCTTTCCACGGGGCAGGGACTTCTCGTAATGAAGGCATGCGATTTGCGCCGGGAAGGGAAGAGCGCGCAGGAGATCGCGGATACCGTCAACGCATTGCGGGACAAGGTGAATACTTCCTTTATTCCGGATACATTGCTGTATTTATATAAGGGCGGGCGCTGTTCCACTTTGTCCTATTACGGGGCAAAAGTTCTTTCCATCCATCCGATGATTGCAATGAAGGGCGGGCAGCTGTATCCGAAGAAAAAGTATATCGGCAAAATGTCGCGCTGCCTGAAAAATTATGTGCACGACCTTGCGGAAGAGTATCCGAACTACGAGAGCACGCGCTGTTTTATCACGCACAGCAATGCGGACGCCGAGCTCGTCGAAGGCGCGAAAGCGCTCGTAAAGGAGCTGTTCGCTTTCGACGAGGTCATCGAGACGGTGGCCGGAAGCATCATCACGAGCCACTGCGGCCGCAATACGATAGGCGTGCTGTTCATAAGCAAATAATTTTTACGGAGAAAGTCTATGAACGTAATTTTCAACGACGACGATTTAATCAATGCTTTTAAGCAAAAGCAGAGGATATGGTACGCATACTTCGGCGTTTTGGCGGTCTTTGTCGCCCTGTGCATCGCCTGCATCGTATACTATGTGTCTCTGCCGTACGAAGACCCCATGCAGCCGATCCCGATTTGGATTGTGTGCGTCGCAAGCTGCCTGTTTGTGATTTTTTCCTATATTTTCCTGGGTATCAAATTCCAAAGGGCGAGAAAATATTATAAAATTATCTCCTATATTTCGGTTGGTTTAAAACAAGTAAATGAGAGCAAATTTTTGCGCTACGAGGAGCCGGAGCTGAAGGACAGTGTCGATTATTACGTCCTCATCATGTCCGAATGGAGCAAGAAAAAGTCCGAATACATGGACAGAAAGATTTATTGCGACAAGGAAAAGCCGCGCCCCGAATTTCAGGGCGGCGATATTGTCCGGTATCTGACGCAGGGCAATATCATGGTCGAATACGAGGTCGTCGGGCACGACGACGAATTTGTCGGCGAAAAGCGGAAAGAGGACGAAAACAGGCCTAAAATTCAATTTTAATTCGGAGAAGAGACATGCGAGCAGTTGTAACGGTTACGGGAAAGGATAAAAAGGGAATCATTGCAAAAGTCAGCTCTTTCCTCGCGGAGAGGGGAGTGAATGTGGAAGATATCAGCCAAACGCTCCTGCAGGAGTATTTTGCCATGATTATGCTGGTGGATATCAGCGATATCAAGACAGAGCTTTCCGTTTTGGCGAAAGAGTGCGAAAAGTTGGGCGAGGAAATCGGCATGTCCATCCGCTTGCAGCACGAGGCGATTTTTAACGCCATGCACAACATCTGAGAGGGACGGACATGTTCAATCAATTTGACGTATTGGAAACCATCGACATGATTGAGCGGGAGCATTTGGATATCCGCACGATTACGATGGGCATTTCTTTGTTGCCCTGCATTGCCGGGAGCGCCGAAAAGACGGCAAAAAATGTTTACGATACCGTCTGCAAAAAGGCGGAAAATATTGTAGAAGTAGCGGACAGGCTCGCCGGGGAATACGGCATTCCCATCGTCAATAAGCGCGTTTCGGTGACGCCCGTCAGCCTCATCTGCGCGCCGTTCCCCGAAAAGGCTGTTTTGATCGGCCGGGCGTTGGACAGGGCGGCGAACGAACTCGGCATCGATTTTTTGGGCGGATATTCCGCACTCGTGCATAAAGGCACGGCCGATTACGAAAAAATATTTTTAGACAGCATCCCCGAATTATTGGCGTCGACCACGCGCGTATGCTCTTCCGTGAATATCGGCTCTTCGAAATCGGGCATCAACATGGACGCCGTAAAGCAGATGGGCGAAATCGTCAAGCGCACGGCGGAGCTGACCGCCGCGCAGGACGGACTCGGATGTGCAAAGCTCGTCGTGTTTGCCAACGCGGTGGAGGACAACCCCTTTATGGCGGGCGCGTTCCACGGCGTGGGCGAGAGCGGCACGGTCATCAACGTGGGCGTGTCCGGCCCGGGCGTCGTCAAGCACGCGCTGGAGAATATCCCGGACGCCAATTTGAATGAAGCCGCCGAGATGATCAAGCGCACCGCGTTTAAAATTACCCGTGCGGGGCAGTTGATTGCAAAGGAAGCGGCAAAGCGGTTAAACGCCGAATTCGGTATCGTCGATTTGTCGCTCGCGCCGACGCCCGTCATGGGCGATTCCGTCGCGCATATTCTGGAGGAGCTCGGCCTGGAATGTGTGGGCGGGCACGGTACGACGGCGGCGCTCGCCATGCTCAACGATGCGGTGAAAAAGGGCGGCGTGATGGCAAGCTCGCACGTCGGCGGACTTTCGGGCGCGTTTATCCCCGTCAGCGAGGATATCGGCATGATTCACGCGGCGGGAAAAGGGCTGCTGAATATCGATAAATTGGAGGCAATGACCGCCGTATGTTCGGTCGGCCTCGATATGATTGCCATTCCCGGAAAGACGCCCGCCACGACGATTAGCGCGATTATCGCGGACGAAGCGGCAATCGGCATGATTAACAACAAGACGACGGCGGTTCGCGTCATTCCCGTACCGGGCAAAGACGTGGGCGACAGCGTAGAGTTCGGCGGACTCTTGGGGAGGGCGCCGATTATGCCCGTCAACACGACGGACAGCTCGCGGTTCATCCTGCGCGGGGGAAGAATTCCCGCGCCCATTCACAGCAATAAAAATTAGGAGTTCGGCATGGAGAGAAGCGAAGTCGAAAGCAAATACAAATGGAGAGTGGAGGATATTTTTTCCTCCGACGAGGCGTGGGAAGAGGGCTATGCTCTGGCGGAAAAGGAGATAGATTTCCGCGAATTTAAGGGCAAGCTCGGCGATTTGCAGGCGCTGTGCGGCTTTTTCAAAAAGCAGGAAGAGGTCGGCGCGAAGCTGGAGAAATTGTATTTGTACGCCCATATGCGCCACGACGAGGATTCGCGCGTCGCGAAATACACGGCGATGCAGTCGCGCGCCATGTCTCTGTTTGTTCGCTTTTCATCCGAAACGGCTTTCGCCGAACCAGAGCTGACTGCTTTGCCCGAATCCGTTTTGAACGGTTATCTGGCGAGCGAGCAGCTCAAAGATTATGATTATTTTCTCAGACAGCTCATCCGAAGCAAAAAACACGTCTTATCGGAAAAGGAAGAGACGCTGCTTGCAATGGGCGGCGAGGTGTATTCGCAGTTCCAGAATATTTTTTCCATGATTGACAACGCCGATATTCAGCTCGGCGAAATCGACGACGGAAAGGGCGGGAAAATTGCCCTCACGCACGGTATGTACGGCGTGATTTTGCACGGAGACGACAGGGAACTTCGCCGCCGCGCTTTCGAGCGCTATTATGAAGCGTACATCGGCTTGACCAATACCATCGCGGCGACCTATTACGGGAACGTCAAAAAGGACGTGTTTCTCAGCCGCGCGCGCGGTTATGAGGGTTGCCTCCGGCGGGCGCTGGAGGGCGAGGACGTCGATGTGCGCGTCTATGACAATCTGATTGAATCCGTGCACAAAAATCTCCCCGCGATGCACCGATATATCGCCCTCCGCAAAAAGATTTTGAAGCTGGACGAACAGCACATGTACGACATCTATGCGCCGTTGGTCGCGGATGCGGAGCTGAAACTTTCCTACGAGGACGCGTGCGATTTAGTTGTCAAGGGACTTTCTCCTTTAGGGGAAGAATATTGCTCTCTCCTTAAAAAGGGCTTTGCTGAAGGCTGGGTGGACGTATGCGAAACGGCGGGCAAGCGCAGCGGTGCGTACAGCACGGGCATCTACGGGCTGCATCCCTTTGTGCTTTTGAATTATCAAAAGACCACGCACGACGTTTTTACCATCGCGCACGAAATGGGGCATTCCCTGCACACATATTACTCCAACGCCAATCAGCCGTATGCGAAGGCGGATTACCGCATCTTTGTCGCTGAGGTGGCCAGCACCGTCAACGAAATGCTCCTTTTAAAATATATTCTCTCCGAAACGAAGGATGAGAATATGAAGAAATATCTGCTCAATTACTTTTTGGATACCGTCCGCACGACGCTGCACCGGCAGACGATGTTTGCGGAATTTGAAGCAGTCGCGCACGGCCTGGTGGAGGCGGGCACGCCGCTCACGAGCGAAAATCTGTGCGCCGAATATCTGAAGCTGAATAAGCTGTATTATGGCGATGCGATTGTCCACGACGAGCAAATCGCTTACGAATGGTCGAGGATTCCGCACTTTTATACTTCCTTTTACGTGTATAAATACGCGACGGGGATTATCAGCGCAATCTCCATCGTCAACCGGATTTTATCGGAGGGGGCGAAAGCCGTCGCCGATTACAAGGCGTTTCTCTCCTCGGGCGGGAGCGACAGCCCCGTCGAGCTGTTAAAGATTGCGGGCGTCGATTTGACGAAACCGCAGTCGTTCGATGCGGCGATGGCAGAGTTTGAAGACACGTTGAATCGCTTTGAAGAGATGATGAAATAAACGGTATGGTAAAGGCTTTTCACAGGAATAATCTTCCGGAATATAAAAGATTGTGTGCCTTTCATCAATTTGTCGCGCGCGGGGTGCGGGCGTATGCGTATCCGATTTTGTTTTTGTTCGCGGCGGTTATGCTGCTCTGCGTGGGAATAGCGGTCAAAAATGCCGCGCTCTATGCCGGGGCGGCGATACTGTTCGTTGCGGCCATCGCGTTGCCGCTCATAACGCTTGCGATGCAAAACGCGAAGATTGACAAAAAGGTAACCCAAAACCCCGATTATTTGAAAACGGAACAGTTCTTTCAATTTGAAGAGGAGTCGTTTCGCTTGAAAATCGAGGCAGGGAAGCACACGGAAGAGTTGGAAATACCGTATTCGCAGGTTCCGCGAATTCATGAGACAAAGCAGTATTTCTACATCTATATCGGAAAATCGCAGGTGCTCATTTTAAACAAGTCGAACATCACGGAAGGCTCGGCAGATGAGTTGGCGGAAATATTCCGTTCGCTCGGCAAGCGGTTCCGCGAAAAGAAGAACCTTCGCACAAAGCCGCCGCGCGCGGACTGAAGGGCAGGGAAAAACGATGGCGAAAACAAATATTTTACCCAACAACCTCGAGGCGGAGCAGGCTCTCCTCGGTTGCCTTTTGATTGACGTGGATACGCAGACGGACGTGCTCGATAAGCTGACGGAGGACGATTTTTACCAGGAATCGCACCGCCTCATTATCGGGGCGATGAAGGCTGTATTCAACGCGCGAAAGCCCGTCGACCTCGTGACGCTCGCGGATGAGTTGGAAAACGAAAAGAGTTTGGACAAGGCGGGCGGGATTACCTACATAACCGACCTTGCCAAAATCACGCCGTCGGCGGCGAATTATAAATCGTATCTGGATATCGTCAAACGCGACAGCGTCAACCGCCGGCTTATCAAGGCGTCGCAGAAAATCATCGAAAACTCGATGGAGGGTGCCGACTCGGCGGACAGCGTTGCATACGCGGAAAAGCTCGTTTTTGACATCTCGAAAAAGATGGATACGTCCACGCTCGTCGATATGCGCGAGGACGACAGCTACGACCGCGTGTTGAATAAGTTTGAGGTGATTTCCACCGATAAAAATGCGCTCCGCGGCGTCAATACGGGTTTTACGAAGCTGGATAAAATCACGAACGGCTTGCAAAAGTCCGACTTTATCGTCCTTGCGGCGCGCCCGGGCGTCGGTAAAACGACCATCGGCATGAACATCATCGAGCACGCCGCGCTGGTAGACAATAAGGTCTGCGCCGTGTTCTCTCTGGAAATGCCGCGTATTCAGCTGGCGCAGAGGCTTTTATGTTCCTATGCGCGCGTGAGCATGTCGAAGGCGCTTTCGGGCGAGCTTTCGCAGAGCGATTGGAAAAAACTCTGGAAGGCGAGTTCTGACCTCAAAAAGGCGAAAATCTATATCGACGATTCTTCCAAAATCACGCCCGCGGAAATCCTCTCCAAATGCCGCCGCTTAAAGTCGCGCAAAGAGGGGTTGGATATCATCATGATTGACTATATCCAGCTCATGGGCAGCGGCGAGCGCCGGAGCGAGGAAAACCGCCAGCAAGAAATCGCGTCGATTACCCGAAATTTGAAGATAATGGCGAAGGAGCTCGACGTTCCCGTGCTGGCGCTCTCGCAGTTGCGCCGTATTTCCTCCAAAGAGGAGCCGCAGCTTTCCGACTTGCGCGAATCGGGCGCAATCGAACAGGACGCGGATATGGTCATGTTTATTCACCGCCCCGACGTCGCTGCGACGGAGGAGGAAATCAAGAGCGGGAAAATTATCAAAGACGCCGCCGACCTCATTATCGCAAAGCACCGAAACGGCGAATTGGGCAGGGTGAAGCTGCGCTTCCGCGGCGACCAGGTTCGCTACGTCAACCCTCCGCCCGGATTTTTGCCGGATGAGCCGGACGAGGAGCGGCATTCGGGCGCGGAGGAGAGCGACGAGGAAGACCGTTTCGACGCCTCCTACGACGACGCATTGGACAGCTTCGGCGAGCCGCCGGACGAAGAGCTGCCTCCGGATGAGGAGGACTTGTGATGGTTACGGAGATATTGCCGCTCGGAAAAGAATCGTTGGCAAGGGCAAAGGCGTTGCTTTTATCCGGCGAATTGGTCGCGTTCCCGACCGAAACGGTTTACGGGTTGGGAGCGGATGCCCGTTCCGACGCGGCGGTAGAAAATATATACCGCGTGAAGGGGCGGCCGTCCGATAACCCGCTCATCGTTCACGTGCATCAGGATTTTGATATCGCATCGCTGGTGGAGGACGTTCAGCCGTATGCGGCTCGGCTTCGGAAGGCATTTCTGCCTGGCCCGCTGACCTTGGTCTATAAGAGCAGGGGGGCTGTGAGCGCAAAGGTTTCCTGCGGGTTGGATACGCTCGCGGTGCGCGTTCCGTCGCATCCCTGCGCACAGCAGTTTTTGCGGTATGTCGATATTCCCGTGGCTGCGCCGTCGGCGAATATATCCAAGCATGTCAGCCCCGTATCGGCACAGCACGTTTACGACGATTTGATGGGAAAAATTCCGCTTATTTTGGACGGAGGCATGTGTTCGGGCGGTATCGAGAGTACTGTGTGTGACGTAACGGGCGAATATCCCGTCGTTTTGCGGCAGGGGCTCGTTTCGAGGGAAATGATAGCGGAAGTCGCGGGCAGATGCGATTTGTACGTTCCGAAAACGGGCGAGCAGGTGCGCTCGCCGGGGATGAAGTACAAGCACTATGCGCCCGCTTGCCGTACTTTTTTGTTTGAGGCGGAGGAAGCGGTTCGCGCCCTCGCTTGCTATCGGGAATATGCTGAAAAAGCTGAGCGCGTCTTCGTGCTGTGCGAGGACGGTGCTGCGGATATCTTTCCTGCAGAGCATACGCTGTTGCTGGGAAAGACTGCGCAGGAGATGGCTGCCAATCTCTATAAATTGCTGCGCCTTGCCGAGCGAAAAGCGGACGTCTTGATTGCCGTCAAGCCCAAAGAGCGGGGCGGCGTGATGGACGGCGTTTTGAACAGGTTGTGCAAGGCGTGTGCCGGTGAAGAAAAATGAAGCGCAGAAAAGTATTGTTTGTCTGTACGGGAAACACTTGCCGCAGCCCGATGGCGGAAGCGATTTTTCGCGCGGAGATTAAAAAGAGAAAAATTAAGTTTGTCGACTCCGCGTCGGCGGGTATATTTGCGGCGGACAGCGATTCGATTCATCCGCTCAGCGCCGCGTGCCTGGACGAGCGGAAAATCGATTATTCCAAATTTCATCCGCGGCAACTGAAGCACAAGATGCTTGAAACGAGTTTTCTCGTCGTCTGCATGACGCGGGAGCAGAAGGACTTGCTGAAGGGCTCGGGAAATGTTTATGCGGTGAGCGATATCATCGGTTTCGATGTGAACGACCCCTATGGCGGAACGCTCGACGAGTACCGCCGTGCCGCCGACGAACTGCAGCAGACGGCAATTGCGATAATTGAAAAATTTTTTGCGGCCGAAGAAATGAAATAGATTGAACTTGGAGGTTTTATACGATGAAAATAGCCGTTGCATGTGACCACGGTGGCTTGGCTCTGAAAAATGTTTTACTCGAATACTTGAAAAAGAATGGCTACGAAATTATGGATTTCGGCACTTGTACGGCGGAGTCGTGCGATTATCCCGATTTTGTTCTTCCTGCGGCGGAAGCCGTTGCGAGCGGGGAATGCGAGAGGGGTATTTTGGTTTGCAGCACGGGCATCGGCGTTTCCATAGCGGCGAATAAAGTCAAGGGAATCCGCTGCGCGCATTGCCATGATACCTATTCGGCGAAATACACCCGCCTGCACAACGACGCGAATATGCTCGCGTTCGGGCAGAAGATAATCGGCGACGGGCTGATGCTGGAAATCGTGGAAACCTTCTTAAATACCGAATTTGAGGGCGGAAGGCACCAGCGCCGCATCGATAAAATTAAAGCAATCGAAGAAAAATATTTTAAATAAACATAAAAATGTCAATAAGGGAGAATATTTACTATGGCTAAAGTTTTTGTAATGGACCATCCGCTCGTGCAGCACAAAATTACGATGCTGCGCGATAAGAATACCAGCACGAAAGATTTCCGCGAACTTGCGGAGGAAATTTCGCTCTTGATGGCGTATGAGGTGACGAGAGACCTCCCGTTGGAGGATATCGAGGTGGAAACACCTATCTGCAAGACTGTCGCAAAGACGGTGTCCGGCCGAAGCATCGGCATCGTTCCCATTCTGCGCGCGGGGCTGGGCATGGTCAACGGCATGCTGAAGCTCGTTCCCAATGCGAAAGTGGGGCATATCGGTTTATATCGCGACCCGAAGACTTTGAAGCCGGTCGAGTACTACTGCAAGCTTCCCGCAGACGCGACGGAGAGGACTTTGATAGTCGTCGACCCGATGCTCGCGACGGGCGGCAGTGCCGCGGCGGCAATCGGATTTTTGAAGGCCAGGGGCTGCACCAACATTAAATTTTGCTGTTTAATCGCCGCGCCGCAGGGCTTGGAAGCGCTGCAAAAGGCGCATCCGGACGTGGATATCTTTATCGCGGCGCTGGATAAAGAATTGAACGACCATGCCTACATTGTGCCCGGGCTGGGCGATGCGGGCGACCGCCTGTTCGGTACAAAATAAAAATCGAAACGGAGAGCTTTTTTCATGAAAAAAATCACAAAGGCCGTTATTCCTGCGGCCGGGTTCGGGACGAGATTCCTGCCGGTAACAAAATCGGTTTGCAAGGAGATGCTGCCGATTGTCGATAAACCTACGTTGCAATACATTGTCGAAGAGGCCGTTGCGGCGGGGATAGAAGATATCCTGGTTATCACGGGCAGGAACAAAAAAATCCTGGAGGATTTCTTCGACTACACGCCCGAATTAGACGCGCTTTTGGAGCAGGACGGGAAGAGCGACTTTTTGAAAATTTCCCGAGAAATGGAAAATCTCGTCAATATGTATTTCGTGCGGCAGAAACACCCGACGGGGTTTGCTGACGCGGTTATGTATGCGCGCGCTTTCACGGGGGACGAGCCTTTTGCGATTTTGCTGGGCGACGATATCATTTATACGGACGAAAATACGAAGCCGGGAATCGCTCAGTTGGTGGATTGCTATTACGACACCGGCAAGCCTGCTGTAGCGGTTATGGAAGTACCCGATGCGGATATTCCGAAATATGCCAACATTCGCGGCGAGGAAATCGGCGAGCGGCGGTATGCAATCGACAAAATAGTGGAAAAGCCCGCCGTAAAGGATAAATTTTCCAACAATGCCGTAATTGGCCGCTATGTCGTTGAATCGGATATTTACGATATCATCCGCAATACGCCGCCGTCGCCGAAGGGGGAAGTGTATTTTACGGACGCGCTGCAGTACCTCGCCTCGCAGGGGCGCCTGATGGGCTGTCGCTTTGAGGGCAAGCGGTACGATGCGGGCAATAAGCTGGAGTTTTTGGAGGCGAACGTGGAATATGCGCTGCGCGATAAGGAGCTGGGCGCACCGTTCAAAGATTATTTGTTGGAGCTTGCGGCAAAGCTGAAATAAAAAAACTATGCGATACCGTTTTTACAATGCAAAGATTTTACCTTCACCGTCGGAAGATATTTTCGACGGCGAAATTTTAACGGAGGATTCCCGGATCGCGCGAATCGGGGAGCGCGGCGCGTTTGCCAATCTGGCAGAAAAGCAAATCGACTGCGGAGGCAATTTGCTGATGAGCGGCTTTTGCAATGCGCATACGCACGCCGCCATGAGCCTGTTCCGCGGGATTGCCGACGATATGCCGTTGGACGAATGGCTGAACGACCGGATATTTCCGTTGGAGGAACATCTGACTCCCGAGGATATGTATTGGGGAGCGATGCTGCAAATCGCCGAATACGTGCGGGGCGGTATCACCTGCTTTGCGGATATGTATTTTTACATCGATTCCGTCTGTGAGGCGGCAAAAAATGCAAATCTCTGCGTCGCGCTGTGCGGTGGTTCAATGTCCGATTCGGAGGGAGACGTTCTCCGATTTATCGAAGAATGTTACTCGAAATATAATACTATGTCAGACAGAATTCGCTATTTTCCGGGGCTTCACGCGGAATATACCTGCGCAGAGAGCCTGATAGCAAAGGTGGCGGATTTTGCCGCGGAAAGCGGAGCAAAGACGTATATCCATTTGTCGGAAACATTGAAGGAAGTCGGAGAATGTACCGTGCGCCACGGCGGGCTGACGCCGCCGCAGTATCTGCATAAACTCGGCTTTTTTGATAACGGAGGATTTGCCGCGCATTGCGTGTACTGCGACAAAGATGATATAGCCTTATTAAAGCAGAGCGGAGTGACGCCCGTTATCAACGGCGCGAGCAATTTGAAACTTGCGTCCGGAATTGCGCCCGTTTACAGTATGCTGTCGCAGGGGCTTATGCCCGCGCTCGGAACAGACGGAACGGCGAGCAATAACGCCGCTTCCATGTTCCGCGAGATGTATCTTTTTTCCTGTCTGCAAAAGGAAGCACTCAAAGACGCTGCCGCGGTGAGCGCGGAGCAGGCGCTCGCGGCGGCAACGGAACACGGGTATGCGGCGCTTGGTTTTCCGGGCGGCGCTTTGCGGGAAGGGTATTTTGCGGATATGGCGCTGCTCGATTTGTCTGCGCCGAATATGCGGCCTTTATCCGATATCCGCAAAAGCCTCGTTTACAGCGCCGATACGTCCGACGTCCTTATGACCGTCGCGGGCGGGAAGATTGTCTACGACCGCGGGAATTTTTATATCGGCGAAACATTGGATAAAATATATGCGGAGTGCGAAGCGCGAAGAGACAGGTTGATTTCCGCATTATAACACGGAGGAAACATGTATCAATTATTGGCAGAATCGGCAGAGGCGCCCGCATCGGAAACGGGCCTCGGGTTTTGGGAAACACTGCAGCAAATCGGAAAAGATTTTGCGGAAAATACGGGGCTGGCGATTGTGCGGACGCTCGCTTTTCTCGTATTGGGCTTGGTGGTTATAAAAATCGTTCAGGCGATCACCCGCAATGCGACGCTGCGGAGCAGCCGGCTCGATAACGCGGCAGCTTCGTTCATCATTTCCGTCGTTACAGTTATCCTGTATGTGGCTTTAATTATTATCCTCGTCAGTTCCCTCGGGTTTTCTACGGCGGGAATCATCGCGGGATTTTCTGCCGTTGCCTTGGCGATTGCGCTGGCATTGAAAGACAGTCTCGGAAGCCTTGCCAACGGGGTGATTATAATCTTTACGAAGCCATTCAAGAAGGGGGATTATGTCCAAATCAACGAATATGACGGGCTTGTGCAGGATATCCGCCTCTTTAATACAAAAATTCTCACATACAGCAACGAAGAGATAATTATTCCCAACAGCGAAATATTGAGCACCAAAATGATCAATTACAGCGCAATGCCCCTCCGCCGCGTCGTAATCGACGTCCCTGTGCCGTATGATGCCGATACGGGAAAAGTAAGGGAAATTATTCTGAATTCGTTGACCGAATACAAGTATACCGTAAAGGCGCCCGCTCCCTCGGTCGTTCTTAAGGAGTACGGGGCGAGCGCGTTGATGTTTTCGGCCCGCGCGTGGGCGCTCAATGAGAATTATTGGGATACTTTGTACGATTTGACGGACAAGATTTTCAATGATTTGAAAGCGCAGGGGATATCCATTCCGTTCAATCAGATGGACGTGCGGATTGTACAGAGAGAGGATACTCCGAAAACGGCTGATGTGCGTGAAAATTTGCCGCAGGAAGATGACGGAGAGCAGCAAGGGAGGGGAACGGTATGACCATCGAATTGTTGCTGCAGTATGTAATGTATGCCGCTATTATCGTCGTGGGGCTCCTCGTTTTGGGCTTTATCAAGCGGGTGACGAAACTTCCGTCGCACAGCGAATTGAAAAAGAGACTGGTCTCTTTATCCGGCGACATAAATTCTTTGATGGAGAAGGACGGAGAGGCGGAGACAAACGCTTACGATTTTTTCCGCATGACGGCAAAATGTGCCAACAGGGCGAACAAGCTCGCATATACGGTTACGTTGATGGCGCAGAAGGAACGGGACGGCAATCTCGATTCCATTTCCACCTTGCTGACGGAAGCGCACGAATGTATATCGCCCTATAAGTTTAAAGCGAAGGGCAAAGAGGATTTGAGTGGGTTGGATGATGCGCTGAAAAAGACAAACAGGGCCATCGCATCGATTGACCTTGTATTGGAGAGGGATAAAGACCTGAGCGCAAAACGCGCACGATAAGCGATATTTATGGACAAAAGAATCATTTGCATTGGCGGCGGCGAGCTGAAAACGAAGGAAACTCTCAAAATTGACGGCTATATAGCCGCGTTGGCAAAAGAGCATGCGGGCGACAGGCGTGCTTACGGACTGTTTATTCCTACTGCAAGTCACGACAGCATGCCGTACTTCAACAGTTTTCGAAAGACGTATACTTCGGAATACGATATCAAGGCGGACGTTGCCCTCACCGTATACGGCGAGATGAATATGGAAAAAATTGCGGACAAATTCCAAAAAGCCGATTTTATCTATGTCGGCGGGGGCGACACCGTATTTATGCTCGAGCATTGGAAAAAGAGCGGCATGCTCAAGCTGATACGCGATGCGTATAATCGCGGCGTAATTTTATGCGGCTTGTCTGCCGGGGCAATTTGCTGGTTCGAAACAATGTATTCCGATTCGGCGCAGGCGCGCGGCGAGGGCGAATACGCGCTTTATCCCGGATTAAATTGGATAAAAGGAATAATTTCTCCGCATTATGGGCTTCGTGCGCTTGACTTTGACAAAATAATTTCGTATAATAATAAAGACGCTATCGGATTGGAAGACAATAGTGCAATTGAGATATTGAACGGTGAAATCGTTCAATCATTGAGTTGCGGCGGCAACGCCTATCGCATTTATTGCGAAAAGGGGAAACTCCGCAAGGAGATTATTCAGCCGCAAGTTCTTCTGTAATGCGGTAGAACGGATGCGAGTGTGGTGAAATTGGCAGACGCGCTAGATTCAGGTTCTAGTGGAAGCGATTCCGTGCAGGTTCAAGTCCTGTCACTCGCACCAGGATTGCAGACGAAAAGGTTGCAAAACAAAAGAGCCATGAAAAACAGTTCGTTTTTCATGGCTTTTTTGCTGTTTGAAAGAAAATATAACGCAGAGCGAAAGGATAAAGCATTACAAGAGAAAAACAGAGGTTTAGCCAATGTATTTTAAAAATTTAGGACGAGTTTTTTCAAATAAGTGTCATTAAACGTTGACCTTCGAAAAAATTTTAAATTAGCTATTGACAAAAAAGATATATAGTATATAATATATAACAAGTAATATATATTAACAGGTTTGATGCGACCATGCCGCCGAAAATTAAAATTACTAAACAGAATATTTTGGAACAGGCTCTGAGGCTCGTCAGAGAGAGGGGTGTTGCAGCGCTTACGGCGAAATCTCTTGCGGAAGCACTGAATTGTTCGACGCAACCAATATTTTGGCAATTTGAAAACATGGATGCTCTCAAAAGAGCGATATTTGCCGAAGCGATGGCGATTTTCGGACGCGCACTTCGGCGGGAAAATGACTGCGAGTCGCGATATATGTCTGTCGGGTTGAATTATATTCGCTTTGCGATAGAAGAGCGTGAATTGTTTCGGATGTTATTTATGAGCGACTTCGGAAAGACAGATTTGGTTGGCGCTGCTGTTGAGATGGAATATGTTTTGAGTGTGATTGAGGAGGCGGAGCATATCTCAGGGCCGAAAGCGCAGATTATTTACAAAGATATGTGGCTTTTTTCTCACGGTATCGCCGCCATGTTGGCCGCGGAAACCGCTAATTTTACGGAGCAGGAAATACGCGGCATGCTCAGTGACGTTTGCCGAGGCTTAATTTCTATTCTTGATAGGAAAAGCACAGAATAATAAAGGAGGTTGTTATGAAAAAGTACGATGCCGTAGTAATCGGTGCCGGGAACGGCGGCTTGGTTGCCGCTATCAGGCTTTTGCAGGGCGGGGCTAAGACGTTGCTCGTAGAAAAGCACAACCTTCCGGGTGGATTTGCTACAAGTTTCCGCCGCGGAAGATTTGAGTTCGAGGCGTCGCTGCACGAATTGAACGATTTTGGTACGGCGGATAATGCGGGGGACGTTCGGGTTCTGTTCGACGAGTTGGGCGTGACCGAAAAAATTGATTGGATTGAGATACCGGAAGCCTATCGGGTTATAGCGCGCGCGGAAAAAATAGATGCGACTATGCCGTTTGGGGTGAAGTCTTTTATCGATGCGATGGAACGATATGTTCCCGGGAGCCGCCCGTCCGTTTCAAAATTTTTTGAATTGGCGGAAGAAGTGCGGATGGCGCAGGCCTACAGTTCCGCGGTGAACGGCAATACTGATTCCAAGGTAATGGTGAGCAAATACGGTAATTTTGTGCGGGCAGGTTCTTATTCCGTCAACGAAGTTCTCGCGGCGCTGAAGATGCCGAAAAAGGCGCGGGATATTATCAATGCATATTGGTGTTACCTCGGGGCGCATTGCGACGATTTGAGCTTTGTTCATTATGCGAGCATGGTGAACCGCTATATCATGCGCGGAGCCAGTATGCCGAAGATGCGCTCGCATGAAATTTCTCTCGCGCTCGTAGAACGGATTCGTGAGTTGGGCGGCGATATCCTCTTTAATACGGAAGCAGTCAAAATTTTGACGGACGAAAGGGACGGGGGCGTGAACGGAGTCGTTTTGGACGACGGGACGCAGATTGCCTCGCGGCACGTAGTGGCAAATTGTGCGCCGCACCTCGTGTTCGGTAGAATGATGGATAAGGTTCCGGAAAGCGAAATCCGGGCCACCAATGCGCGCAAGTTTGCGGGGCGCGGATTTACGATGTTTCTCGGGCTCGATGCGGATGCGGACGAATTGGGTATTGAAAACCACAATTACTTTTTGTACGACACGATGGATTCCGTCGCGCAGTATAACAAGATGCGCACCATTCAGGACAATGAAGTACAGGCGACGGTATGCCTGAACCGCGCATATCCGGAATGTTCGCCGAAGGGTACGTGCATGATGTATTTCACGACGCTCTATATGTCCGACGACTGGGGCAACGTAAAAGCAGAAGACTATTATAAGACAAAAGACTATGTCGCCAATAAAATGATTGACCGATTTGAGCAGGATACGGGGGCTAAGTTGCGCGGTCACATCGAGGAAATATCCGTGGCGGCTCCGATGACGTATGCTCGTTATTGCGGTCATCCCGAAGGGGTTATCTACGGATATGAGTCGCAATATTGGGACGGGTTAATGCCTCGTCTGCAGATGATGGCAGAAGATCACAAAGTGCGCGGTCTGCGGTTTGCGGGAGGATATGCAATGCGTCTTTCCGGGTATTCCAGCGCCTATTTTTCGGGCGATATTTCCGGCAGACAGACGGTCGGAGACATTAAAAGGGAGGGTTAAATTATGCCGTTTACATTCAAGAAACAGATATTCGGTTTTATGGATTTGCTCCGCTTCAAAAAGCTGGTTCCCAACCGCCGCAAAAAATTGGAAAACGGGTCTTCCGCAGCTTTGCCGAAAAGCTATCGCGTCAACGAGACGGCGAAAATATTGCATCCCGGTTATCAAAGTGCAAAGCTGATCGGTATAGAGCAGAATTCTGCCGATACGAAAACTTATACCTTGGAAACGGAGCGGCCGCTGTACTTTCGCGCTGGACAATACGTTACGCTTGGCTGCAAGGTTGGCAACAGCGAAGTTTCCAGACCGTATGCGATTTCTTCCTCGCCGAAGGCAGCGCTTGGCAGAAAAGTCGCGCTTACAGTCAAAAAGTGCGGTTTTTTCAGCGGGTATTTATTTGATAACGCAGCCATCGGAGATACCTTTATTTTGGGTGACCCTTCCGGCGATTTTTGCTATGAGCCGGTGAAGGACGCAAAGCATGTAGTCGCGCTTGCGGGAGGAAGCGGCATCACTCCGTTTTACAGCATGGCGCAGGCAATTGCGGACGGTACGGACGATTACAAATTGACAATTTTTTACGGCGCGAAGACGGAGCACGATTTGATTTTCAAAAGGGAATTCGATGCGCTCTCCTCGGAAAAAATAAAGACAATTTATGTACTCAGCGACGAAGAAAAGGCGGGTTATGAACATGGTTTTATCGGAGCAGAATTGTTGCGGAAGTATGTATCCGGGGATTTTACCGTCTTGATGTGCGGGCCGCAGGCCATGTATGAGTTTGCGCAAAAGGAGCTGAATTCGCTCAATTTACCGCTCCGCCGTATTAAAAAAGAGGCAAATTGTGTAGGGACGCGCGATGCCGAGGGAAAAATTTTTAAACTGGTCGTGCATATCGGGTTTGATACGTTTACCGTTCCCGCGGATTCGCGCGAAACAATTTTGACGGCAATGGAAAGGGCGGGGTTGAAGGTACCTTCCAAATGTCGGGCGGGAGGCTGCGGCTTCTGCCACAGCAAACTCGTTGCTGGGGATTTCAGCATAGCGGGAGAGGATAAACGCAGGCTTGCCGATTCAAAGTTCGGCTATATCCATCCCTGTTGTTCCTATCCGGACTCCGACATGGAGCTGATAGTTCCTAAGGCATAAAATAAAAGCCGGCTTTGCATGGCCGGCTTTTTTTGAAATCGGAACATACTATAGGCAGGAGGTCAATAAATGGGCAATTTGACGGCCGATGCCGTAAATCAGTTGTTAAAAAAGCAAAAAAAGTATTTTGCGACGGGGATAACTTTGCCATATCGATATAGGGCAGAGCAGTTATGTAAGCTGAAAAGTGCAATTCAACGTTGTGAAGAAGAACTGTACGAAGCACTGCAGACGGATTTAGGAAAAAGTAAACAGGAAAGCTACCTCACGGAAATCGGGTTCGTACTTTCCGACATTACGCATACGCTCCGAAACTTGAAAAAGTGGATGAAGCCTGTCAAAGTCCGCTCTCCTTTACCAGTTTTTCCGGCAAGGAGCTGGATTCAAAAGCAGCCATACGGAAGCGCCTTGATTATGGGCCCGTACAATTATCCGTTTCAATTGCTGTTTGAGCCGCTCATCGCCGCCGTCGCGGCGGGAAATTGTGCTGTTTTAAGCCCTTCGGAGCAGACTCCGCATGTGTCGGCGACTGTTCGGCGAATGATTGCGGAGACATTCGGCGAAGAATATGTCTATTGCGCGGAGGGCGGAGTCGAAAACAATCAAATATTGCTGCGCGGCCGATTCGATACAATCTTTTTTACGGGCAGCGTGAATGTCGGGAAAATCGTCATGCGCGCGGCGGCGGATAATTTAATTCCCGTCACACTCGAACTCGGGGGAAAAAGTCCGGTCATTGTAGACGATACAGCCCAAACAGATATTGCGTGTGAGCGCATTGCCTGGGGGAAATTCATGAATGCGGGGCAAACGTGCGTCGCGCCCGACTATGTTTTCGTGCATCGGAAGATCTCCGAACTCTTTCTGCAGACTTTGCAGGAAAAAATTCGCTGCTTCTATGGCGATGATCCGAAGACGAATGCCGATTATGGCAGAATTGTAAACAGCAGGCATATGGAACGGTTGGTCTCCCTGTTGGAGGCGGAGCGTGATTCCGTCGTTTACGGGGGTAGCTGCGACGTTGCAAACCGATACATTGAACCGACAGTGCTTTGCCCCGGAAATCGCGATACTGCGAGCATGCGGGAGGAGATTTTCGGCCCGATTTTGCCTGTCTTTGTCTATGAGCAACTGTCCGATGTCATGGCATATATCAACGGGCATGAAAAGCCGCTGGCACTGTATATTTTCAGCGAGAATAAAGAAGCCATCAAAAAAATACTGCAAGGCACAAGTTCGGGCGGAGTAGCGATAAACGATACGATCAGTCAGATTATCAATCCGAATTTGCCGTTCGGAGGGGTAGGACATTCGGGGATCGGCAGTTACCACGGCGAAGCTGGCTTTTTGACGTTTTCCCATCAGAGGAGCGTTCTAAAGCGTTCAACCCTTATTCGTATCCCCCTGGCATATCCTCCGTTTACGGAGAAAAAACTGAAAAAGGCGCGCAAGATTATCAAATAAAAAACGGCAGCGAAGCATAGCTATTCGCTGCCGTTTCAATTCAATAGGGGGCGGATCAGCCTCGGAGGGGCAACCCGCGCAAATCATCGTTCTTTTTGTTTTCACGCATTCTGTCAAATATCTTGATAAAGATTCCCGAAAGAGGAACGCACAACATTACGACGACGATGACATAGAGAATACACACAAAATCCAAGGGCGCGTAGCCTTCGCCGAAAAACATCGTCGGCATGACGGTCACGCCGAGAATACAGCATGCACTCATTGCCAGGAGCAAAACAGTTCGGTACAAGTTGAGCGGCAAGCAGACGCGGTAGAGCATTACAAGCCCTGCAAAGGTTATAATTACGACGGACATTTCCTGCAAATGTTCGTTGAAATATTCTGGAACAATCAAATTTACGACGTGCGTACTTTCGACCGCCAAAACCAACACGATGGCGCATGGTATCGTTCGCGACAGCACGTATGGCAGGTATTTTCCTTGCACGCGCGACTTGTTGGGCTGCAAGGATAGGAAAAAGGACGCGACGCCGATTACGAATATTTCCATCAACATCATGTTGTTCGTTTTAAAGGGATAAACCTGCTGCAAAATGATGGAGATGACGGCGAAGATGGTCGTGAACAGCGTCTTCATCAGATAGAGGGAAGAGGAGTTTTGGATATTGTTGATAACTCTCCGCCCTTCGAAAACGACATTCGGCATGTTGGAAAAGTTGTTGTCCATCAAGACGATGTGGCTGACATTTTTCGCCGCATCGCTGCCGGAAGCGACGCTTACGGCGCAGTCGGCTTCTTTCATTGCGAGAATATCGTTTACGCCGTCGCCCGTCATGGCGACCGTATTCCCTTCCGATTTAATCGTTTTGACGAGGATTGCCTTTTGCTCGGGGGTAACGCGGCCGAAAACGGTGTACTTATTCGCGACGGAAGCGACTTCTTTGTCGTTCAGCCCTTCCAGCGAAATGTATTTATCGGCATTGTTTACCCCGACGCGCCGTGCAACTTCCGCAACAGTTACGGGGTTGTCGCCGGAGATGATTTTGATAGCCACGTCGTTTTCCTTGAACCAGCGTATCGTCTGCGCGGCATCGTCGCGGATGTTGTCCGCTATGGATATGATGGCGAGCGGTTTAAAACCGGAAGGCAGCCTGTCGCCCGCGAGTTTGCCGTTGGAATGCGCGACCATCAGAACGCGCAAGCCCATAGAAGCGTATTGGTTGATGATGCGGCTGATTTTATCCGGCAGGCTCTGCAAAACAAATTCGGGCGCGCCGATTGCGATGGTGCCGATTTCGTCGAAAGTCACGGCGGAGAGCTTGCGCTTGGAGGAGAAGGGGAGCGTCGCGCTCGCCTTTAAAACAGTGTTGTGGCCAAAATAATTGTAAAGGGCAATGGAGGTCTGGTTGTTGTCCTGCAGGGAATTGAGACAGGAGCCGACGATTTCGTTTACCGAATAATCGGTCGGGTTGTTCAGAAGCATACAGTCGTTCACCTTCATGCGCCCGTCGGTGATTGTTCCCGTTTTGTCTAAGCACAGGACGTTTACGCGCGCGAGCATTTCGAGGGAATACAAATCCTGTACGAGCGTATTTCGGGACATAAGCCGTATAATGCCGAGCGTGAGCGCGATGCTCGTCAGCAGCAGCATTCCCGAAGGAATCATTCCGATTACGATGGACACAGTGCGCTGAATGGTATCGTTCAGCCGTGAAATCTCGCTCGGGATATAGTTGTTCCAGTTGACGAAGAACATCAGCGCGGCAATCGGGATGATGAGGATTCCGACGATATAGATGATGAGCTTGCTCGAACGCATGAGTTCGGAGTTCGGCTTTTTGTACTTTTTCGCTTTCGCTGAAAGCGAATTCAGGTAGGTTGCCTTGCCGACCTTATCCGCCCGCGCCTTGCAGGTGCCGCTGGAGATGAAACTTCCCGCATAGAGGAGGTCGCCCGGTTCCTTTTTGACGGGGACGGATTCGCCCGTCAAGAGGGACTCGTTTACTTCCACCACGCCGTCGAGGACGATGCAGTCGGCAGGGATTTGATTTCCGAGGGAAAGGACGACGATGTCGTCTAAAACGATTTCCTTCGATTTTACTTCCGCAACAGCGCCGTTGCGCACGACCTTTGAGGTCGGTACCGTCAGCAGGGACAGTTTATCGATTTTGCGCTTAGCGACAATCTCCGTCACGATTCCGAAGCCGAGGTTGAGCGCAAAGATTACGACAAACAGGAACTGTGAGACGGGCGCCTGCGAATAGGCGAGCGCGATGGCGGCGAGCACGCAGAGCAGGTTAAAAAAGGTGCAAAGGTTTCCGATGAGGATGCTCGCGTAAGACTTCGAATATTTTTGATTGGTATCGTTGAACAAGAACTGCGAGTAGCGCTCGTTGACCTGCGCGTCCGTCAAGCCCGCGCTTATGTCCGGCGAATACCGCTGAACGTTGCTGTATTCGGGAATCTGCGCCCGCTTCCGGTTGAATTGCTTTTTGATCTCCTTCAAATCGACGGATTCGGCTGCCGGTTGCTCGTTGCGTTCGTTTTTTTCCAGCTGCTGCTTGACGTATTGCTCGATATTTTGCGGTTTTTGAGTTTCCGAAACATTTTCCGCATTCGGGCTTTTACGCCGTAAAATATTCGAAACTTTGGCGGCAACGAATGATTTTTTGGCCGTATCCGAAGATTTTTTCTCGGCGGAAACGGGCTTATTGGCTTTGCGCTTCTTTTCGGCGCCCGTATCGTCGGGCCGAGGTTCGTTCGGGGTAAAAAGGTTCATAGATTCTCCCTTTTGCGGTTCGTTAGTTTATAATAATTATTATACCATAAAATATATTGCTTTACAAATGATTTATTCATAAATTTTTTTTGCCGGTTTCGAAATATTTTTGATTCGGCGGCGTTACCGATGCGCATTTTATTGCAAAAAAAATATTTTTGGTTTAAAATAATACTTGCATTATTATAGATAGGTCAGACAGGAGGCTTGAGGATGATTGATATCAATTTTTTGCGGGCGAACCCGGACGTCGTTCGCGACAATATTCGGAAAAAATTTCAGGACAAAAAATTGCCGCTGGTCGACGAGGTGCTTGCGTTGGATGCGAAGCGCCGCGAGTTGCAAAAGGAGGGGGATTCCCGCCGCGCGATGCGCAATTCCCTCAGCGCGCAGATTGGCAAATTGATGAAAGATAAGAACGTCGACGAGGCGAATAAAGTCAAAGCGCAGGTTGTGGAGAATAACGAGCGCATCGCCGAAATCGAAAAGGAAACGGAGGAAATCGCGGCCAAACTCAAGCAGGATATGATGGCGATTCCGAACATCATTGCCGACGACGTTCCCATCGGAAAGGACGATTCGGAAAACGTAGAGAGAAAGCGCTTCCTCGAGCCGAAGGAAAAGCCTTTCGAAGTGCCGTACCATTTGGATATATTGGAAAGGCTGTGCGGCATCGACCTCGATTCCGCGCGCCGCACGAGCGGGCAGGGCTTTTACTATCTTTTGGGCGACGTTGCCCGCCTGCATTCGGCCGTGCTCACTTATGCGCGCGATTTTATGATTGATAAGGGGTTCATGTATGTTATTCCTCCTTTCATGATTCGCAGCGACGTCGTTTCGGGCGTCATGTCCTTCGAAGAGATGGACGGCATGATGTATAAAATCGAGGGTGAGGATTTATATTTAATCGGCACGAGCGAACATTCGATGATTGGCCGCTTTATGAATACCGTGCTCGACGAAAAACAGCTGCCTCTTACGCTGACGAGCTATTCGCCCTGCTTCCGCAAGGAAAAGGGTGCGCACGGCATTGAAGAGCGGGGAATCTACCGCATCCACCAGTTTGAAAAGCAGGAGATGATTGTTATCTGCAAGCCGGAAGAGAGCAGCGCGTGGTTTGAAAAGCTGTATAATTATACGGTCGAGCTGTTCGTTTCCATGCAGATTCCCGTCCGCACGCTCGAATGTTGCTCGGGCGATTTGGCCGACCTCAAATACAAGAGCATCGACGTGGAAGCTTGGAGCCCCCGCCAGAAAAAGTATTTCGAGGTGGGAAGCTGTTCCAACCTGACCGATGCGCAGGCGCGGCGGCTGGGGATACGGTATAAGACGGAAAAGGGAAACGCCTTCGCGCATACTCTCAATAATACGGTCGTTGCGCCTCCGCGCATGTTGATTGCGCTCCTGGAAAATCATCTGAACGAGGACGGCAGCGTAAATATTCCCGAAGTTTTGCAAAAATATATGGGCGGAAAGACGAAGCTCCTGCCCCGGAAATAAATAAAAATTCGGATGGCCCCCGCGGTAAAAACCGCGGGGGCTTTTGGCATACTCCGGAACTTTGCGCATATACATAAGGTAAACACGCGAAAGAGAGGACAAGCCATGCTCAATTTTTTGACGGAAAGCATAGCAGCGGCTCTGAAAAACGTAAATATCAACCTCGTGTATGAATTGCGCATTCGCGCCAATAAGCCGATTGTGCTCAACTACGGGGGAAAGTATACCTTTTTGGGCGGCCGCGGCGTAACCGACAACATCGGCGGTGCGCTCGCCGCAAGCTATGCGGATATCGAAAAAATTATTTACCGCGCGAGCGAATTTTCCGTCTATTCCGTAACGGAACAATTGCGGCGCGGCTTTATCGCAGGCGCCGGCGGCGAGCGCATCGGATTGTCCGGTGAATTTGTCTACGAAAACGGCAGCGTTTTCACGGTCAAGGACGTCACGTCGCTCAATATCCGCGTGCCGCACGAGGTTCGCGGGTGTGCGGACGCGATTTACCGCGCGTGCTTTGCGCGCGGGCCGGCAAATGCCTTGCTCGTATCTGCGCCGGGACGGGGCAAGACGACGATTTTGCGCGATTTGGCGCGGCTCATTTCGGCGCACCATTTTATCAATATTCTTATCAATGACGAGAGAAACGAGATTTGCGCCTGCTGCAAAGACTATTCGCTGGATACGGGCGCCTTTACCGATATTATACGCTATGCGGACAAGCGCGATTCGCTCGTATGCGCAATGCGTGCGATGCGGCCCGACCTCATTATTACGGACGAAATCGTTTCCGCGGAGGAGGCGGATGCGCTCGCATCCTGCGTGCGCGGAGGAATCGACGTGATTGCCTCGGCGCACTGCCGGGATTTCGAGAGCCTGCTTCGCTCGCCCGTGTTTGAAAATGCCCTGCGCGAAAAGGTCTTTGATTATTATATCGTGCTCGCCTCCGAGGGGGTGGGAAAGGTGAGCGGGATTTACGACGCGGAACTGCGGGCGGCAGCGCTATAGAGATGCTGAAAGTACTGCTCTGTGTTCTTTTGTTTGTGCTCTGCGTCGGCTGTGCGTTCTGGCTGACGAGGAAATACCGAAAGCGAAAAGATTTTTTCTACAATCTCGACCTGTTCAACGAGCGGCTTTTAAACGAAGTGAGCTATACGAGGATTCCGCTGCCGGCGTTTGCGGAAAAATACGAGTTTACGGGCGATTTCCGAAAGATGCTGGAGGACAAAAAGGACGATTTTCAGGCGGAAAAATATGAGTTCGAATATCTGACCGAGGACGAAAAAAAATTTCTCGGCGATTATTTCCGCATGGTCGGCGGGAGCGACGCCGCGTCGCAGAAAACATATTTATCCGCCCTTCGCAAGGAGATTGAAGAGCGGCGCCGCGCGAGCGACGAGGTGTATAAAAGGTACTTTTCGCTCTATTTGAAGCTTGGCGTTTTGGCCGGTTTGGTTTTGATTATTCTGCTCGTATGAGCCGCCGTGGAGGACGTATGCAAATCGATATTATATTTAAGATAGCGGCGGTCGGCATCATCGTGACGATTGTCTGCCAGATACTGAAAAAATCCGACCGCGACGACATCGCCACGATTGTCAGTTTGGCGGGATTGATTATCGTGCTCGCCGTCGTAATCGATATGGTCGCGGATTTGTTTGATTCCGTTCGAAGTATATTCGATTTGTTTTGACGTATGGCGGAGTTGATTAAGATTATCGGCGTCGGTTTGGTCACGGCTATCGCTGCGGTGCTGCTCCGTTCGACGAAGCCGGAGCTTTCCTTCGCCGTTACCGTCGCCGGCGTCGTAATCATATTGATTTTTGCAATCGATTTGGTGAGCGAAACTTTCGGGATTTTTGCCGAAATCGGAGAGATGGCGGGCATCGACGACGCGCTCGTGAAGATTATCGTCAAGATAATTGCGATAGGGTATCTCGTCGAGTTTGCGGCGGGCATCGTGGAGGACTTCGGCTCAAAGAGCGTTGCGGACAAGCTCGTGTTTGCGGGAAAGGTAATTATATTTACCGTTTCCGTTCCTATCATTCGCAGTATGGTCGTTTTAATCGGCAATTTTCTGGAGATGCTATGAAGCGTATTGCAAAGCGCCGCCGGCGGTTTGTGCTGTTTGTTTTGCTCGCGATGCTGCTCGCACTGAATTTTTGCCCTGTAGCGGCGAGCGAAGGGGAACAGGACGCCGATTTGGCGGGCAATATCGAGGAAATACTTTCCGAACTGGATACGGAGGAGCTGCAAAAATATTTGGACTCGCTCACCGAGGAGCAGCGGGAATTGTTCGGCGATAACATTGCCGACGCGATACGCTCCGTAATCAGCGGGGATTTTAAGCTGGATTATTCCAACGTGTTTTCCGCCGTCGCGGGGCTGATATTCGACGGGCTGAAAGGGATGCTTCCCGCCTTCTGCGTGATTTGCTCCATCACGATTTTATGCGGGCTTCTGACGCATTTCCGAAGTTCCTTTGCGGAGAACGGAACGGCGAAGCTCATTCATTTCGTCGGGTATTCGGCAATCCTCGTGCTCATTTTGTCTTCTCTTGCGGGCGTTTTGGGGGATTGCATTGCCGCCGTGAATTCCATGCGCTCTCAGATGCAGGCGATTTTCCCGGTATTGCTCACGCTTATTGCGACCAGCGGAGGCAGTGTTTCGGTGGCGGTATACCAGCCGGCGGTGCTTTTTTTGAGCGAAGCGGTCGTCGGGATTATCACGTCCGCGATCTTTCCGCTCGCGGGGCTCATCTTTGTTTTGAATATGGTCGGCAACATGAGCAAAGAGATTAAGGTAAAAAATTTTTCCGCGTTTTTTGCCGGGATTATCAAGTGGACGCTCGGGATAACGCTCGCCGCGTTTACCGTCTTCCTCACGGTGCAGGGAATCACGTCTGCAACGTATGACGGATTGTCCTTCAAGGCGGCGAAGTATGCGATAAGCAATTCGGTGCCGATTATCGGCGGCTTTCTCGGCAGCGGCTTCGACCTCGTTATTGCAGGGAGCGTGCTCATCAAAAATGCCGTCGGCTCGTGCGGAATCGCCTTGCTCGTCATCGTATTGGCGGCGCCGCTCATTCAGTTAATCGTGTGCAACTTGTTTTTTAAGCTCACCGCCGCCGTTACCGAGCCCGTCGGGGATTCCGGCATCTCCGATTTTCTCTCCTCCGTTTCGGGCACAATCAATTATTTTATCGCCGGGCTTATATCGGTTGCCTTTATGTATTTTATTACCATGCTCCTTTTGATTTGTTCTTCGAACAGCCTGTTTTAAAATGCAAGCGTATATATGGGCCGTATGCGGCGCGGTGATTATTTCTGCCTTGGCGGCTATTCTCATGCCGGAGGGAAAAATCGGCAAGTTTATCAACGGGATTTTAAAATTATTTTGCCTTTCGGTTATGATTGCGCCGCTGTTTGCGCTGTTTGAAAAGTTTACGGGCGAGCCGCCCGCGGGAGACGGGAGCGATTCTGCGGGTGCGGAGCTGGACGACGACTTTATCGAATACATGTTCGGCAAGCGTGCGCAGGAGGAGGCGGATTCGCTGGAGGAGCTGCTCGAAGAGGAATTCGCCATCGGCGTTTCGGCGGAGATATTGTGGGACTATGCCGAATACGCGTATAATGTGACGAATGTAAACATAAAAATCGAAAATTTCGGAATGTACGGAAACGACGAGCATATAATTATTATAGCTCAGGTCGAAAGCCGTACGCAGGAACTGATTCCGGATGCGGAGGTAAACGTATATGAATGATTCGGCCGGCTCTCCAAAGAAAAAACTGCGGTTCGGCAAATTGCCGGAAATTATAGCCGTAGCTGTATTTATCCTTGTCATTGCCGCGCTGCTGCTGTTTTCTTTCCGCAGCGAAGACAATACCGCGGCGGGCGAATCGGTGGATTACATCGCGGTTTTGGAGGAAAAACTGTCGAAAACGCTGTCGCAGATGGAGGGGGCGGGCAATGTCGAAGTCGTTATCAATGCCCGCTCGGAAGGCGAACTTGTTCTGGCGATGGAGACGACGGTGAACGAGGACGGAAGCGTTACGACGAAGCCGGTTCTGGTAAACGGCGAGGTAGTGGTGCTGGAGGAAAAATTTCCGGAAATAACGGGAGTTCTGATTGTCTCGGAAGGGGCAAACGACCTGGGCGTCAGATTCAGCTTGCTGGAAGCAGCGGCATCCGTTTTAAATATAAACCAAAGCATAATCAAGGTATACACAAAGGGCGGCTGAATTTCAATAAAAGGAGTATGGAAAGATGTCTAAGACAAAGAAAATCATTATCATGTCCGGATTGGTATTGCTGCTCGCAGTGACGGCGATTTTCAATTTCGTGCTCGCGGGCACTCTGCCCGGCAGTGCGGATACGGATGGCGTAACGACGGCGAATTATTTTTCGACGTACAGGACGGAGCGCACCACGACGCGCAACGAGGAGCTTTTGCAGCTCGATTCCATCTTGCAGGACGCGGAGGCTGGCAGCGCCGCGTATGAAGAGGCGATGGCTCTCAAATTGGAGATTGTCGAAATCATGGAGCGCGAATTGCTGCTCGAAACCTACATCAAATCGCTCGGGTATCAGGACGCGGTCGTGAGCATCGGCATGGATTCGGATAATGTGAACGTGTTCGTCAACGCGACGGAGCTTGCGTATAACGATTTCCTCTCTATCTATAATATTTTGACCGAAGAAGCCGGCTGTGACCCCGCAAATGTAAATATTATGCCGATAAATTCGGAAAGTTGAAAAAAATACTGTTCAATTTCGGAAAAATGTGTTATAATACCATCGAGAAAATCTTTTAGGAGATTGGTTGATGGCTTTATTTAAACGGGTACCTCCGGAGGGACAGAAGGGAAAGGTTTCGTACAACTCCGGCATTGTGAGCGGTATCGTTGCCCTCGCTGTCAAAGAAGTGGAGGGAGTCGAGCTGCTCGCCGGCAAGAAAAAGGGGCTGAAGCTGTACTTTGAAAAGGACGGCATCTATGCGGAAATATCCGTCAACGCCGACTACGGTTACAGCGTGCCGGACGTCGCGTTTAAGATACAGCAATCGGTCAAACACAACGTCGAGGCGATGACGGAGTATAAAGTCAAGCGCGTTGACGTATATGTTGTGGGCGTTGACTTTTCGCAGGAGCGCGCCGCAGAATAGCGATTTAACGATAGGTTTTCCCCTCGGATTTTGAGGGGAAAACCTAATCGTATGTATAAAGAAAAATTCAGCAGGAAGAAAGCGTATGAGAAACAAAGCGCGGGAATGTGCGTTTAAAATTATTTTTGCCTCTTTGTTCGCAGCGGAAGAGACGCCGTCTTTCCGCCGCGGGGTATACAAGGAACTCGACGAGGAAGAGATCGCCTATGCGGAGAAATTGGTCGGGCTTGTCCGCAGCCATGAAGCGGAGCTGGCCGGCTTTTTGGACAAGTATTCGATTGGTTTTTCGGAAAAACGCATTTTCCCCGCCGATAAGAGCCTGTTGATGATGGCGATGGCGGAAATGAAATACGTGGACGACGTTCCGGACATCGTCGCTATCGACGAGGCCGTAGGGCTTGCGAAAAAATATTCGACGGAGCGCAGCGCCGGATTTGTGAACGGCGTTCTCGCCGCATTTCTGAACGGAGGAAAAGAATAATGAGTACGATTATCGACGGTAAGGCATTGGCTGCAAAAATGCGCGCGGAGATTAAAACCCGCGTTGCGGCATTTCAGGCGGAGCGCGGGAAAGAAATCGGCCTCGCGGTCGTACTTGTGGGGGAAGATTCCGCTTCGCAAGTCTATGTGCGCAATAAAATCAAGGCGTGCGAAGAGGTCGGCGTCAAATCTTTCTCCTATCATCTGCCTGCGGATGCGACGCAGCAGCAGGTGTGCGGGCTGGTGGATGAACTTGCCGCGGCGGACAATGTACACGGAATCCTTGTGCAGCTGCCCCTGCCCAAACATATCGACGAGCGCGCGGTTCTCCGCCGTATCCCTCCGAAAAAGGACGTCGACGGCTTCTGTGCGGAAAATGTCGGCAATCTTGCGATGAACCGCGAGACGATTGTCGCATGCACGCCGTTCGGAGTCATGAAGATGCTGGAGGAGTACGGCATCAATCCGAAAGGGAAAAACGCGGTCATGCTCGGCCGCTCGAATATCGTCGGCAAACCGATGGCGATGCTGCTGTTGAATGCGGATGCGACCGTCACCGTCTGCCACAGCAAGACAGAAAATCTGAAGGAAGTGTGCGCCGGGGCGGATATCCTCGTGGTCGCTATCGGGCGCGCAAAGTTTGTGACGGCGGACATGGTCAAAGAGGGCGCCGTGGTGATTGACGTCGGCATGGACAGGGATGAAAACGGTAAGCTGTGCGGAGACGTCGATTTTGAAGGAGTCAAGGACAAGGCGTCGTATATCACCCCCGTTCCGGGCGGCGTCGGGCCGATGACCATCACCATGCTGTTGTATAATACCGTTTTGACGGCTTCCAGGAGTTGAAGTGGATTCGAATTTTAAACAAAAGTGGGAAGAATATCGCGCCGAATTTGAAAAGGCGCTCGGGGAATATCTCGAGGGAATGCAGGTGCGCCCGCAGGTTTTAAGCGAAAGCGTACGCTATTCGCTTGCGCTCGGCGGGAAGAGGGTGCGCCCCGTGTTGATGTTTGCATGCGCGCGCGCTTTGGGCGGCAAGACGAGCGACGTCGCCCGGTTTGCCCTCGCCCTGGAAATGATTCATACCTATTCCCTCATTCACGACGACCTTCCGGCGATGGACAACGACGATTACCGCCGCGGTAAGCCGTCAAACCACAAGGTATTCGGGGAAGGCCAGGCAATTTTGGCGGGGGACGCTCTGCTCAATGAGGCGTTCTCCGTGTGCTTTGAGGAGTGCCGCAACGGAAAAACGTATCTGAATGCGGCGGCGGAAATCTGTAAGAATGCCGGAATGCACGGCATGATTGCGGGGCAGGCCGCCGATTTGTTTTTCGAGGGAAAGGAGGCGGGTGCCGCGGAAGAGGAGTTCATCATTCTCAACAAGACGGCGAAGATGATTGTTTCCGCCGTCACCGTTCCCGCCTTGGTCTACGGTGCCGACGAAAATATAGTTGCGCTGTTTGCCGAGTTCGGCAAACATTTCGGGTTTCTGTTTCAAATTACAGACGATATTTTGGACGTCACCGGGGATTTTGAAAAAGTCGGCAAGACGATAGGAAAGGACGCCGCCGAGGAGAAACTTTCTTCCGTTCGGATTTACGGTTTGGAAAAGTGCGGCGAAATGGCAGACCAGCATCGGGATATCTGCATGCGTATTTTGGATGAATTGCCGTACGACTGTTCCTTTTTGGCGGATTTAACCGAATATGTTCGGAGCAGGGAATCTTAATGCGGTTGGATAAATATTTGTCCGAACACGGTTTTTCGTCGCGCACAAAGGCCGCACGCGCGGTAGCGGAGGGGCGCGTCTTTGTGAACGGACGGGCGGGCAAACCGTCCGACGAGGTTACGGACGGCGATTCAATCGAGATACGGGAAAAACCGCTCTCCTTCGTTTCGGAGGGCGGATATAAATTGCGGAAGGCGCTGGATGATTTCGCGCGGGATGTCTGCGGCTGTACCTGCGTCGATTTGGGCGCGAGTACGGGCGGGTTTACCGATTGTTTGCTGCAAGCGGGGGCCGCGGTTGTCTATGCCGTGGATGTCGGCAAAGGACAGCTCGACGAAGCGGTGCGCGGCGATTCCCGCGTGCGGGTGCTGGATGAAACGAACGTGCGCTATCTCCGCAGGGAGGATATCGGCGCCGAGCGAATCGACGTCGTCACCGCGGATTTAAGTTTTATTTCTCTGAAGCTGATTTTTCCCGTCATTGCGGGGCTGCTCGAGGAGGGCGGCGCTGCATATGTATTGGTAAAGCCGCAATTTGAATGCGGAGGGATAGGGCTGAATAAACACGGCATCGTCAAAGACAGAAAAAAGAGACTGGACATAGTAAACGAACTTGCCGCGGCGGCCGCGCGGTGCGGCTTAATTCCGCGGAATGTTACGCCCGCTCCCATCCGTGAAAATAAAAATATAGAGTATATGATGCTGTTGCAAAAAGCGGCTTCCGGCGCCGAAGGAATTGCCGCTTTTGAAAAAAGAGTTTCGGAATTAGATTGATATACGGGTTGTTGCGTCAATGCGAAACGAAAGAAGATATACGGAAGGGCAAAAAATTTTATTGAAATTTGACCGGGCAAAGTTAAACGATGAAGAGCGCGAACTCCTGCGCCGTGTGCTTCTTCCCCGCACGCGATATCTGCTGCAGACGGACGAGGAGGGCAGAGAGCTTGCTCTGCAGATGCTCAAAGAGGAGAAATTTTGCGCGCTCTTTGCCTTGCTCGACGAAATTCGCGCCCGGTACGGAGAGCTCGACTGCCGATGGACGCGCGGGGACGCCCTGTGGGAGCTCTATTATTCGGTAAAAAAGGGCGGCGAAGTTTTATGCCGCTTCGGGCTGTGCCTGGATACATTTAACCTGATTATTTCTTTCGGAGAAGAGGAGTGCGCGCGGTTTGAACGGGAAAGGGATTCCTTTCCGCGCGGAGCGATTCAATGGACTTACGACATGGCGGTTGCCGAGCGCGGGCGGAAAAATTTGATGTTCGATACTTCCGACGCAAAAATTTTTCCGTATCTGTTCCGATTGCTCGCATATAAGAAAAAGCCGAGCAAGAATCCGTCTTAAAATTGATTAAAGAAATAGCAAAAGCGCCTCAATTTTCGGGTTGAGGCGCTTTCTCTTTAATATTTATTGCTGTTATAGTTGTATAAGATTGCAAAGAGCGGTACGTTGAACAGATAAATGCAGGGGAAAATCGCATAAATCATAAAGTTGAGCGGGGTATCTGTTGCCGCAGAAATGAGATATGCAATCAGGCAAGTGATTAAAACGAGGTTTACAAAGATAATGAGGCTCGCCGAAATGTACGATTTCGATTGCGACTTGCGGCTGTTCTTTCCGTAACCGCGCAGGTACAGGAAGAGAAATACTCCCAGCATTACGAAATCGATTACAAACGGAATTACGACATATGCGGTATGCGACTGCATCACGTCTTTCAGGCAGATATTGATGATGGATTCTGCGAGCGCAATGATAAATACGTAGACCGCCGTGATAAAGAGCGCTTTGCCCTTGTCGAAAGTGTTGTTTACCGTCTTCGAAACCGTTCTGTTGCGCGAACCGTTCGTGGTCGTAATGCGAAGCCCTTCGTTTTCCGCCTTTTCCTCGACGTCGTAAAATTCTATATTGCTCGCCGTCTTCCCAGCGTGAACGCGGGCAGGGGCGGAATTCGCCGTAGGTTGCTCGGCGGGTGCCGCGGGGGCGGGCTGTACCGTTTCTGCTTCCGTATATTCGGCTGCATCTTCCGCCGGTTCGGGGTATTGCTCCTCGTCCTCGTGCGTCTTGATGGTGTTGTCGTACAGGCGGGACAGGAGCGACTTGTAGTTGCGCTCCGCCGGCGAGCGGTTTGCATAGAGCAAATCTGCCGCCTCATTTTCCGCGGGGGGAGGCGCCGGCTGCTCGGCCGCCTGCGGCATTTGCTGTCCGCCGTACTGTTCGGCGGGAGCATAATAATACTCCGGTTGCGGCGGATATAAATCCTGCGGCGGCTGCTCGTAGGCCGGTTCCTGCATGGGCGGTTGCTGCGGAGGATATTCTTCGCGCGGGGCGTTGCCGAATACAGTACTGTCAAAGGTGTTTCTGTCTTCGCGGTTTCGCTGGGCAACGTGCGTATAATAGTACGATGTCGCGTCGTTGTCGTCGCCTATCAACACTTTATAATTCTCGTGAATACGCTGTTTCTCTTCCTCCGACAGGGGCGGTTCCTCTTTCGGGGCAATCGGCGATTCCGGAATGGCCCGGCCGGCTGCCGTTTCCTGCGGAGCGGTTTCGGCGTACGGCTGCTGCGAGATGCTATCCGCCGTCTCTGCTGCGGCCGCGTAGGAAGGCTGGACGGGGGGCTCCTGCTCGGCAGGTTCCTGCACCAAACTTTCGGCGGGAGCCTCTTGCGGGGAAGGGGCTTGCGCAGCTTCCTGCTGCTCGATTGCGGCGGGCTCTTCCGTTCCGGCGTCTGCCGGCGCGGTGGGGGCTTGCGCGGCTTCTTCACGGGCGTCCGAAACGGCTGTTTCTGCTTTGCCCGGTTCTGTTTCCTCCGCGTCCAATTCACCCTCGCCCAAGTCGATAAAATCTTCCTCGTCGCCCTTGCCGACGGGAACGCGCGTAGTCGATTTTTTCAGGATATTGAAATCGACGGAAGAGGAGGGCGGGGGATTGCTGAAGTCGTAATCCCGCTCGGAAATCAGGCTGTCGATGACGGTGCGCGAATATTCCCATTCAGCCAAATTTTGTTCGACGACTTTCCTGCCCTTATCGGTAATCTGAAAGTACTTTCTCCTGCCGCCGTTGCTCACGCCGCCCCAGTACGAAGTTAAAAAGTCCTGGCTTTCCAGACGCTTCAGGGCGCTGTAAAGGGTGGGCTGCTTTAATGTGTACTGCCCCTTGCTTTTCTCTTCGATTTCGTTGATAATTTCGTAGCCATACTTGTCGCCGTCATAGAGCGTGCGCAGAATAATTGTATTGATATGGCCGCGAATCAGGTCGCTGCTGATTGAGGACGTGTTTCCGGAAGTATCTTTTTCGTTTTCATTGGTACTGTCTGGATTCATGGCAGACCTCCTTGTTTGAAAATATTATACTATCTTTGTCGAAATTTGTCAACATTTGGAGAAGATATATTGAAAAATACATATTTTTACAAGGTATTATGTCTGGTATAATGCGGAGGAAAATCCAAAAAATAAAATTTGCTGAAATGTTGGACAAACGGCGCCCTTCTGTTGTAAAATAGACTCATATAAGCGAGGTTCTGATACGATGAAAGCGAGCAATAAACTGGAACGGAAATTTACGATTCGCAATTATGAGACGGATTTTGCGCAGAAGCTGAAACCTTCCGCTGTGTTGGGGTATTTTCAGGAAACGGCGGGAGACCATTCCGAGGAAATGGGGCTGGGGTTTGCAAAGCTGGCGCGGGAGGGGCATTTTTGGGTTCTCTCGAAAATATATGCGGAAGTCGAGTCTCTTCCCGCCTTCCGCGACGAAATCACCGTTGCGACTTGGCCGCATGTGCCGAATAAGGCGATTTACGAGCGGAGTTTTACGGTGCGCGGCGCTTCGGGTGAATTGCTTTTGCGCGTCTTTTCCCGTTGGTGCATCCTCGACGCAAAAAACGGCCGCATTGTTCCCTGCTCGAAAATAGCACAGCCTGAAATCGATTTTATCGATGAAAGGGCGGCCGAGTGCGGCGAGTGGCGCATCGACGGCGTGCAGGAAAAGACGCATCCCGCCTTTTCCATAAAAATAGCAAATTCGGAATACGATTTGAACAACCACGTCAACAATATTAAATATGCCGATTATATCTTCAACTGCTTTTCGGTCGCGGAGCTGAAGGCGCGCCGCTTGAAAGCTTTCCAGATTCATTATGTAAAGCAATCGCATGAAAACGATGTGTTGGATTTCTATCGGGAGGAACGGGAAAACGGCGTATTTACTATCGAGGGAATCAAAAACGGCGGAGAGCAGGTAATCGCGGCGAGGGTGTGGTTTGAATAATATCGAGTATACGCTCATGCGCTCGCGGCGGCGAACGCTTACTTTGACCGTGAGCGGCGGAAAGGTAGTCGTCAAAGCGCCGTACGGCATGCCGGAAGAGTCAATATTAAAATTCATCTCCGAAAAAAGGCGGTGGCTCGAGGCGAAGCTGGCCGAACAGAAGACCGTTGCGGAGCGCTTTGCCTGCGTGCGAAGCGGCGTCAGCCTGCTGGATGCGGGGGTGGAGAAGCCGGTTGCTTACGGTGCGGCGAAGAACGGGGAAACCGACGGCGGGTTCTATTTAAAAAATCAACATGCGGTGCGCGCCTATTTCGAAAAGACGCGCGGGTGGCTCCTGTCGGAATGTCTGCATTCCTTTGCGCGCAGCATGGGTGTCTCCCCGAGCGATTTGTCGCTCTGCGATTTTAAGGCACGATGGGGGAGCTGTGACGCGGACGGGCGCATAAAGCTCAATTGGCGGCTCACCATGCTGCCGCCCGAATTGCGCGATTATGTGCTCGTTCACGAATTGTGTCATCTGCGGGAACTCAACCACTCCGCCGCCTTTTGGAAAATTGTCGGGCTGTATTGCCCCGCGTACCGTACCTTGCGGAAAAATTTGCGGGAGTATTCCTTTTTGACGCAAATGTATAGGAAATCCCTGTAAGACATGTTTATGCAAAAAATCTTGCATAAAAGCGCATATTTATAAATTTTATGCAATAATGAATGAATTTATTTGCATATTTTTTAAAATATGTGCTTGAAACGCTTGACTTGTGCGGTGAATCCATGTATAATCTAACACAGTAAAGCAAAGGAAGCAAACAGCTATGGAAAAGAAGGAAATCAAAAAGGTTGTTTTGGCTTATTCGGGCGGGTTGGATACGTCGATTATTATCCCCTGGCTGAAGGAAAATTACAATAACTGCGAGGTAATCGCCGTTTCTGCCGACGTCGGGCAGGAGAGTGAATTGGAGGGCTTGGAAGAAAAGGCCTTAAAGACCGGCGCTTCCAAACTGTATATCGAAGACCTTCGCAAAGAATTTATCGAGGATTACATTTATCCGACGATGAAGGCGGGCGCTGTATATGAAAACAAGTATTTGCTCGGTACTTCGTTTGCGCGCCCGATTATCGCAAAGCGCATCGTCGAGATTGCGAAAAAGGAAGGAGCGGACGCTATCTGCCACGGCTGCACGGGCAAGGGGAATGACCAGGTTCGTTTTGAATTGACGATAAAAGCGTTCGCGCCGGAAATGACGATTATCGCCCCGTGGCGGATTTGGAATATCAAGAGCCGCGACGAGGAGATTGACTATGCGGAAGCGCACAATATTCCCTTGAAGATTACGCGCGAGACGAACTATTCAAAGGACAAAAACTTGTGGCATTTGTCGCATGAGGGGCTGGATTTGGAAGACCCCGCCAACGAGCCGCAGTACGATAAGATTCTCGAGCTCGGCGTGTCCCCCGAAAAAGCTCCCGATAAGCCCACCTATCTGACGCTCCAATTTGAAAAGGGTATCCCCGTGGCGCTCAACGGCAAAAAAGTCGGCGCTGTCGAGCTCATCGAGCAGCTCAACAAAATCGGCGGAGAAAACGGCGTCGGTTTGGTCGACATGGTTGAAAACAGGCTCGTCGGCATGAAGAGCCGCGGCGTGTATGAAACGCCGGGCGGCAGTATTCTCTATGCGGCGCACGAATACCTCGAGATGCTCTGCTTGGATAAGGATACACAGCATTTCAAACAGCACATCGGCATTAAATTTGCCGAGCTTGTATACAACGGCCAGTGGTTTACGCCTCTGCGCGAAGCGCTCTCCGCATTCGTCGATAAAACGCAGGAGAATGTGACGGGAGAGGTGAAACTGAAGGTTTACAAGGGCAATATCATTCTTGCCGGAATGAAGAGCGAACATTCCCTGTACAGCGAGGAGATAGCTACGTTCGGCGAAGAGGACGTGTATAACCAGCACGATGCGGAAGGATTTATCAATCTGTACGGCTTGCCCATCAAAGTGCGCGCGATGCTTCAGAACAAAAAGCTGAAATAAATATTGAAACGATAGGGTGGTTTGCGGCGCAAAATGAGTGCCGCAAACCGTCTGTATAATGGGATTATGGTAAACGTATTTATCGACGGAAAAGAGGGTACGACAGGGCTTCAGATATTCGACAGGCTCGGAAAGCGGGAGGATGTACGCTTCAGCGTGCTCCCGGAGGAATTGCGCAAAGACGTCGACGCGCGGAGAGAGAAAATCAATGCGGCGGACATCGTCTTTCTGTGCCTGCCCGATGCGGCGGCGCGGGAATCGGTTTCCCTCTGTGAGAATGAAAGGGTAAAAATCATCGATGCATCGACGGCGCACCGCACGGATAAAGCGTGGGCGTACGGATTCCCCGAACTGTCGGCGGAGCATCGGAAGAAGATTGCGGCTTCCCGCCGCGTCGCCGTGCCCGGGTGCCACGCGAGCGGTTTCATCTCGCTGGTGTATCCTCTTGTTGCCGGCAAAATTCTTTCGCCGGAGTATCCGTTCGTGTGCCATTCGGTTACGGGGTACAGCGGCGGAGGAAAGAAGATGATTGCCGAATACGAAGCGGAGGGGCGCTCGCCGCTCCTGGACAGCCCTCGCCAATACGGCACGGCGCAGATGCACAAGCATCTCCCGGAAATGAAGGCCGTCTGCGGGCTGCAATTCGAGCCCGTATTCAATCCCATTGTGTCCGACTATTACAGCGGCATGTGCGTCACTGTTCCGATTTGCGGCAGGCTTTTAAATAAAAAAATGTCTGTAAATGATATAAAATCGTATTTTGCAGAGTACTATGCGACAGGTAATTTTATAAAAATTGCGGACGAAATGCCGGCCTATCTCCCTGCAAACGAACTTGCGGGAACGAACGGAATGAAAATTTATGTCGGCGGAAATGACGAGCGCATTTTGCTCGCATCCGTATTCGACAACCTCGGCAAGGGCGCATCGGGCGCCGCCGTACAGTGCATGAATATAATGCTCGGTTTGGACGAGCGCACTTCGCTTTTATAAGCGAGGAAACGGGAAAGGCGGAAAGCGCGAGCGGATTTACTTCGGCTGAATTGCTTGGATTGGAAGTTTTGAATTGAGGTTTGGTTATGAAAAAGATTGAAGGCGGTGTGTGCGCGCCCGAGGGGTTTAAAGCGAACGGCGTGCATTGCGGTATCCGCAAAAATAAGACAAAGAGAGATTTGGCGCTCATCGTGAGTGACGTGCGCTGTTCGGCGGCGTGCGTATATACGCAGAATCTTGTGAAGGGCGCGCCCATCACCGTGACAAAGCGGCACGTGGCGGACGGCTATGCGCAGGCGATTGTCTGCAACAGCGGCAATGCCAACACCTGCAACGCAAACGGTGAGGAAATCGCGGAGGGCATGTGCGGCCTCGTTTCCGATAAGACGGGTATCCCCGCGGAGGATGTCGTCGTCGCGTCGACGGGCGTGATTGGCCAGCCCCTCTCGCTGGAACCGATTGCGGCCGGCATGGACGAACTCGTCAAAGGGCTGGGCGATAACAGCCTGTTTGCGGCGCAGGGCATCATGACCACGGACACGGTCGATAAGCAAATCGCCTATACCTTTACGCTCGGCGGAAAGGAGTGCAAAATCGGGGCGATTGGCAAGGGCGTCGGTATGATTAACCCGAACATGGCGACCATGCTCATCTTTATTACGACAGACGTTTCCATCTCGCCGGCGATGCTGCAAAAGGCGCTCTCCGCCGATGTAAAGGATTCCTTCAATATGGTCAGCGTCGACGGGGATACCTCGACGAATGACATGGTCTGCGTGCTCGCAAACGGTTTGGCGGGCAACGACTGTATCGAGGAAAACGGAAAGGATTATTTGATTTTCCGCAAGGCTTTGAACAAGGTTACGACAAACCTTTGCCGCCGCATCGCCAAAGACGGCGAGGGCGCGACGAAGCTCCTCGAATGTAAGGTGAGCGGGGCTAAGAGCAAGAGCGCGGCGAAGCTCATTGCAAAATCAATTATCAAGTCTTCCCTGTTCAAAGCGGCGATGTTCGGCGCGGATGCAAACTGGGGACGGGTGCTCTGTGCAATCGGCTATGCGGGCGCGGATGCGGATATAACGAAAATCGACGTGGATTTTAAGAGCAAAGCGGGCACGCTCGCCGTGTGCCGCGGCGGAAGCGGCATACCGTTCTCGGAGGAAGAGGCGAAAAAAATTCTCTCCTGTGACGAAATCGAAATACTCATCAACATGAACGACCGCGGCGGCAGGGCGACGGCGTGGGGCTGCGATTTGACCTACGATTATGTAAAGATTAACGGCGATTACCGCACCTGAAATCAGACGGTTTTATTATTGAATTTGAAGCGAACGAAAGGCGGCAATATAATATGGATATCAACCAAATCAACGACAAAAAATTCCGCGCGCAGGTGCTCATCGAGGCGCTGCCGTATATTCAGGACTATAACGGAAAGATTATCGTCGTCAAATACGGCGGAAACGCTATGATTAACGAGCAGTTGAAGATGTCCGTCATGCGGGACATCGTTCTTCTCAATTTAATCGGCGTCAAAGTCGTGTTGGTGCACGGGGGCGGGCCGGAAATTTCCGAAATGCTCAAAAAGGTCGGCAAAGAATCCGTCTTTGTCGACGGGCTTCGGTACACGGACGAGGAGACGGCGGAAATCGTGCGCATGGTGCTGGCGGGCAAAATCAATAAATCGCTGGTCAACCTTTTGGAGAGCATCGGTGGCAAGGCGCTCGGGCTGTGCGGCATCGACGGGCACATGATGAAGTGCTGCAAGGCGGACGAGCGGCTCGGCTATGTCGGAAAAATTACCGATATGAACACCAAGGTCATTACCGACGCGCTCGACGCCGGATATATCCCCGTTGTTTCTACCGTCGGGTATGACAACGAGGGGCATATCTATAACGTCAACGCCGACACCGCTTCCGCAGTGATTGCAGGGGCGCTCGGGGCGACCAGCCTCATTCTCATGACCGATACGAAGGGGGTTCTTCGCAACAAGGACGACGAATCCAGCCTCATCGAAAAAATTTACGTGAGCGATATTCCTTCGCTCGTCAAACAGGGAATCATCTCGGGCGGCATGATTCCGAAAATCGATTGCTGCCGCGAGGCGATTCGCCGCGGCGTTAAAAAAGTATTTATAATTGACGGAAGGGTGGAACATTCCATCCTCGTCGAAACATTGTCCGACCAAGGTATCGGCACCATGTTTGTGAACGGAGACTGATTTTTAATCGGTCTCTTTTTATGAGTTTTTGCGGCGGGAAAAACTTCCGCAAAAGCGTGCGCAAAATGGAGGGGGAAACAATTGCTTTCCCCGGCGATTTGTGATAGAATAGATAAAATAGGTGCATTATGAGCTTTGAAGAGATAAAGCAGAAAGACCAACAGTACATTGCGAACACTTACAGCCGGTTTCCGACCGACCTTTGCCGCGGCGAAGGGGCGACGCTTTGGTCGGAATCGGGAAAAAAGTATGTCGATTTCGGCAGCGGCATCGCGGTCAATTCCTTCGGGGTGAACGACGAGGAGTGGAAAAACGCCGTCATCGCGCAGCTGAATAAAGTACAGCACGCGAGCAACTTATATTACACACGCCCGCAGGCAGAGCTCGCGGAGATGCTCTGCTCCCGCACGGGCGCCAAAAAGGTATTCTTTTCCAACTCGGGCGCGGAGGCGAACGAGTGTGCCATCAAGGCGGCTCGCAAGTATTCCTTCGATAAATACGGCGAGGGACGCTTCCGCATCGTTACGCTGAAAAATTCCTTCCACGGCAGGACGATGGCGACTCTGTCCGCGACGGGGCAGGAAGCGATGCACCGCAGTTTCGCGCCGATGCTGGACGGCTTTGATTACGCCGAGCCGACGTTCGAGAGTGTGCGTGCAAAATGCACAAAGGCGACCTGCGCCGTTATGCTCGAACTCATGCAGGGGGAGGGCGGCGTGCGCCCGCTTCCCGTTGAAGAGGTGCAGAAAATCGAAAAATTCTGCAAGAAAAACGACATTTTATTGATAATTGACGAGGTTCAGACGGGCAACGGCCGCACGGGAACGCTGTACGCTTACGAACAGTTCGGCATTTCCCCCGACATCGTGTCGACGGCGAAGGGGCTTGCGGGCGGATTGCCGCTCGGGGCGACGATGTTCTTTGAAAAGACGGAAAAGGTTTTTGCCGCGGGCGACCACGGCTCGACTTTCGGCGGCAATCCCGTCGCCTGCGCGGGTGCCTGCAGCATTCTTTCGCGCATCGATAAAAATTTGCTGCTTGAAGTGCAGGGCAAGAGCGCATACATGTTTACGCACCTCGGCCGAATTAAAAACGTAACCGAAGTGACGGGCATGGGGCTGATGATTGGCCTCTTGACGACGAAAAAGGCGCGCGCCGTTTCCGAGGCGTGCCTCGAAAGAGGATTGATTGTTTTGACGGCGAAGGACAGGGTTCGCCTGCTTCCGCCGCTCACGATTAAAAAGGACGAGATTGATTTTGGGCTGAGAATTTTGAACGAGGTGATTTCCGAATGAAGCATTTACTGAAACTTGCAGACCTTTCCGCCGAAGAGATTTTCGGTATTCTGAATCTTGCCGACCAGCTGAAATACGAGAGAAAGAACGGCATTCCGCATCCGCACCTCGCGGGCAAAAAATTGGGCATGATTTTTACGAAGTCTTCCACGCGTACGCGCGTCAGCTTTGAAGTCGGTATGACCGAGCTCGGCGGCACCGCGCTGTTTTTGTCCGACCGCGACATTCAGCTTGGGCGCGGCGAGCCGATTAAGGATACTGTGCGGGTGCTTTCGCGCTATCTCGACGCAATTATGATTCGCACATTCGCGCAGCAGGACGTGGAGGATTTGGCGAAATACGGCTCCATTCCCATTATCAACGGGCTCACCGATTATTGCCATCCCTGCCAGGTGCTCGCCGATTTAATGACAATCCGCGAGTATAAAGGCAGCCTGAAGGGGCTGAAACTGTGCTTTGTCGGCGACGGGAATAACATGGCGAACTCCCTCATCGTCGGCGGCATCAAGACGGGCATGGAAGTTGCGATTGCCTGCCCCGATACTTACCGCCCCGATGCGGAAATCATGAAGTGGGCGGCCGAAAACGGCAAGTTTACCGTCACCTCCGATTTGAAAAGAGCGGCGGAGGGCGCCGACGTGCTCTATACTGACGTGTGGGCGTCGATGGGGCAGGAGAGCGAAAAGGCGGAGCGCGAAAAGGTGTTCCGGAATTATTGCGTCGATAAAGAGTTGCTTTCCGTCGCGAAACCGGATGCGATGGTGCTGCACTGCCTGCCCGCGCACCGCGGCGAAGAGATTACCGACGAGGTTTTCGAGGCGCATGCCGACGAAATTTTCGACGAAGCGGAAAACAGGCTGCACGCGCAGAAAGCGGTGCTCTGCAAATTGCTCAAATAACTTGTTTCAGCAATCGATTAAAAATATTTTATAGGGTCGCATATGAAGGAAGAAAAAGTTTATTTAACGCTGCAAAACGGACAGGTATTTGAAGGCAAGCGCTTCGGCGCGCGCGGCGATGTGGTGGGCGAACTCGTCTTCACGACGGGCATGACCGGCTATATCGAAACACTGACCGACCCGAGCTATTACGGGCAAATCGTAATTCAGACATTTCCGCTGATTGGCAACTACGGCATGATTCCCGCCGATGCGGAGAGCCGCAAGCCGTTCCTTTCCGCGTATGTTGTGCGGGAATATTGCGAAGAGCCGTCCAATTTCCGCTGTGAAGGCAAGTTAGACGATTATTTAAAGGCGCAGGGAATCGTCGGCGTGTACGGCGTCGATACGCGCCAACTGACGCGCATTGTCCGCGAGACGGGCGTAATGAACGCCGTAATCTCTACGCGCCCCGTGAATGATATCAATGAAATTAAAAAGTACGCCATCCGCAACGCGGTGGAAAGCGTGACCTGCGCCGAACCCGCCGTCTACGGCGATGGCAATAAACGCACGGTAGCGCTGTGGGACTTCGGAGCAAAGGAGAATATCGTGCGCGAGCTCGTCAAGCGCGGCTGCAAGGTCGTGCGCGTGCCCGCTTCGTATACTGCGGAACAGATTCTTGCCTTAAAGCCGGACGGGTTGATGCTCACCAACGGCCCGGGCGACCCTGCCGAAAACGTCGGAATCATCGAAAACATCAAAAAGCTGGCGGGCAGGCTGCCTGTATTCGGCATCTGCCTGGGGCACCAGCTGTTCGCGCTTGCGATGGGCGGCAAAACCAAAAAGATGAAGTACGGCCACCGCGGCACCAACCAGCCCGTCAAAAATCTGGAGACGGGCAGGGTGTACATCTCCAGCCAGAACCACGGCTACGAGGTCATCAACGAGTCGGTGCAGTCGGTCGGCAAAATCAGCTTTGTCAACGCGAACGACAATACCTGCGAGGGCGTCGATTACGGCGATATGAACGCGTTCACCGTGCAGTTCCACCCGGAAGCATGCTCGGGGCCTTTGGATGCCTCGTATCTCTTCGACCGTTTTATTGCCAACATGGACAAAGGAGGAAAGCGCAATGCCTAAAAGGAGCGATATAAAAAAGGTTCTCGTAATCGGCTCCGGCCCGATTGTGATTGGACAGGCCGCGGAGTTCGACTATGCGGGCGCGCAGGCGTGCCGCGTTTTGAAGGATGCGGGCGTGAACGTCGTATTGTGCAACTCCAACCCTGCGACCATCATGACGGACGAGGCGCTCGCGGATGAAATTTATCTCGAGCCGCTCACCATCGACTCTATCAAGCGCATCATCATTAAAGAGCGGCCGGACAGCCTTCTCGCTTCCCTCGGCGGACAGACGGGGCTGACTATCGGCTGCAAACTCGCAAAGGAAGGATTCCTCGATAAATGGGGCGTCAAACTCATCGGCACGAAGGTGGACGCAATCGACCGCGCGGAAGACCGGGAACTCTTCAAGGAGACGATGCAGAAGATTGGGCAGCCGGTCGTTCCCTCCGATATCGCGTATACCGTGGAAGAGTGCGTCGCGGTGGCGAATAAAATCGGGTATCCCGTCATCATCCGCCCCGCATTTACGCTCGGCGGCGCCGGCGGCGGCGTGGCGTACAACGAAGAGGAGCTGCGCACCATCTCGCACAACGGCCTGATGCTCTCGCCCATCACGCAGGTGTTGGTTGAGAAATATATTTACGGGTGGAAAGAGATTGAGTTCGAAGTTTTGCGCGACGGTGCGGGAAATGTTCTGACCGTCTGCTCCATGGAAAACTTCGACCCCGTCGGTATCCATACGGGCGATTCCATCGTTATTGCGCCCGCGGTCACTCTCTCCGATAAAGAGTACCAGATGCTCCGCACGGCGTCTTTGGACATCATCTCCGAATTGCAGATTGAAGGGGGGTGCAACTGTCAATTTGCGCTCAATCCCAACTCTTTTGAGTATTCCGTCATCGAGGTCAACCCCCGCGTTTCGCGATCTTCGGCGCTCGCTTCCAAGGCGACGGGCTATCCCATTGCGAAGGTCGCAACGAAAATTGCGCTCGGCTATACCCTCGACGAAATCAAGAACGACGTCACGGGCAAGACGTACGCCTGCTTCGAGCCTGCGCTCGACTATGTTGTCGTAAAATTGCCAAAATGGCCGTTCGATAAATTCCTGTATGCGAAGCGCGAACTCGGCACCCGCATGAAGGCGACGGGCGAAGTGATGTCCATCGGCACCTCCTTTGAAATGGCGATTATGAAGGCGGTGCGCGGCGCGGAAATTTCCCTTTCCTCCCTCAACCTCAACAAGTATGAAGGGGTGGATTTGCGGGAAGAATTAAAAAAACTTTCCGACGAGCGGCTGTTCACGGTCTTCGCCGCCTTGAAAGCGGGGATATCCGTAGACGAGATTTTTGAAATCACGAAAATCGACCGATGGTTCCTCTCCAAGCTCAACAATTTGGTCAAGTACGAGCGCCGTTTGCAGAGCGAAAAGCTGACGCGCGCGCTGTACGACGAGGGCAAGCGCCTCGGGTACCCCGACCACGAACTTGAAAATCTTTCGGGGCAGAAAATTCCGTACCACAGAAAGGCCGTCTATAAAATGGTCGATACCTGCGCGGCGGAATTTGCGGCGGAAACGCCGTACTTCTACTCGACTTACGACGAGTATTCGCACGACGAGGCAACTCCGTTCATTGCGGAGAGCACGAAGAAGCGCATCATCGTCATCGGTTCGGGGCCGATTCGCATCGGGCAGGGCATCGAGTTCGACTATTCCTCCGTGCACTGCGTCTGGACGCTGAAAAAACTCGGCTACGAAGTTATCATCATCAACAACAACCCGGAAACGGTTTCCACCGATTTCGACACGGCGGACAGGCTGTACTTTGAGCCGCTTACCCCTGAGGACGTGCAGAACGTCATCGACAAGGAAAAACCGTACGGCGTTGTCATCACCTTCGGCGGACAAACGGCAATCAAGCTGTGCAACTACCTGGATAAGAAGGGAATCCGTATCCTCGGCACCTCGGCGGACAGCGTCGACATGGCGGAGGACAGGGAACGCTTCGACGAACTGCTCGAGCGCTTCGGCATCAGCCGCCCGAAGGGGCTCACGGTCATGACAAAAGAGGAGGCGCTGGCGGCAGCCGACAAACTCGGCTACCCGGTGCTTTTGCGCCCGTCCTACGTCATCGGCGGGCAGAACATGACCATCGCGTTTACGGAGAATGATATTTCCCGCTATATGGACGTGATTCTCGCCCAGCACATTGAAAACCCCGTGCTTTGCGACAAGTATCTGATGGGGCAGGAGCTGGAAGTGGACGTCATCAGCGACGGAAAGGACGTGCTCATCCCCGGAATAATGCAGCACATCGAGCGCGCGGGCGTGCACAGCGGCGACTCCATCGCCGTATATCCGCCGTACAACCTGAGCGACATCATGCTGGATAAAATAATCGAGTGCTCCACGCAGCTTGCGCTTTCGCTCAAGACGAAGGGGCTTATCAATATCCAGTTCCTCGTTTTCCATAACGAGTTGTATGTCATTGAAGTTAACCCCCGCGCTTCGCGCACGATTCCGTACATCTCCAAAGTGACGGGCGTGCCGATGGTGGAGCTCGCGACAAAAATCATGGTCGGGGCGAAACTGAAAAAGCTAGGCTATGGCACAGGATTGTATAAAACCTCGCCGTATGTCGCCGTCAAAGTGCCGGTATTTTCCTTTGAAAAACTCAACGACGTAAATTCCCAGCTCGGGCCGGAGATGAAATCGACGGGCGAGGTGCTCGGCATCGGCAAGACCATCGAGGAAGCTCTTTTTAAGGGGTTGGTTTCGGCGGGCTTTAAGCTGTGCCATCCCACCAAACAGCGCCAGGTCGGCGTCTATTTCACCATCAACGACCAGGATAAATTTGAGATTTTAGGGCTTGCCAAAAAGTTCAGCGACCTCGGCCTGAATATCTATGCGACGAAGGGCACGGCGGATACCATCCGCACCCTCGGCGTGGAAGTTACGACGGTGGACAGGCTCTCGCAGAGCGACGAGATTTTCCATTTGATGGACGAGGGAAAAATCGATTATATCGTTTACACCGGCAAGACGGATATGGATTCCATCAACGACTATATCCGCATGTACCATCACGCGATATTGCTCGGCATCACGACGCTCACCAGCCTGGATACGGCGAACGCTCTCGCCGACATCATCGCGAGCCGCTTCAACGAGAGCAATACCGAGCTCGTCGACATCAATCATCTGCGCACCGACAAGCTGAAGCTGAACTTTATCAAGATGCAGAGCTGCGGCAACGACTATATCTTCTTTGACAATATGGACGGAAAGATAACCTGCCCCGAATCACTCGCAATCAACTTTGTCGACAGGCATTACGGCATCGGCGGCGACGGCATCACGCTCATCGAAAAATCGGACGTGGCGGACGCGAAGATGCGCATCTTCAACAAGGACGGCAGCGAGGGCGCGATGGCAGGCAACTCGATTCGCTGCGTCGCAAAATATTTGTTTGATAACGGAATTGTAAAGAATAACAAAATTACCATCGAAACGCTCAGCGGCGTCAAGGAATTGCAGCTGTATACTTTCAACGGCAAAGTCAGCTCGGTCAGTGTCGATATGGGCAAAGCCGTTTTGGACGGAAAATCTATTCCGTCTACTTTGGAAGGTGATACCGTCGTCGGGAGAAATATTTCTATCGGCGGGCAGGATTATGCGGTTACGCTCGTCAACGTCGGCAACCCGCACTGTGTAGTGTTCTGCGACAAAGTCGATGCCGTCGATGTGGCGAATGTCGGCCCTTTGTTTGAGTATGCGGAGTATTTCCCGCAGCGAATCAATGCGGAATTTGTGCGCGTCGTCAACGACAAAACGCTGAAAATGCGCGTTTGGGAGCGCGGCAACGGTGAAACGCTCGCCTGCGGTACGGGTGCAGCTGCCAGCGTGATTGCGGCAGTTCTCAACGGATATTGCAAACAAGACGAGGATATAACCGTCAAAGTGCGCGGCGGCGATTTGATTGTCCGCTACTCCTCCGACGGCACGGTGCGCCTTACCGGCAGCGTCAAGCAGGTATTCGAAGGCGCGATAGAATATTAAACCACGGAGCCAGATATGCAGGAAATCTTTTATGAAGAGAGTGTCGCGTTGCACGACGAAAAACCGGCGAAACGGCGCTATACCTTATTTACGGTTACAGCTGTTTTGTGTATTGTCTTTGCTGTAATTTCCTTTTTTACTCTGATGATGGGAATTCCGGCGGAGGCACAGTATATTCCGTCCTTTATCATATGGGGAATAATGTTTGTGGCGATGGTCGTCTGCGCAGTATTTCTCTTTATAAAAAGGCACTCTTTTTATCTGAGTTACGATTATACGTTTGTTTCGGGAGAATTGCGGATTTGCAAAGTTTTGCATAATAGAAAGCGCAAATTGCTTTACCGCTTGTCCGACGATAAATTGATCTTGATTGGCCGCGTCGACTCCGAAACATATAAAAAGCTGAAAGCCTCGCCCGATACCAAGGAAGATATCCTGACTCCGAACAGCGAAGCAGAAGAGGACAGAGAGTTCTTCTATATCCAGGCGGCAACGAATGTCGGAAAACGGATTTTGGTACTTGAATGCCGCCCGCAATTGCTTTCTACGATTTTGCGTTATACCCGCAGGAATATTTTGGAATCGGAATTTAACAGACGATGATTTATTTGGATAATGCCGCCACCACGCGCCCGGAAGGGGACGCAGTGGAAAAGGCTATGCATTTTTTACAGGATGATTTTTTCAACCCCTCCGCGCTCTATCGGGAGGGGTTTGCGGCGCATAAAGAGTTGGAAGAGGCAAGGAAAAATATTCTGGCTCATATAGCTTCGGCTGCCGATTTCGACCTCATTTTTACCGCGTCCGGAAGCGAAGCGGATAACCAGGCTCTGTTTTGCAGCGTGTCGCGCGGAAATATCGTTACGACGGAAGGGGAACACGCGGCTGTGTTCAATAGTGCCAAAGAGCTTATTCGCCGCGGTACCGACGTTCGCTTTGCGAAGCTCAATGCCGACGGCAGTGTCAATCTCGAAAATTTGCTTTCCTTAATCGATAAAAACACATCGCTTGTTTCGGTTATTCACGTCAATAACGAGACGGGCGCCGTCAACCCTGTCGGCGAAATTGCCAAACAAGTCAAATTGAAAAATAATAAAAATCTCTTTCACAGCGACGGGGTGCAGGCTTTCGGCAAGGTGCCGTTTAAACTGAACCGGGAGATGGATTTGTACTCCGTCAGCGCGCATAAAATCGGCGGTGTACGCGGTGCCGCCGCTCTGTTTTTCAAGAAAAATCTGCACATTCGTCCGCTCGTTTGCGGGGGCGGGCAGGAAAAGGGGCTGCGGAGCGGCACCGAAAATATGTTTGCGATTAAGCAGTTTGAATTTGCCGCGGAAAAGAAATTTTCGTCCTTAGAGGAGGATTTTCGCAAAATTGCGGAAATCAATCGCTATTTTCGAGAAAATCTGCAACCGGACATATTTACAATTTTATCTTCGCCGCAGGCGTCTCCGTATATCTTGAGCGTATCGGCGCAGGGGCTGCGCGGCGAAGTGTTGCTGCACATGCTGAACGACGAGGGCATCGTCGTGGGAACCGGTTCCGCGTGCTCGTCGAAAAACCGCTACAGCCGCGTTATGTTGGCGTGCGGGTTGAGCGAAAAAGCGGCGGACGGCGTATTGCGGATTTCGTTTTCCGCTAAAACGACAATGGATGAAGCGGTGCAAGCCGTTGAGATAATGAACCGATGCGCGGGCCAGCTTGCGGAGAGAATGAGGTGAACCGATGGAAAAAGTAATTATCGTACGGTATTGTGAAATACATTTAAAAGGGAAGAACCGGGGATATTTCGAAAAGGTTTTTATGACGAACCTGGAAAGAGCGCTGACGGGGATTCGCCATGAAATTCGCAAACCGAGCGGCCGCTATATCGTTGAGAATTTTGACCAGGAACGCACAGACGAGATTTTGGAGAAATTATCCAAAGTTTTCGGTACACACACTTTGAGTGCGGCGTATAAAGTCCCGGCGGATATCGAGACGATTTACGAAACGGTGAAATTGATTGCGCCCGCCGGCGGAACCTTCAAAGTAATAACGAACCGAGCCGCCAAAAGTTTTCCGCTCCATTCCATGGAGGTAAACTCCGAAATCGGTGGCCGGCTCTTGCAGGATAATCCGAATTTAAAGGTCGACGTTCATGCGCCGCAGCATGAAATTTGCATCGACATTCGGGAGAACGGGGACGCGCTCGTATTCAGCAGGCACATCAAAGGTGCGGGAGGCATGCCCGTCGGAACATCCGGCAAGGGGATATTGCTCCTTTCGGGCGGAATCGACAGCCCTGTTGCCGGGCATATGATTGCCAAGCGCGGCATGGTTTTGGACGGACTGCATTTTCATAGCTATCCGTATACGAATATGCAGGCGCGCGAAAAGGTGGAGCAATTGGCGCATATTTTGAGCGGCTATACGGGCGGTATGAATTTGCACGTCGTCAGCGTAACGCACATTCAGGAGGCGATTCATAAAAATTGCCCGGAGGAAATGATGATTACGCTGTTGCGGCGCTTTATGATGCGCATAGCGGAGCGCCTTGCTGAGCGTGTCGGCGGGCAATGTATCGTCACGGGAGAGAGTTTGGGGCAGGTTGCCAGCCAAACAATCGAGGGGATGACTTCTTCCGGTTCGGTTGTAAAAAAGCTGCCGATTCTGCGTCCGCTCGTCGGATTCGATAAAACGGAAATTATTGAGCGGGCGCGCGAGATTGGTACCTTTGAAACGTCGATTTTGCCGTATGAGGATTGCTGCACGGTATTTCTGCCGAAGCATCCGCTGATTCGCCCCAAAATGGAAGATGTTCTCCGTGCGGAGGCGCGGTTGGACGTCGAAAAATTGATAGAGGAAGCGTTCGAAACATTGGAAACGCTGCGCATATGATAATGCGGCGGAGCAACATAAAACCTTTTGGATTTATGAATTGCTCCGCCGCATTTTTTTAATTACGAAGCCCACCAATTTTTGGGCGGTTTGGCTGCTTCCTTTTTGGTGTAGACGGAGGGCAGGAACATTTCTTTGCCGAAATGCTTTTCTCCGTCGCTCCCGACGAAGTAAGGGGTTACCGAGTAGGTGTATTTCTTGTTCGGCAAAACATTGTCGTCGCAATAATTTCCGTCGCAGTGGCCGTCAAACAGTGCGGTGGTTTTTCCGTTTTCCGCCCGTTTAATTAAATAATCATAGTATTCTGTCTGGCATAATTCGATATAAACCCTCGAATTTTTATAATAAATCGCCGCATTTGCCGTAGGCTCGCCGAAAGTACTTCCGTACTCCTTCGGTTGGTTGCATTCGCGGAATTGTTCGTGCAGGATGTATTGTTCGGGCGCGCTTGACGCGGCGAGTTTGACGGTGTGGTCTCGCTCGTAGGAGATTTTATCCAAAAGGCATTCCACGACTTTTGGCGAGGATTGGAATTCGGCCGGGCGAGCGCTTCGGTATAGCCTTTTGTTTAAAAGGAGAGCGTAGTGGCAGGGCAAGCCGCCGCCCGTTATATCGGTGAGTGAATTGTCGGCGTTGCCCATCCAAACGGTTATCGTGTGTTCGGGGGTATAGGACACCGCCCACGCGTCGGTGTTGCCTTCCTCCGTTCCGCTGGTTCCCGTCTTGGCGCACACCGGGAAGGGCAAGGTTGCAAGTTTTTTTGCGGTTCCCGTTTTTGCGGCGTTCGCCAGCATATCGTTTATGAGAGCCGCCGTGTCTTCCGAAAATACTTTTTGACTGGTAATTTTGCGCTCGTAGAGGGTGTTCCCCGCAGAGTCTTCAATTTTCCGTATAAAGGCGAGGGGAGAATACTGTCCGCCGTTGGGAAATACCGTATAGGCGGCCGCGATTTCGCGCGGGGTAAAACCTTCGCTCAAGCCGCCCAACGCAAGGGAAAGCGTTTTATCTTCCGGGGAAAGGAAGAGCTGCATTTGGAGCAGATACCGTTCGCTCTTTTCAATGCCCAGAGAATTGAGTATTTTTACGGCGGGAATATTCAGGCTTTCCGCCAAGGCCTGTCTTGCGGAAACGTACCCCTTGTAATCGTCTTTATAATTGGAGGGGGAATATCCGCCGAAATCGATTTTTTCGTCCAGGACGGGTGTGCAGGGCGAAATTTTATTTTCTTCCAGGGCGGGGGCGTACACGGCGAGCGGTTTGATTACCGAGCCGGGCTGTCTGCGTATTTCCCCTTCGGTCGTGTGCCAGGCCGTGATGCCGTGCGCCTTGTTGTCGCAAACCAGGATGCTCTTTCCGGAACGGTCGGCGTCCGTTTTTAAGTTTTCCGCGTAGTCCTGCATGTCTCTATCCATATACGTGTAAATTTTGCAGCCGCCGCGGTAGCGGTACGGTGAATACAGCGGAAGGGATTCCATTTCCGCATAGACGCCGGCAAGGTACGTTTTGGATGCGATGGAGTTATCCTGCTTTTCGGGCAGCGGCGCGGCTTTCGCCTGCTTGCATTCGCTTTCCGAAATATAACCCAGGGCGAACATTCGGTTCAGCACGGCGTTGCGGGCATTCATGCACTTTTCGGGCGCGAGGAAAGGTGAGTAATTGTTGGGGGACTTTATGATTGCCGCGAGCATGGCGGCTTCCGCTACCGACAGGTTTTCCGCGCCCTTCGCAAAGTAGAAATCGGATGCGCCCGCGATTCCGTAGCAGGCGTGCCCGAAATAGATGGTATTTAAATACATTTCCATGATTTGGTCTTTCGAGTATTTCCTTTCGAGACTGCGCGTGAGCTTGATTTCCTTCAATTTCCGAGCGAGCGTCTTTTCGCTCGAAAGCTGTGTGTTTTTGATGAGCTGCTGGCTGATGGTGGAGGCGCCCTGTTTAAAGGAGCGCGCCTTTATATTTTTCAGGAGCGCACGCGCCATGCCTTTATAATCCAGGCCGCGGTGCGAATAGAAATTTTTATCTTCGGCGGCGACAAAGGCGTGCGGAACGTGTGCGGGCAATTCGCTGAACCGCACGCTTTTGTTGGCGCTCTTAAAGGATAAATCGGAAATTTTATTGTCCTTTGCGTCGTAAACTTCGATGCAGGCGTCCGTGCATTCGAGTTTTGCTTCGTCCAATTTTGCGCCCGCCGTCGCCGCAACGTAGTAAAAACCGGCGGCCGCAGTGCACAGGAGCAGTCCGCACAGCAGAATGATACTTATCTTTTTGAGTGCTTTCATATTTCTAACCCTTTTAACAGTATCTGAAAATTTGCGCAAATTATTTCGCTCGCAACAAAGTTGAAAGACTTGAAAAAAATCCGCGAAAAAGTTATAATGAATGAGAGTAAATTTTTTTGGAAGATTGAATGGAAAAGAAGTATTGGATTGTAACGTACGGCTGTCAGATGAACGTACACGAATCGGAGAAGATTGCGGGCATTTTGCGCTCGCGCGGATATACGCAAGGCGAAAGCGAGCAGGAGGCGGATATCATCGTATTCAACACCTGCTGTATACGGGAAAACGCGGAAAACCACGCTTACGGCAACATCGGCGCGCTGAAAAAATTGAAAAAGAGCCGGCCGTCGCTTTTGATTGCCGTCGGCGGGTGCATGACGCAGCAGGCGGGCGCCGCTGAAAAACTTCGGAAAAAATTCCCGTTTGTGGATATTGTGTTCGGAACGCACAACCTCGATACGCTCGGCGAACTGTTGGACAGAAAAGCGGGCAATAGAAAAGTGGTTGTCGATATCTGGGGCAAGGAAGGGGAAATTCGCGAGGACGATTATTCCTATCGCACGAGTTTTCCCAATGCCTGGGTTAACATCATGTACGGCTGCAACAACTTTTGCTCTTACTGTATTGTGCCGTATGTGCGCGGGCGGGAAAGGAGCCGTGCACCCCAAAAAATTTTGGAGGAAGTCGACGCGCTCGTCCGCGGCGGGTACAAAGAGATTACGCTGTTGGGGCAGAATGTAAACTCCTACGGCAACGATTGCGGCGGCGAATACTCCTTCCCGCAGCTTTTGCGCGACATTTGCCGGCGAGACGAAAAGTTCCGTTTGCGGTTTATGACGAGCAACCCGAAGGACTTCGGCGAGGAGCTCGTGCGGGCGATTGCCGAATGTCCGCAGGTGTGCCATCTCGTCCATCTGCCGGTGCAAGCCGGTTCCAATCGCATTTTAAAACTTATGAACCGCAAATATACCGCGGAGGAATATCTGAAAAAGGTGGAGCTTCTGCGCAAGTATGTGCCCGATTGCCAGCTCACGACGGATATCATGGTCGGTTTTCCCACGGAAACGGAGGAGGACTTTCAGGCTACGCTGTCGCTCGTGCGCGAAGCGGGCTTTGCAACGGCGTTTACATTCGTCTATTCCCGCCGAAGCGGCACCGCCGCCGCGGCGATGGACGGGCAGATTCCCGAGGAGGTTCAAAAGGAGCGCATCATGCGCCTTGTGGAACTCGTCAACGAGCAGACGCGCGAAAAATCCGTCGCCTACCGCGGTAAAACGATTGAGATTCTGTGCGAAGATTACGATAAAAAGAAGGGGCTGTACCTCGGGCGCGACGAGTACGGCCGCATGGGGTATTTCAGGAGCGAACGGGATTGCATCGGCGATTTTGTTCGTTTGAAGATAGGGGAAACTTCGGGCGTTTCGCTGATGGGCGAACTCGCGGAGTGAGCGGATAGTATTCAAACAGAGAGATAGAGGGATACGAATGAACGGACTTTCGCCGATGATGCGGCACTATCTGGAGATTAAAGAGAAATACAAAGACTGCGTCGTCTTTTACCGCTTGGGCGACTTCTACGAAATGTTTTTCGAGGACGCAAAGGAAGTTTCGCAGCTGCTTGACTTGACGCTGACGGGGCGGGATTGCGGCTTGGAAGAGCGCGCGCCCATGTGCGGCATCCCGTACCATGCGGCGGATACCTATATTGCCAAGCTTGTGTCGCTCGGTAAAAAGGTCGCAATTTGCGAACAGCTGACTGACCCGACGCCGGGGCGCGGAATCGTCGAGAGGGACGTTATCCGCGTCGTGTCTGCGGGTACGCTCATCGAAGAGAATTTGTTGGACGAAAAGGCGAACAATTATATTGCCTGCGCCTACAAAGAGGGCGACGTATGCGCCCTCGCCTGGGCGGATATCACGACGGGCGAATTTAACACGGGGACGTGTTCCGGCGGGAACTGCATCGATTTGAGTCTGGAATATCTTGGAAAGATTTCCCCCGCGGAAATTATTTGCAACGACGAATTTCTGCTTCAATCCAAAGAGCAACCGTTGCTGCGCGCGCTCCCGCCTTTTTCCTGCTATGTTCCGTGGGCTTTCGCGCTGCGGCATGCGGAAAAAAATATTTTGGAGCAGCTCAACTGCAAGACGCTGGAGCCGTTCGGGATTGCGCGGGAACAGGCGGCAATTTCGGCGTGCGGCGCATTGCTCGAATATTTGAAAGAGACGCAGAAGCACGCGCTCAAAATCATCGATTCCGTCAAATTCGTCAACGAGAACAAGACGATGATGCTGGACAACAGTGCGATTCGCAATTTGGAGCTTGTCCGCACCCTCGGCGACGGAAAAAAGAAGGGGTCGCTCTTGTGGCTCTTGGATAAAACAAAGACGGCAATGGGGGCGCGGCTTATGAACCGGCTGCTTCTGAATCCGTTGCAGAACCGGGCGGACATCGAATACAGGCTGAACGGCGTAAGCGAGCTGTTTAACGCCACCGTGATTCGCATCGGGATTGCGGACACGCTGGGCGGTATTCGCGATATCGAGCGCATTGCCGGAAAAATTTCCAACAACAATCTGACGCCGCGCGATTGCGAAAATTTGGCTTCTTCCCTCGATTTGCTGCCGAATTTAAAGTTTCAGCTTTCCGGCTTTTCTACGCCGCAGATGCAGAGCATAGCGGGAAACCTCGGGGATTTTTCAGAGCTTGCCGCCCTTTTAAAATCTGCATTCATCGAAAATCCGCCCGTCAATATCAAGGAGGGCGGCTACATTCGGGAAGGATTCGACCGGGAGTTGGACGAGCTGCGTTCCGTGCGAGACAACGGCGCAAAAATGATAGCGGAAATCGAGGCGCGCGAGCGCGAGAGCACGGGAATCCGCAACTTAAAGATTAAATACAACCGCGTTTTCGGATATTCCATCGAGGTGACGAACTCGTTCAAGGATAAGGTGCCGTACAATTACCAGCGCCGCCAAACGCTCGCCAACGCGGAGCGGTATACGACGGACGAGCTGAAGGCGCTCGAGGAGAAAATTTTGTCGAGCACGGAGCAGAGCCTCCGCTTGGAAATCGAACTTTTTGAGCGAATCAAGGCGCGCCTTAGTGGAGAGATGCCGAAGTTAAAGGCACTTTCCGCATCCGTTGCGATGCTCGACTGCCTCGTTTCCTTTGCGAGCGTCGCCAAAGAGCGCGGCTATTGCAAACCTCAGATTGTGGACGCCGGCGGGGATTTAAAAATTTGCGACGGGCGGCACCCGGTCGTGGAAGCGCTCAGCAAAGAGCGGTTTGTGCCCAATGATACAGACCTTGGAAGCAACGCCAAAACGATGGTTATCACCGGGCCGAATATGGCGGGCAAGAGTACCTACATGCGCCAGAACGCGCTCATCGTGCTGATGGCGCATATCGGGTGTTATGTCCCGGCAAAGTCGGCGCAGATTCCCGTTATCGACCGCATTTTTACGCGTGTCGGGGCGAGCGACAACCTCATTCTCGACCAAAGCACGTTCATGGTCGAAATGACGGAAGTCGCGTCTATCGTTTTGAACGCGACGGAAAATTCTCTCCTCATTTTGGACGAGGTAGGGCGCGGCACCAGCACATACGACGGCTTGAGTATCGCGTGGTCGGTGCTGGAGTACATCACCGAGCGTATCCGTGCGAAAACTCTCTTTGCCACGCATTATCATGAGCTTACTGAATTGGAAGGCAAAATCGAGGGGGTAAAGAATTACAAAGTATCCGTAAAAGAGAGCGGAAGCGGGATAATTTTTCTTCGCAAAATCGTTCGCGGCGGGGCGAATAAGAGTTTCGGCATCGAGGTGGCCCGTTTGGCGGGCGTGCCTGCGGAGGTCACTTCGCGCGCGAAAGAGATTTTGAAGCAGTTGGAAAAGAGCGATATCGCCCGGCAGTCCGCGGCAAAAGAAGAACATTCTTCACCGGTCGCGGAGCCTGCATACAGCCCCGCGGAGCGGATTCTGTTGGATACGGATATGAACAACCTCACGCCGATGCAGGCGTTTAATTTGCTGTCCGATTTGGTGGATATGGTCAAAAAGGATTGATATTTATGGCGAAAATAAACATTTTAGACAGTAGTGTCTATAATCGGATTGCGGCTGGCGAGGTCGTCGACCGGCCGTATTCCGTCGTCAAAGAATTTGTCGAAAACAGCATCGATGCGGGCGCAAAAAATATTGCCGTCGCAATCGAGCGGGGCGGCAAAGATTTGATAAGCGTCAGCGACGACGGGGGCGGAATCGATGTGGGTGACCTCACTTCCGCCTTTTTGCCGCATGCGACCAGCAAGATTGCCAAGGCGGAGGATTTGGATGTAATCCGTACGCTCGGGTTTCGGGGCGAGGCGTTGGCGAGCATTGCTTCCGTTGCCAGGGTAACGCTTCGCTCAAAGGCGAAGGATGCTGGCGAGGCGTTTGAAATTTCCTGCGTCGGCGGGCAAATATCGGGCGTGCAGCCGTGCGCGCTCGGCTCGGGTACGGAAATTACGGCGGAGAATTTATTCTTCAATACTCCCGTCCGCGCGAAGTTTATGCGGACGGACAAGGGAGAGGAGGGGGAAATCACCAATTTTGTGCAGAGATTTGTGTTGGGGAACCCCGAAATCGCCTTTACATATACGATTGACGGAAAGCTCGCCCTGCAATCGTTTGGGGGCGGGATGGAGGAGGCGACGGCCGCTGTTTACGGCGCGTCCGTCATCGCGCAATGCTATCAAATCGACGCTGTCAAACACGGCATCCGCATACGCGGTTATATCGGGCGGCCGGATTTTACAAAGGCGAATCGTACATACCAAAGCACGTTTGTAAACGGGCGCTATGTGACGAACAATACCATTTCTTCGGCAATATCCAATGCGTATGCCAGCTATTTGATGAAGAGGCAATATCCCTTTTATATTCTATTTATCGACGTTCCGCCTGAAATTGTCGATGTAAATGTGCATCCCAATAAAGCGGATGTCCGCTTCGAAAACAATCAGGTGATTTACGGCTGTATCTATTCTGTTATCTCTTCCGTGCTCGACGGAAATGCGAGCGCGCTCGATTTTGTCGTCGGAATAAAAAATCCGAATCCGGAAGAGGTGAAAGAGAGCGGCAAGGTCGATTCTGAAAAAAAGTCTTCGGATAATTGCAGGCAGAGTAGCCGTTCGGAAGATAAAGAGGAGGAAGCGGCGCAGGGCAAAAAACAGGCGGAAGTGAATTCGGCGGCAAGCCGTCCTGCTCCGTGGGGAGAGTTGAACCGCCTTTCGCGAGGCTTTGAATCGTCAGGCGTGCGCATTGAATTTCACGATAGCGGAGTAAGCGGCGCCGCGGGTGCAGAAAGCGCGGTTGCTTCGGCGGGGGTGCCGCATTCCGCGCCGAGTCCTGCAGAGGATATCTTTGCGGAAAACAAGCGCTTTTTAGAGGAGCGGGACAGAAAGGCGGAACAGCAGAAAATTATTTTTGAGCGGGCGGTGTATAAGGGCAATCTGTTTAATACGTATTTGCTCTATGAATCGGGAGACGACGCTTTTATCATCGACCAGCATGCGGCGCATGAGCGCCTGATTTTTGACCGATTGCGGCGCGAGATGGAGGAGCGGAAAGTAATCCGCCAGCCGATGTTGGTGCCGTATGTACTGAATGTGAATGCCGAAGAGTTTGCGTTTCTTTCAGAAAATATGGATACAATCACTGCGATTGGCTTTGAAATCGAGGAGTTCGGTGCCGGGAGTTTCAAAATTTCAGCGGTGCCGCTCGATTTGCAGGATATCGATTTGGGTGCATTTTTCGGCGAGCTTTTAAAGGAAGTCGGCTCCCTTCGGGCAATTAAACTTTCCGACCTTTTGCGGGATAAAATAGCCATGACGGCGTGTAAGCACGCAATCAAGGGCGGGATGATGCTGACCGATTCCGAAAAGGAAAAGCTGTTTGAAATGCTCCGCGGTGATATGGGGCTGAAATGTCCGCACGGCAGGCCGATTGCCGTAAAACTGACAAAGTACGAAATTGAAAAGATGTTCAAAAGGATTGTCTGATTTTGAAAAAGATTTTGGTGGTGTGCGGCCCGACTGCCTCGGGAAAAACGGGATTTGCCGTGCAGATGGCACAAAAATTGCATAGCGAAGTTATTTCCGCCGATTGCATGCTCGTCTACAGAGGGTTCGATATCGGCACGGCGAAGCCGACGGAGAAAGAAAGGGCGGGGGTTCCGCATCACTTGATTGATGTCGTCGGGGCTAACGAAAAATTCTCCGCGAGCGATTACGAGGCTTTGGCGCGGCCTGTCTGTGAGCGGTTGTTGGCGGAAAATAAAAATCCAGTCGTCTGCGGCGGTACGGGGTTCTATATCCAATCCTTGCTGTTTTCGCGCTCATTGGGGAATGTGGGGGCTTCGGAGGAGGTTCGCCGCAAGTATGAGCGGATGGAAATCGAGTTGGGAAAAGAGGCTGTCTTTGCACGCCTGCAGGCAGTCGATTCGGAGAGCGCGGCCAAATTGCATCCGAACGACGTCAAGCGCGTCATTCGTGCGCTGGAAATTTTTGAGTTGACGGGGAAAAAGAAGTCGGAGCAGGAGGATGGATTTGTCGCGCGCTATCCATATGTCGCGGTTGCTTTTGATTATCCGCGCGAGGAGTTGTATGCCCGCATCGATGCCCGCGTCGAGCAGATGCTGCAGGACGGGCTCGTTGAAGAAGTGCAAAAAATATTGGCGGATGGTACAAGCGAGCAATCGCAGAGTATGCAGGGAATCGGCTACAAGGAAGTCGTCCAATTTTTAAAGAAGGAAATTTCATACAGTACTATGCGTGACGTAATCAAGCAAAATTCGCGCAATTATGCAAAGCGGCAGATTACATTCTTTAAAAAATTTCCAGGGCTCGTATGGCTTGAGCCTTCGGCGGATAATATAGCGAAAGTAACGGAGATACTTATTTAAATGGATACGATGGAGACTGAAAGAATAATCGAAGAGAGCGAGCGGGAGCTTGCCGAGCAGTTTCGTTGTTTGGAGCGCGTGGCTTACGCGAATCAATGCAAGGTCATGGAGGCCTTTCAAAAGAATAAAATCGCCCTGCGCCATTTCGCGGCGTCGAGCGGGTATGGCTATGGCGACGAGGGGCGTGATACGCTGAATGCACTCTTTGCGGATATTTTTGGTGCGGAAGCCGCGCTCGTTTCGCCGAATATATTGTCGGGTACGCATGCCCTGACGGTCGGCTTATTCGGGCTTTTGCGGACGGGCGATGTCCTTTTTTCCATCTCCGGTGAACCGTACGATACGCTGCAGGAGGTGATTGGGGGGAAAGATATCGGCTCCCTCGCCGATTATGGTATTCGGTTTAAAAAGTGCGAGCTTATCGAGGGAGAATTTAATTTTGATTCCATTCGGTCAGGGCTCGCCGATAAAGCGGTAAAGGTTGTTTTTATCCAGCGTTCCCGCGGCTATGAATGGCGCGACGCGTTGAGCGAGGAAAAGATACGCAAAGCCTGCGAGTTCGTCCGTTCGTGCGGCTTTACCGGGTGTATCTTCGTCGACAATTGTTACGGCGAATTTGTGGAAACGACCGAACCGACGCAAAACGGCGCGGATGTCTGTGTCGGCTCTCTCATCAAAAACGCCGGGGGCGGCGTGGCGCCTACGGGCGGCTATATTGTCGGCAAGAGGGATTACATCGACAAAATTGCCGGGCGGCTGACGGCGCCTTCCATCGGAGCGGAGGTTGGTTCGTATGCCTACGGTTATCAATATTTTTACGAGGGCGTTTTTCTCGCGCCGCATGTCGTATGCCAGGCTCTTAAGGGCGGCCTTTTGATTGGGGCCTGTTTGGAAAAGCTCGGATACAAAACATCGCCTTCCGTGCAGTCTGCTCCGTACGATATTACGCGGGCGATTCGCTTTAATACGAGGGATGAGCTTATCGGTTTTATTCAGGCGGTGCAGGAGGCTTCTCCCGTCGATAGTTATGTCAACTTAGAGCCGTGGGATATGCCTGGGTATCAGGAGCAGGTAATTATGGCTGCCGGCACGTTTGTACAGGGCGCTTCCATAGAGCTATCCGCGGACGCGCCTGTCAAGGAACCGTATATTGCCTATTTTCAGGGCGGTTTGACCTATGAACATTGCCGCTACGCGCTGACAAAGATATTGAAAAAAATCAGAAAACAATAAGGGTGTTTTTATATCCCTATAAAAGAAAACAGCGCAGCAATGCGAAGCAAAAATAAAAAGAGAGGAGAAATCCTCTCTTTTTATTTATTGTCAGGGTGAATTATACTATCAAGTGCAACAGCTAAAGAAAAAAAGGAGTTCATACAGATCTGTGGTAAAATAGAGTTGCAAAACCAAAATTTTGCCAGGGAGATCTGTATGAACTACAAACATTTTACCATAGAAGAACGCTGTTGTCTACGAGAATACTATGTAAAAGGGAAAAGTTATCGGGAAATTGCAAGACTTCTCGGCAGAAATGTGAGTTCGGTTTCCAGAGAATTACGGCGGAACTGTACTTTTTTCAGAGATATACCGAGATATTATCCGTATACGGCGCAAAAGAAGAGCAACTTGCGAAACAGTTACCGTCACCGCGGAATGTTCTGGAAACAAGAGGTGTTGGAATACATAGACGAGAAGTTATCGCAAACATGGTCTCCCGAACAGATAGCAAAAACACCTTGCGGGATGAAGATACCGTCATTTAAGACGATCTATCGCTGGATAGATGAGAAATATTTACGTTCTACCCTAAAGAATCTGCGCAGGAAAGGGAAAACGCGGAAAAGACTGGGGAACGGCGGAAGATTCACGACGGGAAAGAGTATCCGCAAAAGGGATAAAAGTGTATACAATCGCAAAGAATTCGGGCATTGGGAAGCAGATACGGTGGTATCGGGACAAGGGAAAAGCAAAGCATGTTTTGCCACGCTTGCGGAGAGAAAGACAAGATACTATATAGCAATAAAGATTCCGGACAGAAAGGGAGAAACGATGGCGAAAGCGATCATAGCGGCACTGTCGGAATTTCCGAAAGAAGCGGTGAAAACGATCACATGCGACAGGGGGAGCGAGTTTGCATGTTGGAGGGAGATAGAGAAAGCACTAAGCTGTGATATGTACTTTGCAGATCCGTATTGTGCATGGCAGAAAGGAACAAACGAAAATCTGAACGGATTGCTCAGAGAATTCTACCCTAAGGGCAGGAATCTGTCAAGGGTAAGCCCTGCTACATTAAGAAAGAACCTGGCGCTTTTAAACGCCAGGCCTAAAAAAGTTTTGCATTTCCAAACACCGCAAGATTTGTTTGAACAAAATCTTATCATGTGTTGCACTTAGTTTGACAATTCATCGTCAGATAAATTTCCTTGCGATATTATTTCTTGTTGGGTTTACGCTTAATTGCCAATAAGCGTAAAAATTCATCAAAAAGCGAACAATCCACGGGCTCGAACAATATCCATTTACCGTCATGATACGTTTTTGCGTTGTCATATATATTTTGAATATATCCGGAATAGTCGTTTCGCGCAGCTTCGAATTTTGCGCGTTCGTCTTTCCCGAATATCATTAAAAATCCCATGCGATTTTCTTGCGCATACAAAGCGCAAAGCGTTTTTCCTCCTTTGCGGAATTTATACTCGCATTTCCACGCTTTGCCGCCGTTGTTCCAAATATGTTCCATTTCGTACACCGCATCGATTGCTTTGCATAATTCGCTCCACACAGTATATAGAGCCTGACCGAGCAGGTTAATAAGTTTTTGCTCATCCTCATAACTATTCATTATTTATCCCTCTCAATTAGGTCACGCATAATCTTACCTTGAATTATAGAACAAACGGCTTTAAAAATAAAAAGCGCACCGACTTACTTGCAAGTTATAGTGCGCTATACTCAATTAACTAAAGCAGGGGCTTTTGCCCGCGGTTTTTTCTGTGCTCGTTCAGGAGCGCATAAAAGGCTTTCTTCGAATAATTGACGACCAATTCATGCGGGAACGCCGTTTCCTCGAGGAGCTTTTCCGCATAGGTAAAGACGCCGACGTGGCTTGCGCCGTGGCTATCGGAACCCATCGAAACGGTTACGCCTTCTTTTTTGCACAGAGCCAGCAATTGCGCGTCGCGCGACTTTGCGTCGCCGCGGTAACCTCCGGGCGTGAGCGAGGCCTCGTTCATTTCGATGGCTGTGCCGTGGAGGGCGCAGGCTTTTACGAGCTCTTCCAATACCAGGGGATATTTCTCGTCGTCCGGGTGTCCCACGATGTCGACTTTGCCCGTGGATACCGCCGCTACCAATCCCGCCGTGTTTTCTTCGGCGTTACTCGGCTTGAAGCAAACCGGATGCTGGCTGGCAATTACAATATCCATTTGGCAGAGTACGCTATCGGCAAGCCCGAGCCTGCCGCTCGTATCCATCACGTCCGCCTCGGTGCCGTAGAGAAGCCGCACGCCGAATCGGTATTTTTCGGCGTATTTCAGATTCAAAAAATAATTTTCGGTCGCCGACTCGGGGATGGAGGGGGAGTGGTCTGTAATGGCGAGAATCTGCAAATTTCTCGCAGCCGCCGCCCTGGCTAGGTCTGTCGCCGTATCCGTTGTCCAATGCCCGCTGGCAATCGTATGCGTGTGTGTGTCGATAATCGGTCTCATGCCTTGATTATATACCCATTTTGAAAAAAAAACAACGATTTTACCGCGTTTTAAGAAAAGTTCTTTGCTCAAAACCGATAAACAATCAACAGAATTGACCAATTTGTGGATTGATTAGGGTTTGGTTATTGCCAGGTTTACCAGAACAAACCACAAGATACAACAAAATTTTAACAAAAAACCACAAAATTTTCTTTCATACTATTGACAAGTGAAAAAATGTCTAGTATAATAAAGTCGAAAAAGCTATAAGGAAGTGTTTTATATGGCAAAGTACTATTCAGAAGTTATCGCGATGAAAGACCGCATCGGAAGGCTGAAAGATAATTTGTATAAAAAAATGCCTGAGATTGAGTCTGCCCGCGCGAGACTCATTACGGAATCATATAAACAAACCGAAGGAGAGCCGATTGTAACGCGCCGTGCGAAGGCGTTTTTGCACATTTTGCAGAATATTCCCATTATCATCCGCGACGAGGAATTGATTGTCGGCAGCACGACGATTGCTCCCCGCGGCTGCCAGACCTATCCCGAATTCTCCTACGAGTGGCTGGAAGCGGAGTTCGACACCGTCGCCACGCGCAAGGCAGACCCTTTCTACATTTCGGAAGAGGCGAAAAAGGAGATTGCCGAGGCGGACAAGTATTGGAAGGGCAAAACGACGAGCGAACTCGCCACCGCCTACATGGCGCCGGAAGCGATTCGCGCGATTGACCACAACATTTTCACCCCCGGCAACTATTTCTATAACGGCGTAGGGCATGTGACCGTGCATTACGATTGGGTGCTCGCCGTCGGGTTCAAGGGCATCGCCGCAAAAGCGAAAAAGGCGTTGGACGAGCTCAACTTCGGCGATGCGGAATATGCGCGGCGCTCGCATTTCCTGAATGCGGTAATCATGAGCTGCGAGGCGGCCATCATCTATGCGAACCGCTATGCGGCGTTGGCGCGCGAGATGGCGGCGAAAGAGACGAATGCGCAGCGCAAGACGGAACTTCTCCGCATCGCGGAAAACTGCGAAAACGTGCCCGCGAACGGCGCACGGGATTTCTGGGAAGCCTGCCAGGCATTCTGGTTTGTACAGCAGCTTCTGCAAATCGAATCGAGCGGCCACTCCATTTCGCCGGGGCGGTTCGACCAATATATGTATCCCTATTATAGTAAGGATTTGGAGAGCGGCAAAATCACCCGCGAATTTGCGCAGGAACTCATCGACTGCATTTGGATTAAGCTCAACGATTTGAACAAGTGCCGCGACGCGGCGAGCGCGGAAGGCTTCGCCGGTTACAGCTTGTTCCAAAACCTGATTGTCGGCGGACAGAATGCGGAGGGGCTCGACGTAACGAACGACCTTTCCTTCATGTGCATCACCGCTTCGCTGCATGTGCAGCTCCCGCAGCCGTCCCTGTCGATTCGCGTTTGGAACAACAGCCCGCACGACCTCTTAATCCACGCGGCGACGCTGACGCGCACGGGCGTGGGACTCCCCGCGTATTACAACGACGAAGTAATCATTCCTTCGCTCATGAGCCGCGGACTGACCTTGCAGGATGCGCGCGAATACAACATCATCGGCTGCGTCGAACCGCAGAAAGCGGGTAAGACGGAAGGCTGGCACGATGCGGCGTTCTTCAATATGTGCCGCCCGCTCGAACTCGTATTTTCGGACGGCATGGACAAGGGCGAACTCGTCGGCGTACATACCGGCGACGTGACCAAGTTCAAAACATTCGACGAATTTTACGATGCGTATAAGAAGCAGATGGATTACGCCATTTCGCTCCTGGTCAACGCGGATAACGCAATCGACGTGGCGCATGCGACTCTCTGCCCGCTCCCGTTCCTTTCGGGCATGATTGAAGACTGCATCGGCCGCGGCAAATCCGTGCAGGAGGGCGGTGCAATCTACAACTTCACGGGGCCGCAGGGCTTCGGTATCGCCAACATGGCGGATTCGCTCTATGCGATTAAGACCTTGGTCTTCGATAAAAAGGAAGTTACGCTTGCCGAATATAAGCAGGCGCTCGAGGAAAATTACGGAAAGGGGCTGGACGCCGAAAAGACGCAGAAGGTCGTCGCCGAGGTCGTCAAGGAGCTGACCGCCGCGGGCAGAAAGGTTACGGAAGAGGAAATCGCCGCAGCCGTCGGTTCGCTCGTGCAGGGTTCGGACAAATACGAAAAGCTGTTGGAGAAGATTGACGAGGTTCCGAAATTCGGCAATGATATTCCCGAAGTCGACGCGTTCGCGCGCGACGTGGAGTATACCTATGCGAAGCCGCTGGAAACATATAAGAACCCGCGCGGCGGCATGTTCCAGGCCGGAATGTATCCCGTTTCCGCGAACGTGCCTTTGGGTGCGCAGACCGGCGCAACGCCCGACGGCAGGCTGGCCGGCAAACCCGTAGCGGACGGCGTTTCGCCTTCCGCGGGCAAGGACGTACACGGCCCGACCGCAGCTGCGAACTCCGTCTCCAGGCTCGACCATTATATCGCGTCGAACGGCACGCTGTTCAATCAAAAATTCCATCCGTCCGCGTTGAGCGGCCGGCAGGGGCTGGAAAACTTCGTGGCGCTCATCCGCTCCTATTTCGACCAGAAGGGCAGCCACATGCAGTTCAACGTCGTTTCGAGAGAAACGCTGCTGGACGCACAGAAATATCCGGAAAAATATAAGCATCTCGTCGTCCGCGTGGCAGGGTACAGCGCGTTCTTTACCACTCTTTCGAGGAGCTTGCAGGACGATATCATTAACCGCACAGAGCAGGGCATGTAATTATGGCGGAAAGTTATTTGGACACGAAGGGAAGAATCTTTGATATTCAAAGGTTTTCCATTCACGACGGAAAGGGTATACGCACCATCGTTTTCCTCAAGGGATGCGTTTTGCGTTGCAAATGGTGCTGCAACCCCGAGTCGCAGGAATATAAAATCCAAACGATGATTGTGCAGGGCAAGCCGAAGATAATCGGCGAAGATGTGACTGTGCGCGACGTCTTGGAAATCGTTGAGAAGGACAGGCCTTATTACAGGAGGAGCAACGGCGGACTTACGCTTTCGGGCGGGGAAAGCCTTTGCCAACCCGATTTTTGCGAGGCGCTGCTGCGCGGCGCAAAGGAGAGAGGGCTTCGCACGGCGTTGGAAAGCATGGCCTGCGCCGACTACAAAGTAATTGAACGCATTTTGCCCTATCTCGACGAGTATCTGATGGATATAAAGCATACCAATCCGGAAAAGCATAAGCGTTTTACGGGAAGAAGCAACGAGTTGATGATGGAGAATGCGAAAAAGGTCGCCGCGAGCGGCTTGACGGAATTGATTATCCGCGTTCCCGTAATCCCCACCTTCAATGCGACGGAAGAGGAAATCGAGGGAATCGCCCGGTTTGCCGCTTCTCTTCCCGGCGTCAAAAAACTTCATCTTCTCCCGTACCACCGCTTGGGGCAGGATAAGTATGAAGGGCTTGGCCGCGATTATGAACTGAAAGATATCCTCCCTCCGACGAGCGAGACGATGAATAAGCTGCTCGCGGCGGCGAAAGCGGCGTCGGGGCTGGATTGCCAGATAGGAGGTTGATATGGACGTCAACGATTTGATCAGCGATAAAAGCGGCAAGATGCGCATCGTGCAAGAGCTCGTCCCCGGCAAGCAAATCACCCTGGCGCATATCATCGCAAATCCCGACAAAATTCTCTATCAAAAACTCGGCCTCAATCCGGCTGTGGATTACAGCCAGTCGGCCATCGGCATCGTGACCGTCAGCCCTGCGGAGACGGCGATAATACTCGGCGATATATCGATAAAGTCGTCGGGCGTCGACCTCGGGTTTGTCGACCGATTCAGCGGAACATTGATTGTGACGGGCACGGTATCGCAGGTCGAAGCGGCGATGGATGCGCTCATCCGGTACAGCTCCGATGTCTTGGGCGTCAGCTGCTGTGCCATTACCAAAACCTAATCTATGCGGAAAATTGTTTTGATGGGGCGAAGCGGCGCGGGCAAAACGACGCTCACGCAGGCGCTTCGGGGCGAAAAAATCACCTATCATAAAACGCAGTACGTCAACTTTCAGGGCGCCTTGATAGATACGCCCGGCGAGTATGTGGAAACCAAGCGGCTGGGATATGCGCTCGCGCTCTACGCATACGAAGCGGACGTAGTGGGGTTGCTCCTTTCTTCGACGGAACCCTTTTCGCTCTACCCGCCGAACGTCACCTGCATGGTAAACCGCGAGGTCGTGGGAATTGTAACGAAGACGGATGACCCGTCCGGCGATCCGCAGAGGGCGGCCGCTTGGCTGAAACTTGCCGGCTGCGGAAAGATTTTTTTCGTCTCCTCCGTATCCGGGGAGGGCATCGCCGACATCTTCGAGTATCTGCGGGAGCCTAACGACGTGCTTCCGTGGGATAAAACCAAACAAAAACAACAAAAACAACAAAAACGGTCAAATTTTCCAAAAAATATTTGATTAAAGTGTTGACTTTTGTGGTTTTATGTATTATAATAAAACAAAAAAATAAACTTGCAAAAATAGGAGTGTCAAAATGGTTAACGAGTACGAGATTAAAAAAGAGATTTGCGACATCGGCAAACGTATTTACAACCGCGGCATGGTTGCGGCGAACGACGGCAACATCTCTGTCAAATTGAACGAGCATGAGTTTCTCTGCACCCCGACGGGCGTCAGCAAGGGTTTCATGACTCCTGAATTCATCTGCAAAGTTGACGAAAACGGCAATGTTTTGCAGGCGAACAAGGGATTTAAGCCTTCTTCGGAGATCAAGATGCACATGCGCGTCTATAAAGAGAGGCCGGACGTCAACTCGGTCGTGCACGCGCACCCGATGTACGCTACTTCCTTTGCGATTGCGGGAATTCCGCTCACCCAGCCGATTATGCCGGAAGCGGTCATCGCGCTCGGCTGCGTTCCCATCGCCGAATACGGCACGCCTTCCACGAACGAAATTCCGGACGCCGTTTCGAAATACCTCCAGTATTTTGACGCCGTTCTCTTGGCGAACCACGGCGCGCTCACCTATTCCGATACGCTTCTGAACGCCTATCACAAGATGGAATCGGTCGAGTTCTATGCGGAGTTGCTGTTCCTTTCCAAACAGCTCGGCGGCCCGAAGGAACTCTCCAAAGAGCAGGTCGAAAGGCTGTATGAGATTCGCCGTCAGTTCGGTTTGAAGGGCAAACACCCTGCAAACGTCTGCCTGAATGCGAAAGAGGGCAAACCCAGCTGCCATTCCTGCGGCGGATGCGCTTCGGCGAAGACTTCTGGCTCCGATTCCGATTTGGTAGCGGAAATCACGAAAAAAGTAATGAAGGAACTCGGAATCTAATATGGACGAGCGGGAAATAGCGGCTGCGGTCGAGCGAGTCGTCCGCGGTTTAAAGCCCGAGAGGGAACATACCTGCAAATGCGGCTGTTTTAAGCTGACATTGGAAAAGGCGAAGAGCCTCTGCGAAGCCGTGGAAGCGCGCGCGAAAGAGATGGGCGTCAAAGCCGTTGTCGCGGTCGCGGACAAGGGCGGAAACCCGATTGCCGTGCAATCGATGGACGGGGCATATCTTGCAAGCTGGGATATCGCGCTGCAAAAATCGTATACGGTCGTCGCACTGAAGATGTCGACAAAAGAGCTTGCCGCGTTGGCTGCGCCCGGCGCGCCGCTGTACGGCATACAGTTCACCAATCAAGGCAAAATCGTTATTTTCGGCGGCGGAGAGCCGTTGGCTGTCGGCGATAAAATTGTCGGCGGGCTGGGCGTGAGCGGCGGCACTGCGGAGCAGGATACGGCGCTTGCGGCATACGGCAGAGATAAATTTAAGGAGATGACGGAATGTTGAACGAACAAGCTGTTCAAGACATTGTCAAAGAAGTCGTCGCAAAGCTGAACCTCACGGATGCCGGCACGGAAACCGGCATGGGCATTTTCACCGATATGAACGAAGCCATCGCCGCCGCGAAAAAGGCGCAGGCCGTTCTCAAAAGAATGTCCATGGATCAGCGGGAAAAAATTATTTCCTCCATCCGCAAAAAAACTTTGGAAAACGCTGAAACGCTGGCGCGCATGGGCGTCGACGAGACGGGCATGGGCAATGTCGGGCATAAAATTTTGAAACATAGATTAGTAGCGGAAAAGACTCCCGGAACGGAGGATATCACCACTACGGCATGGTCGGGCGATCGCGGGCTCACGCTCGTGGAAATGGGGCCTTTCGGCGTAATCGGCGCCATCACGCCCTGCACGAACCCGAGCGAGACGATTATCTGCAACAGCATCGGCATGATTGCCGGCGGCAATACGGTTGTATTCAACCCGCACCCAGCGGCAATTAAAACGTCGAATTATGCAGTCAGGATGATTAACCAAGCGTCCGTCGAAGCGGGCGGCCCTGAAAACGTCGCCTGCTCCCTCGTCAAACCGACGTTGGAGACGAGCGCCATCATGATGAAGCATAAGGATATCCCGCTGATTGCGGCTACCGGCGGTCCCGGTGTCGTTACCGCAGTTCTTTCCTCCGGAAAGCGCGGCATCGGCGCGGGTGCGGGCAATCCTCCCGCACTCGTCGACGAGACGGCAGACATTCGCAAAGCGGCAGAGGATATCGTGAACGGCTGTACTTTCGACAACAATCTTCCCTGCATTGCGGAAAAGGAAGTCGTTGCTGTCGATTCAATCGTTGACGAACTCATGAATTATATGATTACCGAGCAGGGCTGCTATCTTGCGAGCAAGGAAGAGCAGGACAAGCTCGTCGCCACGGTGCTTACCCCGAAGGGGTTGAACCGCAAATGCGTCGGCAGAAGCGCGAAAGTGCTTCTCGGTATGATTGGCGTAGAAGTTCCCGACAGTATCCGCTGCATCATTTTTGAGGGCGAAAAGGAACACCCGCTCATTTCTACGGAGCTGATGATGCCGATTCTGGGAATCGTCCGCGCGAAGGACTTTGACGACGCGGTGGAAAAGGCCGTTTGGCTGGAACACGGCAATCGCCATTCGGCGCATATTCACTCTAAAAACGTGGACAACATCACGAAATACGCAAAGGCAATCGACACCGCAATCCTCGTCAAAAACGGGCCTTCGTATGCGGCGCTCGGCTTCGGCGGAGAAGGCTTCTGCACATTTACCATTGCGAGCAGAACGGGCGAAGGGCTCACCTCGGCTTCTACTTTTACAAAGCGCCGCAGGTGCGTAATGAGCGACAGCTTGTGTATTCGCTGACAAAAAGGAGACGACTATGGATATAAACAATCAAAATATTGAAGATATCGTTCGCAAAGTTCTCGAGGGCATGACGGGCGGCGCAAAGGCTTCTGCACCCGCGGCGGCGCCCGCGGCCGGGACTTCGATTCCCAAAACGGCGCGCGTCGCAATGCTGGTCGAGAAGGAGAAATATGAAATCAAGGAGTATCCGCTTCCCGAAGTCGGCGACAACGATATCCTTGTCAAAGTAGAGGGATGCGGCATCTGCGGTACCGATGCGCACGAATTTAAGCGCGATCCTTTCAATCTCATCCCTCTCGTCCTCGGCCATGAGGGCACAGGCGAAATTGTAAAAATGGGCAAAAATGTCAAAAAGGACAGCGCCGGAAAAGACTTGCATTTGGGCGACAAAGTCGTCACCTGCATGATTTTCAAGGATAACCCCGACATCACGATGTTCGATCTCAACAAGCAGAACGTTGGCGGGGCTGACGTATACGGTTTGCTTCCTGACGACGATATCCATTTTAACGGGTGGTTCTCGGATTACTTATTTGTTCGCGGCGGAAGCACGATTTTCAACGTCAGCGATCTCGACTTATATTCGAGAATTTTGATTGAACCCTGCGCAGTGCTCGTGCATGCGGTCGAGCGCGCAAAGACGACAGGCATTCTCCGCTTCAACAGCAGAGTCGTCGTGCAAGGCTGCGGCCCGATCGGCTTGATTTGCATCGCCGTTCTGCGCACGATGGGCATTGAAAACATTACGGCAGTGGACGGCGAGGAAAAGCGCCTTGCGTTCGCCAAGGAAATGGGGGCCGACAAGACGGTCAACTTCAAGGAATATAAAGGAATCGAAAACCTTGTCAAGGCAGTGGAAGATTCTTTTGGCGGACATCTTGCCGACTTTGCATTCCAGTGCACCGGTTCGCCTGTAGCCCATTCGAATATCTACAAATTTATTCGCAACGGCGGCGGATTGTGCGAGCTCGGGTTCTTTATCAACGGCGGCGATGCAACAATCAATCCTCACTTCGATATCTGCTCGAAGGAAATCACTACGGTCGGTTCCTGGGTATATACCCTCCGCGATTACGCGACGACCTTTGACTTCCTCAAGCGCGCGAAAGGGATTGGCCTTCCGATGGATAAATTGATTACACATACCTTCCCGCTTGAAGAAATCAACGAGGCGCACAGGACAAACTTGCGCATGGAAGGTCTGAAAATCGCAATCATCAACAAATAACAGATTGACAGGTAAATTATGGCTAAGGCAGTCGGAATCATCGAAGTTTTCGGTTTGGCGTGCGCGTTTGTCGCAGCGGACGCAGGTTGCAAAGCTGCGGATGTGGTTGTCGAAAATTTTGATAAAAATAAACCAGCAAATGCGGATGCGTTGCCCGTGCCGTTGATTGTTTGCATCAAATTCCGGGGAGACGTTGCCGCAGTCGAAGCGGCGGTTGAAGCGGCAGGCGCGGCGGCTGAGAAAATATCGGGCGTCGTCAGCAGGCATATTATTGCAAACCCTGAAGACGGAACGCAGTCGATGTTAAAACTCAACGCGTTCGACAAAAATTAAAAATAAACGGATAACATTTTAGGAGGATATAGAGTTATGGCTAAGGAAGCATTGGGCATGATTGAGACCAGAGGTTTGGTTGCTGCAATCGAAGCTGCGGATGCGATGGTAAAGGCGGCCGAGGTTACCCTCATCGGCACCGAGAAAATCGGCAGCGGATTGGTGAGCGTCATGGTGCGCGGCGACGTCGGCGCGGTAAACGCTGCTGTTGACGCAGGCGCGGCGAACGCATCCAAGCTCGGCGAATTGGTCGCGAAGCATGTCATTCCCCGCCCTCACGCAGACGTTGAGAAAATTCTCCCGAAACTGTAATAGGTTGTTAGGCCGGAGGACAAAATGGAAAAATCACTCGGTTTTATCGAAATATCCGGCGTAACCGCGGCGATGGATGCGCTCGACATCATGTGCAAAACGGCGGATGTCGAACTGGTAACTTGGGAAAGGAAACTCGGCGGCAGGCTGGTAACTCTCATCGTGAGAGGCTCGATATCGGCGGTTACCGAAGCTGTCGAAGCGGCGGCTGCAAACGCGATTAAAAGGCCGGTTGCAAAAGCCGTTATAGCGAATCCGCACCCCGAAACGGAGCGGCTCGTGCAGCTTTCCGCTTCCCGCCTTGCAAAAAAGAAAGGGAAGGATGCACCGATGGTGCACGATACCTGATAAAACAACGGTAGTTCGGGCGCTTGCCCACAATTACAAATAAATTCGTTAAATATCTCTAAAGGAGGAGAAAGAAATGTCGTTGGAAGCATTGGGAATGATTGAAACGAGAGGTTTGGTTGCCGCTATCGAGGCTGCCGATGCCATGCTCAAAGCTGCGAACGTCTCCTTGATCGGCACCGAGAAAATCGGCAGCGGATTGGTGAGCGTCATGGTGCGCGGCGACGTCGGCGCGGTGAACGCTGCTGTCGAAGCTGGCGCGGCGAACGCATCCAAGCTCGGCGAATTGGTCGCGAAGCACGTTATTCCTCGCCCTCATTCCGATGTCGAAAAGATCCTGCCTACGCTTGCTAAATAAGTTTAGGAAAGGAATTTCGAATCAAGCGGAGCGGTTTCACCCCGCCTTTCCCGGCGGGGTGAAGGTAGCCGCTTAAAACCAGTAAAAAAATTTATCTCTTCCCGTTGAAACAGGCGGGAATGGTTTTGTGTACATTTTTTTCGGCATGCGCCAATCGGCGCAGCGCCGTAAATTGCCCTCAAGCGTATCGAGGTTGGTATTATGGTAGAAGAAAAGACAATCGAATTGATTACGAAACTTGCTTTAAAGGCGCTGGAAGAGCAGCAGGAATCCGGTAAAGGCTTTTTGGTACCCGTCGGCGTATCGGCAAGGCATGTGCATCTTACGCAGGAACATGTGGAAGCACTGTTCGGGCCGGGGCATACTTTGCATAAAAAGAAAGAGTTGATGGGCGGGCAGTTTGCCGCCGAAGAATGCGTAACGATCGTCGGCTTAAAACTCCGTGCGATTGAAAATGTGCGTGTTTTGGGTCCCTGCAGAGGCAAATCTCAGGTCGAGATTTCCGCTACCGATGCCTTGAAGCTGGGCGTAAAAGCTCCGATTCGTGAGTCGGGCAATATCGCGGGAAGCGCCCCGATTGCTTTGGTCGGGCCGAAGGGTGCGATTTATCTGAAGGAAGGCTGCATCATAGCAAAGCGGCATATACATATGGCGCCGAAGGACGCCGAGGCCGCAGGGGTGAAAGACGGCGACGTCGTTTCCGTCCGTGCAGACAATGAGCGCGGCACCGTTTTCAACCATGTCCAAATCCGCGTGAACGACAGCTTTACCTTGGAAATGCATATCGATACGGACGAAGCGAATGCCGCGAAGATTTCGACCGGTATGACGGTTCGAATCATTTAATCGAGGTGTGCGCCATATGATTATTGGAAAGGTTATCGGCAGCGTCGTATCGACGCGCAAGTGTGAGAATTTGGTTGGAAATAAATTTATGATTGTCGAGCCGATTCCGAGCTTAAAAGTTTCGCATCGGATTGTGGCAATCGATAAGATTGGCGCGGGAATCGGTGAATATGTTTTGGTAGCGCAGGGCAGTGCCGCGCGCGTCGGTTGCGGTATGGATACGGCTCCTGTAGACGCTGCAATCGTGGGTATTCTGGACGAAGGACAAAATTTGGAGTAACGGCTGTTTATGGAAATGAAAGAACTCGCCGACATATTGCAAAAGAACGGTGTTGTCGGTGCCGGCGGCGCAGGTTTTCCTACATACGCAAAATTGGACAAACGCGCCGAAACGATTATTATGAACTGTGCGGAGTGCGAGCCGTTGCTCAAACTTCACCGCCAATTATTGGAAAAACATGCGGATGAAATTGTTTCTGTCTTTCACCTAATAATGGAAACGGTGGGGGCAAAAGAGGCAATTATCGGCATTAAAAAGGCATATAAGCAGGCTGTCGAAGCCTTGAAAGGGGTTATTCCGAAATATCCCGGCGTCAAACTCGGGCTTTTGGACGAAGTATATCCCGCGGGCGACGAAGTCGTTTTGATATACGAAGTAACGGGCAAGGTCGTCCGGCCGGGCGGGCTTCCCATCGAGAGCGGCGTGATTGTATTCAACGTCGAAACGCTCTACAACCTTTATCGCGCTCTGCATAAGCAGGAACCGGTCGTCGATAAGCTCGTGAGCGTGGTTGCGGAAGTCAATTCGCCGATTACGGTCAGAATGCCGCTCGGCGCAACCGTGGAAGACGCGGTCGCATTGGCCGGCGGCGCAAAGATTAAAAATCCCGTCTATTTTGTCGGCGGGCCGATGATGGGCAACATCATGCCTGGCACGGCGCCGATTACCAAGACGACCAACGCAATCCTCGTATTGCCGGAGAATCATTATTTGGTGCAGCGCAAGCGCTCGAACACGGAAGTTATGCTCAAGCGCGCGGCGGCGAGCTGCTGCCAGTGCAGCATGTGCACCGACCTCTGCCCCCGCCATTTGTTGGGGCATCCGATTCAGCCGCATCTCTTTATGCGCGCGGCAACCTGCAAGGATGTGCAAGACCCGAATATTTTCCTCGACACATTCTTCTGCTGCTCCTGCGGATTGTGCGAGCTGTATTCCTGCTTCCAGGGACTGTCGCCTCGCACGTTGATGGCGGAGTACAAAAACGGTCTGCGCGCCGCAGGCGTAAAGGCACCGCAGGTACAGGCCGCGCCCGTTTCGCCCGCAAGAGAGTTCCGCAAAGCTCCCATGAAGCGTTTGATGGCGAGGCTCGACCTTGCAAAATACGATGCGCCCGCTCCCTTGCAGGATGAATGTGTATCCGTAGAGAGCGTAAAAATCCCTCTCCGCCAGCACATCGGCGCACCCGCCGTGGCTGCGGTCAAGGGAGGCGATATGGTGGAGCGCGGGCAGATTATTGCCAATCCCGCAAGCGGTTTAAGCGTGGCAATCCATGCGTCCATTTCGGGGCGCGTTCGCACGGTAGACGCGAATTTTATTACTATCGACAAGGCAGAGAGGTAACCTATGAGCAGAGCAATCGGAATGGCGGAATTTAAAACGGTATCGGCCGGCATGACTGCGGCGGATACGATGGTTAAAACCGCAGACGTAGATATTATCGAGGCGGAAACGGTTTGCCCCGGCAAATACATAGTGATTATTACGGGTGAACTATCCGCAGTCAACGCATCCGTCGAGGCGGCAAAGACGGTGCATTCGATGCACCTCATCGACAGCTTTGTCCTCGGCAATCCCGCGGATGAAATTTTCCCCGCGATTTACGGGGCCTCGAAAGTGGAAATCGTCAATTCGCTCGGCATTATTGAGACGTTTGATGCGGCGGCAATCATCGTTGCGGCAGACCAGGCGGCGAAAACGGCGGAAGTATCTTTGATTGAAATCCGGCTCGCGCGCGGTATGTGCGGCAAGAGTTACCTTTTGATTACGGGCGAAGTGGCCGCGGTCGAAGCGGCGATTGCCCGCGCTCAAAAAGCGGTTGAACCGCGCGGAATGTATTTGGATAGTTCCGTGATAGCACGGCCCGATAAGAAATTGATAAATCAAATCTTATAATTGTACAGGGTTCGGTGCAAAAATTGCCCCGAACCTTTTGTGCTTTTTGAATTCCGCACGGCGGAAGAGTTAGAAAGGGGAAGGATTTCATGTTTGCTATTGAGAGAAGAAACTCAATCCTGACAGCATTGAAAGAAGAAAAACACGTCGTTGTCAGCGAACTCGCCAAACAGTTCGAGGTTTCGGAGGAAACAATCCGCCGCGATTTGGACAAGTTGGAGAAAGAGGGCTACGTCGTCAAAACCTACGGCGGAGCCGTAATCAGCGAAGGCGCGGCGATTGAGCTTCCGTACGTGGTGCGGAAAAAGGCGAACGTGGAAGCAAAGCAAAAGATAGCGGAACTTGCGGCGGAGCTCATCATGGACGGCGATACATTGATTTTGGACGCAAGTTCCACGGCCCTGTTTATTGCGCAAAAAATCAAGGCAAAAAAGGACATCACGCTTTTGACGAACTCGCTGGAAGTATTGATGGAATTGTCCGACGTGACCGGCTGGAAAATACTTTCCACCGGCGGTTCGCTGAAAGAGCGTTCCTGCGCGCTTATCGGCAGCCAGGCGGAGGAATGTCTCGAGCGCTTCCATGTCGATAAAGCGTTTATTTCCTGCAAAGGAGTGGAAGCGGAGCACGGGTTTTCGGACAGCAGCGACGCGCACGCGGCGGTAAAACGCAAGATGATTGCGGCGGCTTCGCAGGTATTTTTTGCCGTAGATTCCTCCAAGTTCGGCAAGCTGTCGTTTGCTTCGATAAGCGGCTTTTCGGGAATCGACGCCGTAATCACGGAGCGTTGCCCGAGCGACGAGTGGAACAGGATTTTTGTTGCGAACGATATCGAGTGCATTTATCCGAGAGGTGGCGAAAATGGCTGATACGCGGATTATCTGTTTTGCAAACAACAAGGGGGGCAGCGGCAAATCGACGACTTGCTCCAATGTCGGCTACTTTATGGCTGCCGAGGGCAAAAAAGTTTTGCTCGTCGACGGCGATATGCAGCTGAATCTGTCCCTCGCGTACTTCGACGAGGAAAAGGTTCTGTCGCTGGCGGCAGGGGAGAAAAACCTCTACACCGCGATTAAAAAGCAGGACGATTTGACGGATTATATATTGCCGACGGGATACGATAACCTGGATATCGTCCCTTCTTCCACGCTGATGAGTTCCATTGAGTTTGAATTGTTTTCGAAATGGCAGCGGGAATATGTGCTGAAAAAATGCCTGCAAAACGTAAAGGCTTCCGGCAAATACGATTTCATATTGATTGATTCGCCGCCCACGCTCGGCGGATGGGTGATGAATATTTTAGCGGCGTCCGATTATCTCGTTGTACCGGTCGAGGCGAGCCCTTGGGGATTGTTCGGGCTGTCCAACCTGTTCGAATTTTTATCCGAGGCGAAGGGCGTTGCTCCCGATTTAAAGATTGCGGGAATCGCAGTCACGAAGGTCGACGGAAGAAAAAATTATTTCAAGCAGACAATGGAGACATTGAAGGAATTGCCCGCGCACGTCTTTGAAACGCAGATTCATCTCGACAGCAGCATCGAATGGGCGCAGGACAACAGCAAACCGGTCGGAAAATACAAGAGAAGCTCAAGAAGCAGCAAAGAATATTATGAACTTGCCAAGGAGGTAATGGAAGTATGCCGATAGGAAACGCGAGCATCAAGCGCGCGACGGGCGCGATTTCGAAGACGGGCGAAAAGGCCCAGAAAAACGCATTTCGCGCGGAAACAGCTCTGTCTGAAATTGAAATTTCCAAAATAAAATTTACTGCGCCGGAATCGGTTCCCGCAGAGTTGATTAAGTCAGTCAAAAAATACGGGGTGCTGCACCCTGTGTTCGTGCTGTGCGACGGGGAGGCGTTCACTTTGATTTCGGGTAAATTGCGCCTTCAGGCGGCAATCGAGGCAGGACTTGCGGCTGTCAAAGCAATCGTCCTTACTTTGGAGGGGAGCGGCGCGCAGACGGCGAAAAAGGAAGTCCTTGCGCGCTATCGGCAGGCAGAAGCGGCTGCCGAGATTGCGGTAACGGCGGACAGCGACGGACAGGTTTCGGATATCCACGAAGAAAAATTTAACGCAATTCGCAGCATAGGAAAAGACCTTCCTGATTATCTGCTGTAATTTAATTTCGGTGGCGTGCAATGAAGAGTTTTGACATTAAGACAAAGATATATTTCGGAGACAATGCAATCGAGCGGTTGCGCGACATTCCCTACAAGCGCATCCTGATTATTACGGATAAATTTTTTTCCGGGAGCGAACTATTGCGGCTCGTGACCAACCCGTTGGGTGAAACGGGCAAAGAATTCCGCGTGTTCAACGACGTCGTTCCCGACCCGCCCATCGAAAAGATTGTCGGCGGCGTAAAGGTGGTGCTCGATTATAAGCCGGACTGTTTGATTGCAATCGGAGGCGGCTCCGTCATCGATTCAGCGAAGGCGATTCGCGAATTTGCATCCAAGATGGACGAGAAGCAGAAAATCGCGCTCATCGCGATTCCGACGACGAGCGGCACCGGTTCGGAAGTAACTTCGTTTTCCGTTATCACCGATACGGTGCATCATATCAAATATCCGTTGGTTTCGGACAGCCTTCTTCCCGATGAAGCGATTTTGGACGAGGAATTCGTGAAGAGCGTTCCGCCGAATGTCACGGCGGATACGGGTATGGATGTTTTGACGCATGCGGTCGAGGCGTACACGAGCATCAACAACAACGAATTTTCGGCTGCTTTGGCGGAAAAGGCGATTGAAATCTGCGGCGCGTTCCTGCTTCGAGCCTATTTGGACGGGAACGATTGGCATGCGCGGCGCAAAATGCACGTGGCTTCCTGCTTGGCAGGGTTGGCTTTCAACTCCGCGTCGCTGGGCTTGAATCACGGCATGGCGCATCAATTGGGCGCAAATTTCCATATACCGCACGGCAGGGCGAACGCCATGCTTTTGCCGCACATCATCGAATACAACAGCGGCATCAATATCCATTCCCGCAGCCAGAAGGAATATCCGAAGCAGGTCGAAAAATATGTTTCGATTGCGCGGCTGTTGGGCTTGCAAAATTTCAATACCATCACGACGGTTCGCGCGTTCGTAAACTGGGTGCAGTTCATGGATAAGGAAATGAATATTCCGCTGTCCATTTCGCAGATGGGGAACATCACGGAAAGCGAGTACCGCTCCAAGATTCCCGCAATGGCGGAAGCCGCACTTGCCGACAGCTGCACGGCGACCAACCCCAAAGTTCCTACCAAAGCGGATATTATGAGCATCTACGAAAATTTGTGGTAAAATAAAAATTCAAAGGGGATTACAATGAAAATACTTGCTTTTGATTTCGGCGCTTCGAGCGGCCGCGCAATCATCGGGCATTTCGACGGCAAAAAAATTGAATTGGAAGAAATTCATCGGTTTTTAAACGAGCCGGTGGAAGTGAACGGCGCATTGTACTGGGATATCCTGCGGCTGTATCACGAGCTGAAACAGGGAATTATCAAGGCTGACCAGGCGGGCGGCGTCGACAGCATGGGCATCGACACGTGGGGCGTCGATTTCGGCTTAATCGGAAAGGACGGGCAGCTGCTTGCAAATCCCTTCCATTATCGCAGCTCGCATACGGAAAACGCCGTCGCCATGCTGGAAGAGGTTCTGTCGAAGGACGAGCTCTTTGCGGAAACAGGGCTTGCATTCCAAAAGTTCAACACGCTCTGCCAGCTTGTCGTCATGCAGAAAAATGACAATCTCGCCCTGAAATATGCGGATTGCGCGCTGTTTATCCCCGATTTGTTCGTCTACTTCTTGACGGGTAAAAAGACGTGCGAATTTTCGATTGCAAGCACGTCGCAATTGATTCGCCCGGGCAAAAACGAGTTCAGCGATAAAATATTCAACGCGTACGGCTTGAAAAATTTGTTCCCCGCAATTACTTCGCCCGGCACGGTCGTGGGAAATGTCACGAAGGAAGTGGCGGACGAATTGGATTTGAAGCACGAACTGAAAGTGATTTCCTCGCTGGGGCACGATACAGCTTCCGCTTATCTCGCCGTCCCGAAAGAGGGCGAGAACTCGGCTTTCCTCTCCAGCGGCACATGGTCGCTGCTCGGCATGGAATTGGGCAAACCCATCCTCACGAAAGAGGCGCGCCTTGCCGGTTATACGAACGAGGGCGGGCACAACAACTCCATCCGCTTCCTGAAAAATATCATGGGGCTTTGGATTATTCAGGAGTGCAAGCGCACGTGGGATAAAGAGGGCAAAAAGATGTCCTTTGCGGAGATTGCGGAGGGCGCTGCGAAAGTGGAGCCCTGCAAATTCCTCATCAATCCCGACGCGGACGAATTTTATTCCCCGCACGACATGCCCGAAAAGATTGTCAACTTCTGCAAGAGAACGGGCGGAAACGTTCCCGCGAATGAATTTGAAATCGCAAGGTGCGTCTACGATTCGCTCGCTCTGGCATATAAACACAATATTCTCGCCCTGGAAAAACTCACGGGGCGCAAAATCGACGTGTTGCATATCGTCGGCGGCGGCAGCAACAATATCATGCTGAACGAGGCGACAGCCGACGCGCTCGGCACCCGCGTGACCGCCGGCCCCGGCGAGGGCACGGCGCTCGGAAATATTCTTTGCCAGCTGATTGCGCTCGGCAAGGTCAAGGACGCGGAAGAAGCGCGGCAAATCGTGCGCAATTCCACGGATATAAAGGAATATTATCCGAAGAACGAGCAGATTTTCGCCAAGGCTTACGAGCGGTTTTTGAAGTTATTATAAGAGCAAAAAAGCGCGAAAGGGAACGGCGAAACCGTCGTTTCCTTTTGATTTTGCGCCTTTATCCGCGCAGGATGTTTCGGGATGATTTCGGAGAAAAACCGCTCGCGAAAAATCCGTTTTTTTGCGCAATTCCTTTTACTTTTTTAGAGGAATAGGATATAATATTTTATGGACATCGGAAGATTGGAACCGCTCGCGGGCGCGTTCGTTTTTCTTCCGGAAAACAGTTAAAAACGAGAAAAATAAAAGCGACAGAGGTTAATTTTATGGCAGATTTTTGCGCCGAACAGGCAAAGCAGGCGGAATGCAATCCTTTTTTGGAGAAAATCAAGGAAAAAGCGGCGGCGCTCAACAAGCGCATCGTGCTTTGCGAAGGGGAAGACAGCCGCGTAGTCAAGGCGGCGTCCGATGCGGTAAAGCAGAAGATTGCGCGCATCGTTCTGTTGGGAAATCCCGAAGAAATCAAAAAGGCGAACCCCGACGTTGATTTGTCCGGGGTAGACATCGTAAATCCGGCAACGAGCGAAAAGCGCGCGGAATACGCGGCGCTCCTGTACAATTTGCGCAAGGCGAAGGGCATGACGGAGGAAGAGGCCGATAAATTGTCTTACGACAATACGTATTTCGGCGTATTGATGCTCAAGGCCGGCGATGTGGACGGGTTGGTTTCGGGCGCATGCCATTCCACGGCGAATACCCTCCGCCCCGGGCTTCAAATCGTAAAGGCGGCGCCCGGCGTTCCGCTGGTATCCAGCTACTTCCTCATGATTGCGCCCGCTTGCGGCAATCCGTATTGCGAAGACGGGGCGTTCATCTATGCCGACTGCGGCTTGAATGAAAACCCGACGAGCGAACAGCTCGCCGATATCGCCGTCATTTCCGCAAAGACGGCGGAAAAGATTGCGGGCCTGGAGCCGCGGGTTGCGATGCTCTCCTTCTCGACGAAGGGAAGCGCAAAACATGCGGATATCGACAAGGTGACGGCCGCTTTAAAGCTGGCGCAGGAGAAGGCTCCGCAGCTTTTAATCGACGGCGAACTGCAGCTGGACGCGGCAATCGTGCCGTCGGTGGCAAAATCGAAGGCTCCCGGCTCGAAAGTCGCGGGGCATGCGAATGTACTGATTTTTCCCGACTTGGATGCGGGCAACATCGGGTACAAGCTCACCGAGCGCCTCGGCGGTTTCCAGGCGGTCGGGCCGCTCTGCCAGGGTTTTGCGAAGCCCATCAACGATTTGTCGCGCGGCTGCAAATCGGAAGATGTGGTCGCGGCCGTCGCTATCACGGCTTTGCAGACGCAGATTTAACGAAACAATCTTTTTGACTTTAAATTAAAATAATATAACCGTTTTCGGAGGGAAAATTTATGAAAATTTTGGTCGTCAACGCGGGCAGCTCTTCGCTCAAATACCAGCTTATCGATATGGATACGGAGGAAGTAATCGCCAAAGGCGGTTGCGAGCGAATCGGAATCCGCGGTTCGTCTTTGAAGCACAAGACGGCGAAGGGTGAAAAAGTCATCGAGCAGGACATGCCCAACCATAAAATCGCAATTCAGATGGTTTTGGACGCACTCGTAAATAAGGAGTACGGCGCAATCCGCTCCATGAAGGAAATCGACGCGGTAGGGCACCGCCTCGTACATAGCGCGGAAGACTTCAACAAGTCGGTGCTTTTGACGGACGAAGTGCTGGAAATTTGCCGCCGCAACGCGGAGCTCGCTCCCTTGCATCAACCCGCCAATATCCTCGGCATCGAAGCATGCAAAGAAGTTATGCCCGATACGCCGATGGCGCTCGTCTTCGATACCGCATTTCATTCCACGATGCCGCAGTACGCCTACATGTACGCCATCGATTACGACGATTATAAGAATTATAAAATCCGCAAATACGGTTTCCACGGCACCAGCCACAAATACGTTTCGCAGGAGGCAATTCGTTACCTCGGAAAGAAAGCGGAGGATACAAAGATTGTGACCTGCCACCTCGGCGGCGGTTCCTCCATCAGTGCGATTATGGGCGGAAAAAGCGTGGACACGAGCATGGGCTTTACGCCGCTCGCGGGCGTGCCGATGGGTACGCGTTCGGGCGACATCGACCCGGCTGTTTTGGAATATCTCGCGGCGAAGAAAAACTATACGCTCCTCGACTGCAACGAATACCTCAATAAAAAGTGCGGCGTTGCGGGCGTCAGCGGCATATCCAGCGATTTCCGCGATTTGACGAAGGCAGCCGACGAGGGCAACGAGCGCGCCAAACTCGCCCTCGACATGTTCGTATATTCCTGCAAAAAGTATATCGGTTCGTACGTTGCTGCGATGGACGGGCTGGATTGCCTCGTCTTTACGGCGGGCATCGGCGAGAATACCTGGCAGGTGCGCAAAGGTATCTGCGACGGTCTGAAATTCTTCGGAATTTCTATCGACGACGAAAAGAACATGCAGAAAAACGACGGCGCGATTCACGACATTTCCGCAAAAGACAGCAAGGTCAAAGTCCTCGTGATTCCTACCAACGAGGAACTCGTTATTGCGCGGGAGACGAAGGAGCTTTTGGAAAACAAATAAATTGCCAATTAAATAATTGCAATCGGGAAGGATATCGGGTTTCGGTATCCTTCTTTTTTGCTGGCGGAATTATACGGAAATCCCTCTCAAAATTGAGTATATTTAAAATGGTTTAATTCTGTTGACATATTACGATAACAGTGTTATAATAACAGTGTTATTAAATTAAGGGAGCATGATGCCGTGAAGATCAAAGATGGGGGTGCGACGGAAAAACTTCTTGCTTGTGCGAAAGCGGAGTTTATGGAAAAGGGATTTGCCGAAAGTTCTATGCGCACCATTGCCGAGCGCGCCGGCGTAACGACGGGTATGCTATACAGCCGTTTTGCCGATAAAGATGAAATGTTCCGCACCCTTGTCAAAGAAGGGGCGGATAAATTGTACGCATATTTTTCGGAAGTGCAGGAGAATTTTGCCGCCTTTCCCGCGGAACAGCAGAAAGGGGAGATGCACTCATACACATCAGGCAAGATGCGCGTGATGATGGACATCATCTACGACTACTTTGACAGCTTCAAACTCATCGTTCTCAAAAGCGCGGGTTCGAGTTACGAGCACTACATCGACCGCATGATTGACTATGAAACGGAGAGCACCGAACGCTTTATGCGTGTGTTGCGCGAGAGCGGTGCGCCCGTCAGGACGGTTCGGCGGGACATCAACCATATGCTTGCGAGCGCGCTCTTTAACGGTGTGTTCGAGGTGGTCGCGCACGATTTTCCCAAAGAGGACGCAATGGAATATGTAGACGCCGTCTGCGAGTTCTTTTATGCGGGTTGGGATAAGCTCATGGGGTTGTCGTGAAGTAAAGCAAAACAGAAAGGGTCTGAATGGCCCATTTTTTCAAAACACTTGTTCGCTTATGCGAACTATTAAGGCGCGGCGTGAGTTGTCGGGCTAAAAATTTTGTTAATTAGTTCGCGTATGCGAACTAAAAAATAGAAAGGAGAACATTTATGGCAAAAAGCAAGAAGAGGAAGGGCAATCTTTCCGTTTTGATGGACTATGCCGGACGGCGAAGAGTACTTACCTATCTTTCGTGGGTACTTTCCGCGATCAGCGCGCTGACCGCGCTCGTGCCGTTTATCTTCGTGTGGCTCATCGTGCGTGAAGTCATCGAAGCGAACGGAAATTTTGCCGCGGTACAGGGAAGCCTTTCCGTGTACGGATGGTGGGCGGTCGGCAGCGCTCTCATTTCCATGCTCGTCTATTTCGCGGCGCTCATGTGTTCGCACGTCGCGGCGTTCCGCGTGGCGGGCAATATGCGAAAAAGGGCGATGCGCCATATCGGGGCGCTCCCCGTCGGATTTATGAACAGCCTCGGCAGCGGCAGGGTGCGCCGTATCGTCAACGAATCGAGCGGGGCAACGGAAACATATCTTGCGCACCAACTGCCCGACATGGTGGGCGCGTTCGCAACGCCCGTCGGGATGATCGTGCTGCTCTTCGTGTTCGACTGGCGGCTTGGACTTTTGAGCCTTATTCCGACCGTCCTCGGCTTTATCATCATGTCCAAAATGACGGGAAAGGACATGGCGCGCAAGATGAAAGAGTATCAGAGCGCGCTCGAAAACATGAACAACGAGGCGGTGGAATATGTGCGCGGCGTACCCGTCGTCAAGACGTTCGGGCAGACGGTATTCTCTTTCAAGCGTTTCAAAGGCTCTATAGACAGTTACCATACATGGGTAGTAGCCTACACCAAAAGCCTGATGTGGCCGATGGTCGCATTCACGACCGCTATTAACTGCGTGTTCGTGCCGCTCATCATCGCGGGGCTTTGCTTTACTGCGGATGGTGTGGACGGAACCTTCCTTCTGAACCTCATCTTTTATATCATTTTTACGCCCATCATCTCGGTCACGCTGATGAAGGTCATGTTTATGAGCGAAAACAATATGATCGTTTCCGACGCCTTGCAGCGTATCGACGGTATCTTGGCGATCAAGCCGCTGCCCGAACCGTCCGCGCCGCAGACCCCGAAGGATAATTCCGTTACGTTTGAGAACGTGACGTTTGCATATGAAGGTGTGGACAGGAACGCCATCGACGACATCACTCTTGATGTAAAAGCGGGTGAAACGGTGGCGCTTGTAGGGCCCTCCGGCGGAGGAAAGACGACGGCTGCGGGACTTGTAGCCCGTTTTTGGGATACGGCGTCGGGCGCGGTCAAAGTGGGCGGCGTCAACGTCAAGGATATTGACAGGCAGACGCTGAACGATACCGTCGCTTACGTCTTTCAGGACAGCAAACTGCTCAAAACTTCCATCTTTGAAAACGTGCGCATGGGCAGACCTTCTGCAACGCGGGAAGAGGTGCTCGCCGCTCTCCATAACGCACAATGCGACGATATTCTGAACAAGTTCCCGCATGGCGTGGACACCGTCATCGGCAGCAAGGGCGTGTACCTTTCGGGCGGAGAGCAGCAACGTATTGCCATTGCGCGCGTCATGCTCAAAAATGCGCCCGTGCTCGTCCTGGACGAAGCGACGGCGTTTGCCGACCCCGAAAACGAGGCGGCAGTCCAGCGTGCGTTTGAACGGCTTGCGGAGGGCAGGACGGTAATCATGATCGCACACCGCCTCACCACCGTGCAGAACGCAGATAAGATTTACGTTTTGAAAGACGGTAAAATCGCAGAAGAAGGCACGCACGCCCAGCTTATGGAGAAGGGCGGTCTGTATCACAATATGTACGACGAATACAGAACTTCCATCGCTTGGAAAGTGGCTTAAGCGTTATTCATCCCGCAATATTGTGTCACGCTTACGTTTTGCCTTGGTCATGTACGTCCGTGTACACTCCCTGCGGCAAAGCCGCGCGTTCCTTATCTTGCGGGCGACTAACGCTTAAGTCGGTGCATAATTAAAAGGAGATTTATATGCTCAAAATTATCATGAAAAAATACGCGCTCTCGCGTCAGGGAGCGAAAGACCTCGTCATCGCCACGATTTCCTGCATGGTACACAACCTCACGCTTATGCTGCCCGTCAGCCTTTTATATCTGCTTGTATCCGACTTGTATGCGGGCGGCGTGCCGCAGGGACATCTGTGGATCTATATTGTCGGCATGGTGGCGGCAGTCCTGCTCATTCTTTTTTCCTACCGCTGGGTGTATGGAGCGACCTATTATGCAACATATAAAGAAAGTTCTGTTCGGCGTATTTCGCTCGCGGAAAAATTGCGCAAACTGCCGCTGTCCTTCTTCGGCAAGCGCGACCTTTCCGACCTCACCACAACCATTATGGCGGATTGTACTACGCTTGAACAGTCTTTCTCGCACTGGATACCCGAATTTTTCGGTTCGATGATCTCCACGGTCATCATCGCCGTCTGTCTTTTTATCTTCGATTGGCGAATGGCTCTTGCCGCGCTGTGGGTGCTGCCCGTATCGCTCGCCATCGTCGCATTTTCAGGTAAGGTGCAGAACTATTTTACCCGCCGCCAGACGGAGGCAAAACTCGCCGTTGCGGACGGCATTCAGGAAGCGCTCGAAACCATGCGCGACTTAAAGTCCAATAACGCGGAAGAAAAGTACCTGAAAGGCTTGGATAAAAAGATAGATCTGCAGGAAAAGCGCATGATAGCATCTGAGCTCGGCGGCGCGCTGTTCGTCGTTCCCGCGGGGATGATACTCAAACTCGGCATCGGCACCGTCGCGCTCGTCGGCGGAATGCTGCTGGCAAGTAATGCAATTACCGTTCTTACGTTCTTCATGTATCTTTTGGTCGTGTCGAGGCTGTACGATCCTTTGAGTTCGTCGCTGCAAAACCTCGCCGCCATCATCTCCACGAACATTCCCATCGAACGAATGAACGAAATTGAAAATTATCCCGTCCAGCCGGGTACGGCAGAGCTCAGAACACACGGCTACGACATTGTGTTCGACAATGTGTCCTTTGCCTATAACACAGGTGAGCAAGTGCTTTCCGGTGTGTCATTTACGGCAAAGCAGGGGGAAGTTACGGCGCTCATCGGCCCGTCCGGTGGCGGAAAGAGCACGGCGGCCAAACTTGCCGCAAGGTTCTGGGACGCGGACAGCGGCAAAATCACGCTCGGCGGCACGGACGTAAAGACGGTCGATCCCGAAAAACTGCTCTCGGCGTATTCCATCGTCTTTCAGGAAGTAACGCTCTTCAACAACACCGTCATGGAAAATATCCGCATAGGGCGGCAGGGCGCCACGGACGAAGAAGTGCTCGCCGCCGCGCGCGAGGCACAGTGCGACGAGTTCGTGCAAAAGCTCCCCGAAGGGTATAATACCGTGATAGGCGAAAACGGCTCGGTATTATCCGGCGGCGAACGCCAGCGTATCTCGATTGCCCGGGCGCTTTTAAAAAATGCCCCCGTTATCCTGTTAGACGAGGCTACGGCCTCTTTGGATGCAGAGAATGAAACGCTGATTCAGCGCGCAATTTCTCGCCTTGTTCGGGGAAAAACCGTTCTGATTATCGCACATCGTATGCGTACGGTGGAGGGAGCGGATAAACTGGTGCTTTTAAAGGATGGCAAAGTTGCGGAACAGGGGACGCCGGCTGAGCTTTCCGCAAAAGGCGGCCTTTACGCGCAAATGTGTAAGCTGCAAAAGCAATCGGGCGAGTGGCGAATTTAAAAATTTTGCTTGAGAAATGCTGAAAGTGCGGGAAGAGGAAAATTCTCTTTCCGCATTCTAATTTGTATCGTAAATCGGATAAAAAAATTATTAACCATGGTGAATTTATTTGACATTTTTTGTCAGAACAATTATACTATACATTGCTTCGCAATAGGGAACTGTATGCGTGAATTTATTTTGTTCGCAGTTCACAATCATGTTCCGAACATTTTTAATTTTATGTTCGCATATGCTAACCAACAAAAAGAGGCCGAGCATGAAAGAAAGGAAAACAAACAAAAAGCCGAAAGAACTGAAAGCGTGGGAGAAGGAGAGGAAACTTATTCCCGTCATGATACGAAAGTATTGTCGCGGCAACCACGGAACGAGAGGGGGACTCTGCGAAGAATGTACGGCGCTCACGGAATACGCGCTGTTCCGCCTTGAAAAATGTCCGTTCAAGGTCAACAAAAAGTTTTGTTCTTTGTGCAAGATTCACTGCTATAAACCGGATATGCGGGAGAAGATAAAGGATGTTATGAAGTGGTCGGGGCCGAGAATGATATTCACGCACCCCGTGTTTGCATTCAGACATGTCTTTCAGATGATAAATTATAAAAGGAAATTAAAAAAAGAGGCAAAGGCAAAAGCAGATGTTTGATAAAGAACTCTTAAAACTCATCGGCGGAAACAAAAGATACGTCGTTTATACCGTCCTTTTCATGGTGTTGGGGATGTTCGCCAACATCGGCATCACAGCGAGCATCTGCTGGGCGGTGTACTTCCTCATCGAAGGGTACGAGCCGCTCGCCTACATATATCCCGCGATAGCGGCGGTCGTTGCCATTATCGTGCGCTATATCGCCAGCCGCTGTACGGGCAGCCTCAAAGATATGCTGGGGCGCAAGGTCAAAAAGGACTTGCGCGAGCGTACTTATGATAAGATCTTAAAACTCGGCGTGCGCTCGACGGACGGCATGAGCATGGCGGGGCTGACGCAGGTGAGTATGGAGGGTATCGAGCAACTTGATCTGTACTATTCAACCTACTTGCCGCAGTTTTTCTTTTCTATGCTCGCACCGCTTCTCCTGTTTTGCATCTGCGTGGGGATCGACTGGCGCACTTCGCTTGTGCTCTTGGCGTGCGTGCCGCTCATTCCCGTGTCCATCGTGGCAGTTTCAAAGTATGCCAAAAAGATATTTGCAAAGTATTGGGGCAAATACACCTCGATGGGCGACGGTTTTTTGGACAGCGTGCAGGGGTTGAAAGAACTCAAAATTTTCAAAGCGGATGCCGCCCGCCACGTCAAGATGAATGCGAGCGCGGAAGAGTTCCGCAAGATCACGATGAAGGTGCTCGTCATGCAGCTTGCCAGCACGACGATTATGGACTTGGTGGCATACGGTGGCGCGGGCGCAGGAATCGCGCTTGCGATCGTGGGGCTTATAAACGGCTGGCTTGCGCCTGCCGCCGCGCTCTTTCTCATTCTCGTGGCGGTGGAGTTTTTCCTGCCGCTCCGTTCGCTCGGCTCTGCGTTCCACGTCGCCATGAACGGCGCGAGCGCGGGCAGAAAAATAATATCTCTCCTCAACGTTCCCGATCCTGTATGGGGAGCAAATGAAGTAAAGGGAACAGAACTCAAATTAAACGGCGTGACATTCTCCTATGACGGCAAGCGCGACGTTTTGAAAAATGTGTCCATGACCTTCCCCGAAAAGGGTATGACGGCCATCGTCGGCGAGAGCGGCTGCGGAAAGAGCACCGTCGTCAATATGCTCGTCGGCGCGTACCGCCCGAAGGCGGGCAACGTTACGGTGGGCGGACAGCCGCTCGAAAGCGTGACGCGCGAGTCGTACTATTCCCACCTCGCGTCCGTTTCGTACAACACCTATATCTTCAACGATACCGTGCGCGCCAACTTTGAACTTGCAAAGAAGAACGCGAGCGACGAAGAAATCTGGGCGGCATTAGAGGCAGTCAACCTCGCCGATTTTATCAAAGAAAACGGCGGACTGGATAAGGTCATCACGGAGGACGCAAGCAACGTATCGGGCGGGCAGAAGCAGCGGCTCGCGCTCGCGGTGAACCTTGTTGCAGACAAAGATATCTACGTCTTTGACGAGGCGACGAGCAATATCGACATTGAGAGCGAAGCAATCATTATGGACAACATCAAGTCCATGAGCAGGGAAAAGAGCGTTATCGTTATTTCCCATCGCCTTGCAAACGTCGTTCCGGCGGATAATATCTATTACATGGAAGATGGAGAAGTGAGAGAATATGGCTCGCACAGCGAGTTAATGTTCAAAAACGGCGATTATGCGAAGTTGTATGTCACGCAGAAATCGCTGGAAGACGGGTATAAAAGGCATGCGCGGAGGTAAAAGCATGAAAGAGAAACTTCGCAGAAGTGGCGCTAAAATTATGGCGAGCCTCATCGTCCTGCTCGGCTCTCTCTCGTATATCATGGTACTCGCCGTCATCAACGGCTCCATCGGTTTTATCGCGGTGATGGGCGTGACGGTGTTCGGTGCAACGGGCGTGGCAAAGGCTTTGGGTATTCTCGGTCTGTGCGCAGAAATTCCGCTCGCGTGGGGTTGGATTATCGGGCTTGCCGTCGGCTGCGGCGTCATTCGAGGCGGACTGCGCTATTTAGAACAGTATTCCAATCACTATATTGCTTTCAGGTTGTTGGCGGTGCTGCGCGAAAAGATTTTCGGCGCATTGCGGGTGCTATGCCCCGCAAAACTCGAAAGTAAACAGAAGGGCAGCATCATCGCCATGATCACTTCGGATATCGAGACGCTGGAAGTATTCTATGCGCATACCATCAGCCCCATCTGTATTGCCGTTTTGGTGTCGCTCGCCGTGTTCCTGTTCGTGGGCTTCATCGCAAGCTGGTATCTCGCGTTAGTCGCGCTCGCAGGATTTATCGTTATCGGTATCGTCGTGCCGCTCATTTCGTCGGGCAAGCTCAAAGTGTCTGGCGTAAACTATCGCAGGGAGTTCGCCTCGTTCAACGCTTACTTCCTCGACAGTATCAAGGGCATTAAGGACATTGTACTGAATAACGCCGAAAAGGACAGGGAAGGAGAAGTCAACCGCCGTTCGGATATTCTTCTGAAAGAGACGAAGAAAATGAAAAACGGCATCACAAAGGCAGGCGCGGCAACCGAACTTTGCGTAACGCTGTTCATCGTAATCTCGCTGATTGTCGGCATTGTATTGGTGTCGGCAGATGTGCTTGACCTCGGAAGAATGCTCATCGGCGTTGTGACGATTTTCGGAAGTTTCGGCCCCGTGCTGGCGGTGTCCGCTCTGCCCGGCAATTTAACGCAGACCTTTGCAAGCGGTGATAGGGTACTCAACCTTTTGGAAGAAAAGCCTGCCGTAACGCCTGTAAAGAACGGAAAAACATTCGATTACAAAAATCTCAACGTGAAAGACCTGTCCTTTGCATATGAGAAGAATGCTCCCGTCCTCAAAGATGTGTGCATGCACGCCGAAAAGGGTGAAATTATAGGCATCGTCGGCGAGAGCGGCTGCGGAAAATCGACCTTCTTAAAACTCCTCTTGCGTTTTTGGGAGAAGGACAAGGGCGAAATCGACTACAACGGCATCGACGTCGATAAAATCGATTCTGACAATCTGCTCGACAACGTAACTATGGTCTCGCAGACGACCTATCTCTTCGACGAGAGCATCGAGGATAACCTGCGAATCGCAAAGCCGGACGCCACGCAGGAAGAAATCGAAAGGGCATGCAAAATGGCGTCGGTGCACGATTTTATCATGTCGCTTCCCGACGGCTATAAGACGCAGGTGGGTGCAATGGGCGACAATCTTTCGGCGGGCGAAAAACAGCGTATCGGGCTTGCGCGGGCGTTCTTAAAGGGCAGTCAGCTCATTTTGCTGGACGAACCGACGAGCAACGTCGATTCTATCAATGAGGGAATGATTTTGAAATCTCTCGCCGAACAAAAGAGCAAAAAGAGCATTATCCTCGTATCGCACCGCGAATCGACAATGGCGATTGCGGACAGAATCTACCGCGTGAACAGCGGAGTAATGCAGGAAGTAAAGTGATATATGGAAAATACGAGCAAAACCACAACACAAAACGTCGATGTCGCCGCTCTCATAGAAAATACACTTGCAATGCAGGCGGTCGTTGCTCCCAAGCAGGCGGCTTTTGAAGAAAAGCGCAAAAAGCGCGAGGCGCGTGACGGAGACGAAAGCAAGATGTTCCGCAGATTCAAGATTAAGGACATCGTATTTCTCGCCATCATCACGGCGTGTACATTGGTGACGAGCGCAATCATGCCGCTTCTCATTCACGTTCCCGTGTTCGGAATCATTCAGTTGGGGCTTGGACTGCAATTTTCCATATTTCCCGTGATAGGGCTTATGAAGGTGCGAAAAGCCGGTTCCATGACCATTATGGGAATATTTATCGCGCTTTTTTTGGTGATGATGTTCCCGCCTATGGCGCTCATCGCCGTGTGTGCGGTTGTGGTGGAACTTTTGGTGTTTGCCATCTTCCGCAGCTATAAAAATGACTGGGCGTGCGTTATGGCGGGCACGCTGTATATGCCGCTCACCGTGCCGCTTCTCTGGTTTTATTACAACGTGAACTACACCGTGACGGGCGAGGAGAACGAGGCGGTCACCATGTTTTTGGGCGCGACCGATCCGTGGGTAATTGTCGGTATGACGGCGGCTATTGTTGTACTGTGCTTTGTCGGCTCGGTCATTGGAATGGTGATTTCGCGTGAACTCAAAAAGGCGGGGGTACTTAAAAAGTGACGTTTTTCAGGTTCAAAACAAAATTGTACCCGCTCATAGCAATTGCCTCGTCGCTTTTTGTTATCATCTTCGGGCTGGTCGTAGCGCGGAATGAAAATTTGTGCTGGTATCTTTTGGGCGTACTCGTATGGCTTTGTTTGTTCGGGTGCTGGAAAGGGGTACTTAAAATGTTGCCCGCGTTTATCGTGTTCGGCGGAGCATTTGCCGGCATCGCCTATGCTTCGGCGGGCGGAGATTTTTCTGCTGCGCTGGCAATGCTCAATCGTTTCGGCGCGCTCTTTCTGGGTGTGGCAATTAGTATGTCTGTCTCCGCGGTCAGGATGACGAGGAGCCTGTCGCAGATACATACGCCGCGTGCAATCACTTTGGGTATGCTCATCTCTATGTCCTTTGTGCCCATGCTCAAAGGGGAGATAGGTCGCGTACGCGAGGCGATGAAAACGCGCGGCGCGGGCAGCATATTAAACCCCAAAATCTTATACCGCGCCTTTCTCGTGCCGTTTGTCATGCGACTGGTGAATATTTCAGATACGCTCGCGCTGTCCGTCGAAACGCGCGGCTTTGCGCTGGGCGGCAGCCTGTACTCTATCTATAAAAAGGAATATCCTGCTCTTTCCGACGTGCTGTTCATCCTCGGAATTGTTGCGGGCGCTGTGTCGGTGGTCGTATTATGAACGCGATAGAATTGAAACAAGTAACTTTTTCCTATGACGGAAAGACCAAGATACTCGAAAACACCGATTTTACCGCAGAGTACGGAGAAGTGACGCTCCTTTCCGGGCATTCGGGCGAGGGAAAGAGCACCTTAATGTATATCGTTTCGGGCATCATCCCCAATGTCAATTACGGCGAACTTACGGGAGAAGTCAAGATAGCGGGCGAGGACATCAAGGGCAAAAAGCTCGGCTATATCTGCCGCAAAGTGGGCGTTGTCTTGCAGAATGCCGACGAGCAGATCATTCAGAAGATCGTAGAGGACGAAATCGCTTTCGGCTGCGAAAACCTCGCTTTCCCGCCCGAAAAGATACAAAAGCAAATAGATATTGTCTGCAACCTCTTAAAGCTCGATAAAAGTTGGAAGTGCCGCACCCTTTCGGGCGGGCAGAAACAGCGGCTGATAACCGCAAGCACGCTGGCGATGGGGCAGAAGATCATCATTCTCGACGAACCGCTCGCAAATCTTGATAAAGACGGCGCGGCAATGCTCATGGGCACGCTGCGCTCGCTCGCGCAGGCGGGTTATTGCGTGGTCGTCATAGAACACAGGCTCGATATGGTTCTGCCGTTTGTCGATACGGTCTGGCACATCGGCAACAAGACGGTAAAGAGAATAGAGGATAAGGCGGCGTATTTGCAGGCGCAGACGGCAAAAATAGAAGATAGTTGCCACATATGTGTGGGGCAATCGTCGGTTTTCTCGCTTAAAAATGTTAAATTCTCCGTAAGAGACAGGGAGATACTCAAAGACATTACGCTTGAAATCCCGAAGGGCGGCAGAACGGTTTTTCTCGGCGAAAACGGCAGCGGAAAGACGACGCTCCTGCGCCTGATCGCGCGGCTGTATAAACCCACGGGCGGCAATATTGCGCAGTACATAGACGAGAAATTCAAACAAAAGCCGAAAGGAAACAAGGCGTGGTATAAAAAGGTGGGCGTTGTTTACCAAAATCCTGATTACCAGCTTTTCATGCCTACCGTGCGGCAGGAGATTTCGTTCGGGGCAAAGAGCGAAGAATACGCCGCAGAGATCGCGGAGCTGTTCGGCGTAAAGCACCTATGGGAACGGCATCCGCAGTCGCTTTCGGAAGGACAGAAGCGCCGCGTTTCGATAGCTGCGGTCGCCGCATGCGAACCGGAAGTTCTGTTGTTGGACGAACCGACGGTGGGGCAGGACTACGACGGTCTGTGCCAAATGGTGGAGATACTCAATAAGCTGCACATACAGTCGGGCAACACAATGATAACCATTACCCACGACGTGCGCTGCGCCGAGGCCTTGTGCGACAGGGCGTGCCTCATCGAGAACGGAGTCGTCGCAAAATGCGGCGGAAAAGAACTCGTAAGAGAATATTTTTCTCCGTAAATGATAAGGGGAAAAGATCGTCAAGGAAGTTTATCTATTACTTTCGCGGCGTGATCGCGCAGCACTATATCGACTGGGACGCCACGGAAGCTGAAAACCCGCTTGCGGAGGAAACGGAAGATTCCTATACGGAAGAAGGAAACGAAACAAAAGGAGAGGACGCGGCATGAGCAATTTTGAAATGAAGTACACAATCCGGCTCTACGATCCAGACCTTGTGGTCGAAATCGGGAATCTCTACAAAGCCCATTCAAAGGAATTCCGAAATAAGAACGAATTCATGACCAGTCTTATCCGCCTCGGCGTGGACGCTCTGAACGCGACGCCGCCCACTACGCCGGCGGCAGCTGCGGTTCCGTCCGCCATGGCATTGGACAAACTGTACGAGGAAATGCGGAAGATCGAAAGCATTACCGACGAAACAGGTAAATTTCTGAAAGTGCAGGGGCAGAAAATGGATATACATATCGCGGTCATGGAACGCCTGCTTTCCTCGCTCTATAACATGAACTTGGGCGAACTTTCGGGTTCTCCGCCTTTGCCGCGCAAAGTAGAGGACGGATTTTTTGACGATTTGCCCGTTCGCTTTGCAAAAATCATCCTCACACTCGAACAAAAATTCGGGAATAAATGAGTGTACCGAATGTCAACAGTAAAATCAAATACATACAGAATGAGGAAGATCTCGCAAAATCATCCGTTTTAGCGGAGAAATACGGCGGAAACCGTCAATTCTATTCAAGCCGGCTTGCGGACGACTATATGAAGTATATGGACAAAGGCTCGAAAGAGAAGACGGATTATATCTCTTATGCGGGCGATGAAGAAAAGAGTTGCGGTGTGTTCGATAAAAACGGTTTACTGACAAGTAGGGGAAAACAGAAACTCCGACAAAACTTGCGTAAAACAAAAAGCATTATTTGGGACTGTCTTTTGACCTTTCAGCCCGAATTCGGGCAGCGGTATTGTAACGACTACGAGCAAGCCTATGAGATGATGAAGCGGGAAATGCCGCGTTTTCTCAAAGATCAAAAGCCCGGCGATTATTTGGGCGAACTATATATGCAAATCGAAGCCGGCAACAAAAATGCGGGGCAATACTTTACGCCTTACGACGTGTCAAAGTTTATGGCTGCAATCACGCTCGGAGAGCCGCCGGACAAGCCGTTTATTCTGAACGAGCCTTGCTGCGGTTCGGGCGGTATGGTGGTTGCGGCGGCGGACGTATTGCAAAGCCGCGGCTACAACTATACGGACAAGATGCTCGTCGTGGCGAACGATATAGACCGCCATTGCGTGTTGATGGCATATACGCAACTGTCCTTTGCCGCCGTTCCCGCCGTCGTGCAATGGCAGGATACATTGACGCAGGAAACTTGGGATACGTTCTATACGCCGGCTTATACGTTGCAGGCAAGCAAATTCAACCGTATGTTGCACGGCAGAGGAACGCAGATGTGAGGAGAAAGAAATGACGGAAAAAGCGGCTGCCGAATGGCAGCCGCGAGGGGATAAGGTCACATATTCAAAAATTGTGCAGGGGTACAGGCAAGAGGACGTTTGAGGTTTGCTTCCAGCAGGTCTTTGTCGCCCGTGAGAATGACGTCCGCTTTGGCATGGATCGCTGCGCGGAGGATAGGGCGGTCGTTTACGTCGCGCACTTGTTCTTCGGAAGCATAGGCGACTTCGGGAACGGGTACGACTTCCAGCATCAGCATAGACACGGCGAGGAAGGATTCGAGCGCCTGAATTTTATGCGGGAGCTTACGGTTAAATGTTCTTCGCAGTTCTTCTATGTTCTGCCGACAGATGATGCCTGTATTCGGCGGCGTTACCG